>CAIXIP010000358.1 GCA_903919535.1 uncultured Bacteroidota bacterium | reverse complement strand
TTTGAAAACTATACTTAAATATATCTTCACATTTACTTTTGTCTTCTTCGTTCTTTTTTCAAAAGCACAAGATCCAAATGAAAGAGGCAATTTAACCAATTACTATAGCGAACCATTACATTTTGGTTTTACGATTGGAGTAAACCGTGCAAATTTCCTTATCACTCCTGCCAGTCATTTTGAACGATTTGATTCTCTTAAAACAGTAACTTCTTCGCCTAAATATGGCTTCAATTTGGGTATTGTCTCTGAACTTCGATTGCATAAATATGTAACATTGCGCTTTGTTCCTAATCTTTCTTTTGCTGAACGAAATTTGCAATACTATTTTGAAGGTCAAGATACGATCACTAGATCAAAAAAGATTGAATCGACTTTCCTGAATTTTCCATTGGACTTAAAATTACGTTCAAAACGTGTAAACAACTTTGGCGCCTACATTCTTGCTGGCGGAGGCTATAGTTTGGATCTTGCATCGAAGAGAAAAATAAATAACAGTACAAATATTAGTGAACAAATTGTAAAATTAAAACGTGATGATTTTTCTTATGAAGTAGGTGCCGGGGCGGAGTTTTATTTGCAATATTTTAAGTTCGCGATTGAAGGTAAATTAACACTCGGGACAACTAATTTATTAATAAAGGACAATACCATATATTCCAATTCTGTTGATAAGCTAAGATCAAAAGTCTTTTTAATTTCTCTTACTTTCGAAGGATAATTTCAATAAAAATCATTAAAATTTTGCACGATAAATACGTGCCGCAATAAAATGAAACACGAACTAAACCTTGTCCTCTCTCCTGAGGAAGCTGCCAATGATGATCTGATAAAATCAATCGCAGCACAACAATTATTTTCTTCTGCAAAAAATATAACAGCAGTAAAAACACTAAAACGTTCAATTGATGCGCGGTCAAGAAATATTAAGATCAATTTAAAACTAGAGATCTACATCAACGAACAACCAAATTCAGCATCGTACAAAATTAATTACCCTGATGTTAGCAGTAAAAAGGCTGTTTTAGTAATTGGTTCAGGACCAGCAGGATTATTTGCTGCATTGCAATTAATCGAGAATGGATTTAAACCTATAATACTTGAACGCGGTAAAAATGTGAAAGACCGCAGACGTGACCTGGCTGCAATCAATAAAGAACATATTGTTGATCCTCATTCAAATTATTGTTTCGGAGAAGGTGGTGCAGGAACTTATTCTGATGGAAAATTATATACTCGATCTACAAAACGTGGCGATGTAAATAAAGTATTAGAAGTATTTGTTGCCCATGGAGCAGATGAAAATATATTAATAGAAGCACATCCTCATATTGGAACAAATAAACTTCCGAACATTATAGAATCAATACGTCAAACAATAATTAATAGTGGTGGAGAAGTTCATTTCAATACACATTTAATTGATCTTATAATTAAAGAGAACTCTATAAAAGGAGTTGTTTGTCATGATCTGAAATCAAATACAAATATCGAATATATTGCTGATTCAGTTATACTAGCAACAGGTCACAGCGCTCGTGATATATTTGAATTGCTTCACAAAAAAAACATTTTAATTGAAAGTAAAACATTTGCAATGGGAGTTCGGGTTGAACATCCACAAGTATTAATTGACTCATTGCAGTATCATTGTACAATTAATGAAGTAGAAAAGAAACGGGATTATTTACCTGCAGCATCCTATAGCTTAGTTCATCAAGCATTAGGGCGAGGTGTATATTCTTTTTGTATGTGTCCGGGTGGAATAATTGCTCCTTGCGCAACAGCACCAGGAGAAATTGTAACAAATGGGTGGTCTCCATCCAAACGAAATAATCCTTTTGCTAATTCTGGAATTGTTGTTACCACAGAAGCTGAAGATCTTGTAGCTTTTCAGAAATTTGGTCCATTAGCTGGATTGCGTTACCAACAAGCTTTAGAAACTATGGCCTGGAATGCAGGAGGCAAAACTCAAACAGCACCCGCGCAGCGTTTGGTTGACTTTACAACTAACAGACTATCCTCTTCCCTACCCGACACTTCCTATCAACCTGGTGTAAAATCAGCCCCACTCCATCAATTACTGCCTGATGCTATTGGTAAACGATTGCAATTAGGATTTATAGAATTTGGAAAAAAATTTCGTGGTTATTACACAAATGAAGCAGTTATTGTTGGTGTTGAATCGCGTACGTCTTCTCCTGTGCGCATCCCGCGCGACAGTGCAACTTTACAACACATACAAATTAAAGGATTATACCCTTGCGGTGAAGGTGCCGGATATGCGGGAGGAATAGTTTCAGCCGCTATTGACGGACAAAAATGTGCTGATTCAATAGCCAACAATTTTAATATTACCTTTGTAAAAAACATTTAATTTCTATGAAATTTATTATTCAACTTATTATTTCAACTCTTGCGGTATTAATCTCTTCCTATATTTTAAAAGGTATTCACATTGAAGATAATAGCTTTTATATTGCGCTGAAAGTAGCTGCAGTACTCGCTTTTTTAAATGCTGTTGTAAAACCAATAATGGTCCTGTTAACTATTCCTATTACATTTATAACTCTTGGTTTATTTTTATTAGTTATTAATGCGTTAATGATCCTACTTACCGAAAAATTAGTTACCGGATTTCATGTAGATGGCTTTTGGTGGGCGCTACTTTTTAGTTTTATATTATCATTAGTTACTTCAGTCCTCGAAGGAGTAAAAAAACATGATGACAATAATGGAGGGAATTTTCAATAAATTAAAACATACTCAAATTGATAAACGTAGGAACATACAACGAACTAGAAGTAGTAAAAGAATTAGAATTTGGAATTTACTTGCGTGAAGGTGATGTCGAAATTTTGATGCCCACAAAGTGGGTTCCAAAAGGAACAAAAATTGGCGACTTTTTAAATGTATTTATATTCAGAGATTCGGACGACCGTTTGATAGCAACTACTGTTAAACCTTTTGCCACTGCAGATACATTTGCTTTTTTAGAAGTTAAACAAGTGAATAATATTGGTGCATTTTTGGATTGGGGAATGGATAAAGATTTGCTTGTTCCTTTTCGTGAACAACCCAATAGAATGGATCCCGGCAAAAGTTATGTGGTTTTTGTTTATGTTGATGAAGATACTAACCGTCTAGTTGCGTCAGCAAAACTTAACAGATACATTGAACGTGAAAACATTGAAGTTCGAGAAGGAGATATTGTAGAGCTTTTAATTTATTCAGAAACTGACCTTGGTTATAATGCCATAATTAACAACCGTTACAGCGGATTAATTTATAAAAATGAAATTTACGAAGCAATTCGTGTCGGGGATAAAGTTCAGGGGTTTGTTAAGTGCGTTCGAGAAGACAATAAGATTGACCTTAGTCTTCAGAAAAGCGGATACGAATTAGTGGATGATGTGAAATGGCGGATCTTAAAAATGATGAAAGAAGATAATGGTTTTCTTTCTTTAAACGATAATAGCTCACCAGAAGAAATTAAAGCAAAACTTCAGATCAGTAAAAAAGCTTTCAAAAAAGCTGTTGGCGCACTTTACAGAGAAAGACTTGTAAAACTTACAAATAAGGGAGTAGAGCTAGTAAAGTAATTTAATTTTGAACCTTTCGAATCTACTGATGGTGATATGGTTCATTTTTCAAAATAGTCATCGCACGGTATAATTGTTCAGCAAAAAACAATCTGACCATTTGATGTGAAAATGTCATTTTTGAAAGTGATATTTTTCCATTTGCACGTTTATACACTTCGTCTGAAAAACCATAAGGACCGCCAACAACAAACACCAAATTTTTAATTCCAGAATTCATCTGTTGTTGAATAAATGCAGAGAATGAAACAGAATTATATTCTTTACCATTTTCATCCAAAAGAATCAGTTTATCGGAATTTTGAATTTGTTTAAAGATCAACTCGCCCTCCTTTTGCTTTTGTTGTTCAATACTTAGCGCTTTGGTATTTTTCAATGCAGGAATTACAATTGTTTCGAACGAAATGTAATGCTTTAGACGTTGTTCATAGGTAACAAAACCTTTTATAATATAATCGTCTTCTGTTTTACCATTAAGTATTAGAGTAATTTTCATTTTTCATGGAATATTAATGCAAAAAAACTATATTTTTGTGGTATAGCAATTTTTTTGCCCTTAAATAATT
>CAIXIP010000357.1 GCA_903919535.1 uncultured Bacteroidota bacterium | reverse complement strand
ACGATCTGAGCTAAAATTACTTCCTGAAGGATTCAAGGCTGTTAAGGAAAAATACCCATTTGAAGTACCACCCCAACCCCAGTTGATATGAAATTTCATACCAGCAGTATTATATCCATCGCAAACAAATTCATGACCACCAGAAGCAGTACTAGAACCAGCTAACATAACCGGACGACCAGCATCCATTTCTGCTTGTATCAATGTTTGCCATAAAGCATCTGTTGCAAAAGATGATTTAAATTTAGCTTCAGCAGAAGGTTGGTACTTAAAATAATTTATTAAAGCAGATGGAACAGCCGTATTATATGCTCCTGAACCAGCAGGGTCATAATTCATATCAATTGAAACACCACAATGATACATCAATGTTGCAACAGCAGTGTTTTGAGCTGCAGTACCTGACCCTGAATTGATCATACTGGCCCAAACATATGTTGTTGCACCAAAATTAGCAGTTTGAACACCATAAGTTGCATGAGTGTATGAATGTGAACCTGCTCCTGTAGTCGGGTAGTTCCACTTTTTCATTACCTGAGCCATTGCTGTAGCTACACATCCTGTTGGAACACCTGTAGCAGTATTCGTTACAACAAGATTGCTGTATGGGGCACTTTGATTCCATGAAGTTGCACATAAAGGAGCAACAGCTGTTACTCCTGTTACGCTTTTCGGAAAAACATTTGCTAAAAGATCATTCCACTCATTTAATGTGATTAGATTTTTTTCGTGTGCCTCAACAATACTTTTTATTTCTTTTGAATAAGAATCAAAAAAATCTTGAGCATTTGGAGGGATATTGTTTTTATCAAATGGATTTTCCATTGAATAACCAATAATCGGAGTTACTTCGTCATCAGCTGACACCATAACAAAACCACCAGCATTAAAAATAAACGTATAATAAGTAGTCATTCCATTATACTTTGCATCAAAAAAATCGTTGATGCTATAATCTGTTGTGTTACTAGAAGCATTATGCTTATAGAAGTTAGTAGCGGCATTTTTTGCCAAGTTTACCGAAACGGGATTTGCAAAAATTAATGTGCTAAAAAGCACAATAACCATTGAGAGAGTTAATTTTTTAATCATGAGAGATCAGGTTTGAGGTTTTTAACAAAATATATTGTCTAAACAAACTTGCATAATTTTAATTAAAAAAGCAAATTTGCCTTATTATAATAAATGTTAAAATATTTATAAATTTAGGTTTCGGAGTTAAACACCTCTAAACAAAGAATTTGTAATCATAAAAAACAATACATTTGTACTATGTTAAAAGTAACTGTAAACAATAAAAAAGAACACACCATTGAGTTTGCAAACTCAAATGGCGGAACAATTGATGGAAATTCATTTTCATGGGATGTAATTGAAGTAAAAAACGGAAGTTTTCACATCATAAAAAACAATAAATCCTACAATGTAGAAGTTATTAAGGCTGACGCAATTGAAAAAAGCTTTTTGGTAAGTGTGAATGGGAATAAGTATCAACTTAATGTGAAGGATAAGTATGATGAATTATTGAAAAGTTTAGGTTTAGATACTTTGAATACAAAAAAAGTAAATGAACTTAAAGCTCCAATGCCAGGTTTAGTGCTGGATGTAAGAATTTCGGAAGGAGATACTGTAAAAAAAGGTGACCCTATATTAGTATTGGAAGCCATGAAAATGGAAAATATCATTAAATCACCAACTGATGGTGTCATCAAAAAAATAAATGTGAAGAAAGGTATTGCTGTTGAAAAAAATCAGGTCCTGATAAACTTCGCTTAGATCATAAATTCAAATAATCGAATCTATCCAAAAAACTGTTCTGTCAATAGTTTTTTGGATAGATTATTGATGACTCTTTGTCCACTCATAATTAAAAATCAAAAAAAATGGAAAACAATAATTCACGTAGAGATTTTTTAAAAAAATCAGCAGCTATTACAATAGGTGCGATGGCAACAAGTGCGATCATAAATAAAACACAAGCAGCGGTTAATTTAATTGAAAACGAAATTTTACCAATTGATGGCGGGAAATACACTTTACCTGCTTTACCTTATGCTTATGATGCTTTGGAGCCGCATATCGACAAAATAACAATGGAGATCCATCACAGTAAACATCACCAAGCTTATGTTACAAATTTAAATAAAGCACTGGAAACAGTTGATGGTAATTTACTTGGAAGTCCGCAAACATTAGAAAACATTTTCAGTAAGATTGACAAATTGCCGGTTGCATTACGAAACAATGGCGGTGGGCATTATAACCACTCATTATTTTGGACCATGATGAAACCAAATGGTGGTGGTGAGCCAAAAGGGAAATTAGCAGAGGCTATTAAAGCAACATTCACTTCTTTTGATGAATTTAAAAAACAATTTTCGGAAGCAGCAACAAAAAGATTCGGTTCAGGCTGGGCATGGTTGGTTGTAAAAGATGGAAAACTTGTGATCAGCTCCACTGCAAACCAAGATAATCCATTAATGAATTTAGATTCAGTGGAAGTTAAAGGAACACCAATTCTGACTCTTGATGTTTGGGAACATGCTTATTATTTAAAAAATCAAAATAGAAGAGCCGATTATATCGCGTCCTTTTGGAATGTGGTAAATTGGGAAACAGCAGAAAATCTTTTTGCAGCAGTAAAATAAAAATCATGTCATTCTAATCAAAGCGAAGAATCATTTTATTCAAATACAGAATCCTCCGAAACATTTCGGGGGATTTTTGTTTATAGTTGATTAATAATATTGCTATATATTTGGTATACGAATTTCGGCTAATCAGGAAATTAACGAAATGGGTTGCGCTCATATAAATGTTAGGGGCAATGCTAAAAAAGACAACAGAATGAAGACAATCTTTACATTTTTTATTTTACTTCCACTTTTTTGCATTTCCCAAAAACAAGGAAATATTTGGTACTTCGGAGATCATGCGGGATTGGATTTTAATAGTGGTGTTCCTGTTGCTTTGACAGATGGCGCAACTTATAACGACAGCTATCCACATTCCGAAGGAACGGCAGTAATAAGTGATAGTTCTGGCTCTGTTCTATTTTATACAAACGGACAAAAAATTTGGAATAAGAATCATTTAGTAATGCCACATGGTGACAGTTTATTAGGACATTTATCTTCAACGCAAGCGGCTTTGATTGTACCAATGCCAGGAAGCAGTCGTTATTTTTACGTTTTCACTACCGATGCTTTTTATCAGGACTTTCTTAAAAATGGATTTCGTTATTCAGTTGTAGACATTTGCCTTGACGGTGGGCTAGGCGATATCATTCCAACTCAAAAAAATATTTTACTCGTTGACACAGTTGCAGAAAAGCTTACAGCAGTTAGGCACGGCAATGGGCTAGACTATTGGATAATTACTCACAAATTTTTCTCTGATGCATTCTACGCTTATCTGCTTACAAATACTGGGATTGTAGATACGGTTATTAGTCACGTTGGTTCTTATCACAAAGAATATTGTACTTCTTCAACACTCCCAACAAGATCAGCTTTAGGTGCTTTGAAGGCATCACCAGATGGAACTAAATTGGCCTGTGTAAATGGTCAAACTTGTTATCATATTTCTGAAATGTTTGACTTTGACAAAAATACAGGAATAGTTTCAAATGTTTTACATCTTCTAACCGACACTGTTGCTGTTGGGCTTTATGGCGTTTCATTCTCCCCTGACAATTCCAAACTTTATATTTCCAGTTGGATTAGCAATGATAGAATTTATCAATATGATTTATCATCAGGGATACCTGCAACAATTGTAAGTTCAAAAACTATTATTGCAAGCCACATTGGAGGACCATGGTATCAGGCAATGCAATTAGGTCCAGACGGAAAGATATATATTGCATTACGAAATCAAACTTCTCTGGCTGTTATCAATAATCCCAACCTTTCTAGTGTCAGTTGCAACTTTTCTGACCTTGCAATTCCGTTGAGTGGTAGACTTTGTAGTTTAGGACTTCCCAATTTTATTGACTTTTTTGAGTACTCGAATACAACAAATGTATGCACTGTGGAAGTTGACGAATTAAATTCGAATAAAGAAGTTGTAATTTCCCCAAATCCATTTTCATCTGAGGCAATTTTTAAGTCAAACACAGATTTTAAAAACGCAAACTTGACAATTTACAATACTCTTGGGCAAGAAATAAAAAATATAAAAAATATTTCGGGACAAGAATTAAAATTGAGCCGAGGCAATTTACAAACTGGAATTTATTTTATTCGTTTGACGCAGGACAGCAAAATAATCGCGATAGTCAAATTTACAATTACCGACTGACAGAAGCACAGCCCCTAATCGAGTAGACGGCTCCGCCAGAATTAACTGACGGAGTGCGCCTCTCACACCACTGTACGTACGGTTCTCGTATACAGCGGTTCATTAAATTGTGGAGCTACTTTAAAGTAATAATCAAGCATCGATTCATAGCCTTTCTTTTGTAACCGTGATAATGTAATTGTGGTTATTAAAATCGGACTTTGTGCTACTCGCCATCCTCCCATTCTCGTTCTACTCCACGCATACGCATGATGTTTATCTACTCCTAATCGCATTAGGTTTTTCCTTTTGCGTTCGATCTTCTTCCAATCATGCCAAATACAATAGCGTAAACGATTGCGCAACCAACTATCCAGAGTTTTGAGTTTGCCATGTATACTTCCCATGCGGAAATAATTTAGCCATCCTCGTTGAACTTCTTTTAATTTTCTGATGCGTTCGCTTAAACTACTTGGTGTAGTTTTCTTCGTAATGGTTTTGAGTTTTTGTTTTAAATTCTTCCAGCTTTTGTCGCTCACCACAATTTGGTATTTGCCTTTCACTCCTTTTTCATATGTAGGTACAAATTTGCATCCTAGTAATTCAAAGTTCACGGGTTTTCGTATCCCGCTTTTTTCGAGATTGATTTGCAATTTTAATTTATCTTTTAAAAACAGATAAATTTTGTTGCCTACTTTTCTCGCTTCGCTTTTGCTCTTGGTATAAATACTAAAATCATCGGCATAACGTACATACTTTTTCCCTTTTTCCAATTCTTTATCCAATTCATGTAACATGATGTTGGATAAGAGCGGACTTAGAGGACTTCCCTGTGGAACGCCTTTTCTGCGTTTGGTGAGTTTTCCATTTATTAAAATGGGAGCTCTTAACCATTTACGTATCAGGCGTAAAGTAATCGGACATGTTACTTTGTTGTACAACAACTGAAGTAGTAAACTATGGTCTACTTCATCAAAGAAATTTTTCAAGTCGATATCAACAATGTGTTGATAGCCTTCATGAATATAATTCTGTGATTGTTGAATGCACTGATGGGCATTTTTGTTCGGACGAAATCCGTAGCTGTGTTCTTTAAACTCCATCTCAAATTTTAAAGTGATGGTTTGTGTTACACATTGTTGAAGCCAACGGTCTACTACTGTTGGAATACCCAACAAGCGTGTTTTTCCGTTGCTCTTGGGAATCGATACTCCTAAGATGGGTTGTACTTTGTATCTCCCTTTGTACAATGCCATAGCTAAATCATCTCTGTGCTTTTTCACATAAGTTGTTAGCTCTGTTAATTGCATGCCATCCACGCCTGCCGAACCTTTGTTCTTTAGTACGTGCTGATATGCCAACTGCATATTCCTTCGGTTGATTACATTTTCAATCATCTTAGTTTACTCTTTTGTTTTACTCTGTTTCTCATTTAAGATAAAACTTGCTTGTACATTTTTATCGAATTGGAAACAATTTAATGTTCAGTCCTTCATTGTTTGCTGAGACCTCTCCAGTTTATCGGAGCTCGTTTGCACAATTATTATGACTTCTGCTGACTTCTTTCTTGTTAACTCGTAACTAGAAAGATCTCCCCCGGTAAGATAAATAGCCTTTGGTTTATTACTGCTGCATCTACATAATATCGTTTTTGAAATCTTCGGACTTTGATATGGTGTGCTATCTTATCCACGATATTTTGCCTCATATACAGTTTCTGTTCGTCAGTACAAACTTTTGTAGTCTCGCTTACTTCAGATATAACATCACTGTTATCACCCTTGCGACTTACTAATGCTTCGAGGTGTTAATTCGCGCATAAGAGATTTGCACTCTCTGGCTTTCTTTCATTAAGATAAAAAGAACTATATTTATCATTCAGGGCACACACAGCACCTACAAGCTATGCGGAGCTTGTGCAAGATGCAAATACAATTTTAGAGGTGCGCTAAAGCGCAAATTGTTTTTGTATTTGCAATTTAGTTCAGTACATTTAATAAAGTTTTTCGGTTAAGACATTTTTGTGCAAGTAAACCCGCACAGCTTGTAGCTGAAAACCGTTAGTGAAAAGGCTTCAAAAAAAACACTCGCAATTAATTTCCCAATTCGGGAACTTTCACTATCTTTGTAAAAAAAGCATCGAACTTGAGAATAATATCAAAAAAAATATTGCGAGAGTTTTGGAAAAAACATTCCGATAGTCAACAACAATTGAAAGCTTGGTATCAAGAAACTAGTAATGTTGAATGGAAAAATACAAAAGACATCAAGAAAGAATATCCAAGCGCTAGTTTCTTGGCAGACAATCGTGTTGTTTTTAATATTAAAGGGAATAAATATCGGCTTATTGTTAAAATAAATTACGATTACCTGATGGTTTGGATTCGATTTATCGGGACACATGCAGAATACGACAAAGTTGACGCAACTAAAATTTAAAACAAATGACAATAAAACCAATAAAAACAAAAAAGGATTATCAAAATGCTTTAAAAAGACTTGAATTAATATTTGATTCAAAGAAAGGCTCGGCAGAAGGTGATGAACTTGAAATATTAGGAATCTTAATTGAAAAATACGAAGACGAACATTTCCCAATTGGGTTCCCTGACCCTATAGAAGCTATAAAATTCCGAATGGAACAAATGGGATATAATCAAACAGATCTAGCGAAAGTTGTAGGACTTAAAAGCCGTGCAAGTGAAATACTAAATAAGAAAAGAAAATTGACACTTGAAATGATTAGACTTTTACACGACAGTTTAAAAATTCCAACTGAAGTCTTGATCCAAGCTTATAAATAAAGCCCAGCCACTAACATGTGCTAAAAAATATGCGGGTTTTGGTGCATGTTGCAAATGCATTTTTCAGCGGTAGAAGATGTTTGGCATTTGCAAGTCTGTTCAGTTTTTATTTATAAATTTATGTCGGTTAAAAAAGTTGGTGCAAGCAAACCCGCACATCTTCTAGCCCATAGCCGTCCGTTGTGCCAAGTTTAATGAATGCCTCATAGATTAATAGACTTAACTAACAAATAAATGTAATGAAGCAATTAGCCTATTTTTTAGTTTGTATTATCACAATAAATACATCCTGCACTAAGACAGCTCAAGGTGTTCATTTTCATGGAAGAATCACTTTGGATTGCAATAACCAAATTCCAGTTAAGAATGTGATGTTATCAATTACAAGAGTTTACGATACGGGCGTTCATCAATATGACGCTGTCGGAAACATAGTGACTGATAATAACGGGTATTATTCTTTGATTACAGACGTAAAACAACCAGGGGGATTTATGTATTATGTGTTCAACTTTAATACTAATAATGTGAGCTCTGCTACTAGTTCTCCTGAGTTTTATGGGGGTGCGAGATCATATGATAACGATAAGGATATTGAAGTAAATGTCTTTGCTGAAAGAAGCAAAGCATATAAATTCCACATCAAGAATGTATCACCCGTTAACAGTGGAGACATTTTAAATTCATTAATAGTTTCTCACTTAAATTATAATAACCAACCTCTTGTGGATTTTACTAATATATCTAATTTAGCAGGAACAAATGTTGACACAATTATTTATCAATTTTATTCTAATTACTCCGCAAACAGCTATAAGTATTCATATATAAAAAATGGCATTCTTACTTCAGTGCCTTACGACACTCTTGCTGTCCCTAATTGTTTAGATACTGCGACCGTAAATGTTTTTTATTAGAAATGATTTTTAAGTACTAATTGTAACGACCTTTTTTTTGCAGGATAATAACCCAGCCACCAACATCACCTCCTATTAGGAACTTGTTCAATCTCAATGCAAAAAATGTAACGCAAAATAATTTCAGCAAAAACAAATTCATCTTACGCTAAAAGATTTGTCCATTGCAATTCCCTTCACTACATTTAACAAAGTTTATCGTGAAGAAAAGTTATTTGCTATTTATTCCGCAGATTATTTAGCTGACAAACGTTAATGTGAAAAATTAAACAACATGAGAATATTTTTTTTCATTTTACTTCTAACCATGACAAATATATCTTTCAGTGAAAACATCACTACAGTATACCTTTTCGCAGGTCAAGGATCGGACGAAAGAATATTTTCAAAAATAAAACTCGACTCCACTTTCCGAATTATTTACATTTCTTACCCTGTACCTGACAAAGGTGCAACACTTACAGAGTATGCTCATGCGATAAGCAAACAAGTTGACACGACCGAAAAATACATCTTTATTGGTGTATCTATGGGAGGTATGATCTGCTCGGAATTGTCGGACTTTTTAAGTCCGGAGAAAAT
Organism: uncultured Bacteroidota bacterium; assembly: GCA_903919535.1. Lineage (GTDB taxonomy): Bacteria > Bacteroidota > Bacteroidia > 2-12-FULL-35-15 > 2-12-FULL-35-15 > 2-12-FULL-35-15. The sequence goes on along the minus strand of CAIXIP010000357.1, from coordinate 576 downwards.
TATTATTATTTCAAGTGCAAGGTGCTATGATGAACTTCCTTTTCGCTACAGGTTTCAGAAAAAGTTTCCTTTATATAAAATAATTCCAAAAGGAATGTTAAAAATAGGAGCACAAATACTCCAACCAATTGTTGAGCCCGACAGAAAAAAAAACAAAGCAGTTTTTAAAAGTATGCTTAAAAGTAAAAGTCCAACCTATTATAAGCGCACAGTCAAAATGATTATTAATTGGGACAGAATAAATTGTAATAGTAGCATAATACATATTCATGGAACAAATGATCATACTATTCCAATAGGTAATGTAGTTGCTAATTATAAAATAAACAATGGCTCACATATGATGACATTGACTCGCGGAGAAGAAATAAATAAACTTATAATATCTATTTTAAGCCGCAAATTATAATTAACTTAAGTTTTTCATAAGTGCCAAGCAAGATGCAATGATGGTGCATTTGCAAATGCATTTTTCAACGGTATAAATTTATTTCCGAACATTTGCCAGTTCCTTCATCGCTTTTAATTTATATTTGTCTAGCTTTAGTTTAAGTGTAAATAATTCCGCACTTCTTT
>CAIXIP010000356.1 GCA_903919535.1 uncultured Bacteroidota bacterium | reverse complement strand
TTGGAGAATGTGGATTAGATAAATCAATTGATATTCCAATGCAAATACAAGAAAGTATTTTTATTGAACAATTAAAAATAGCAGAACAGAATAAAAAACCAATCATAATTCATTGTGTAAAAGCATTTAATGAAGTGATCAGAATAAAAAACGAACTAAAACTTTCAGTCCCGTTTATAATTCACGGATTCAATAACAACAAACAAATTTTAGAACAACTTCTTAAAAACGGGTTTTACATATCCTTTGGCAAAGCGCTTTTAAAAGGCAATTCAAATGCATCTAAATTTATTTCGATGGTTCCGCTCGAAAAAATATTTTTGGAAACTGATGATGCTGATATTTCAATTAAAATTATTTTTGAAGCTGCTGCGAAACAGTTGCAAATTGATACAGAAAAACTAAAGGAACAGATTTATACAAATTTTAATAACGTTTTTATTCATGAATGATTTACAGTGGTTATCGAGAACAGAGCTTTTAATTGGGAAAGAAAAACTCATGAAACTGCAAAACTCTCATGTGCTTATAGTTGGTATGGGAGGCGTAGGATCATATGCTGCAGAATTCATTTGTCGCTCTGGAATAGGAACAATGACTATTGTAGATGGGGATATTGTTGACCCAACGAACAGAAACAGGCAACTACCTGCACTTTCAACAACACATGGGTTACCAAAAGCTGAAGTGATGGCTGAGCGATTACTTGCGATAAATCCCAATCTAAATTTACATGTAATAAAAGAATTTATTACACCAGACAGGGCAGAAGAAATCCTTTCAAATAAATTTGATTATGTAGTTGATGCCATTGATAGCATTACACCAAAAATTACTTTTATTAAAACTGCTTTTGAAAGAAAAGTACGAATAGTGAGTTCGATGGGTGCAGGTGCAAAACTTGACCCAACAAAACTAAAGGTTGTAGATATTTCTGAAACATATAATTGCCCTTTTGCACAATATATTAGAAAACGTTTAAAAGAATTTAAGATCACGACAGGTATTAAAACCGTTTTTTCACCTGAACCACCTATTAAAGAATCATTAATGATGACTGATGGAAGCAATTTTAAAAAATCAGCGTATGGAACTATTTCATATTTACCAGCAGCATTTGGTGGTGTTTGCGCTTCTGTTGTGATAAGAGACTTGATAGAAAAATAATATTACAGATTTCTATTCAAAGATTTTTTAGTTTACATTTCAATATCTCGTTTGAGCTTTTCGACATCCAAAGAATTTAGAAGAGTCAAAATATTGGGGAAGCATTTTGCATGATATCCAAAACGGGGGGCAAGAAATTCATTAATTGCCTGCTCCTTTGTCCAGCCATTAATTGTCATCCGATACGCAGCAACAATGCAACCTGTTCTGTCAGAACCGTGCTTACAATGAACAAGAATTTTTTGGGAGGATTTTTTTATAATTTTCAAAGCGTTAACAACATCACCATAAGAAATTTTAGATGCTCTCATTGGCAAATGAATAAGTTCCAGGTTTGTTCCCTTTCCCACTTGTTTGTCATTTTTAATATCTCTCAAATTTAGAATTACTCCAATTCCATTATTCTGTAATTCAAGCATTCCTTTGGAATCGGGCTGTTCTGATCTAAATAAATGCTCATCAACTTTGTACAAATTATTGAATCCGGAAATTTCAATTTTTTGAGAAGAGGTTGAGGTCTGTTCGGTGGTTATTACCTTCGGAGAATGACATCCGAATAAAAAAGATATTATTAATAGAGTAATTACAATTTTTAAACTCCTATTTATTTCTTGCATTGAGCTTGAAATTTTTTTATTAAAAGTGACTTCGAAATTTTTTAGACAAAAACACATTCTTCGAAAGCCCTGCTTTACTAATTGAATAATTCGCTAACTAACTTCCTTTTTATTTTAGCCATTATCCATTTATCATAATTATCTATTAAACCGTTTACAGTATCTTTTTGTGGCCTTTTTGTTTCATGAATTTCATTAGATAAAGCCTGAAAAACAGAAGTCTCCTCTTTTAAAGTTAAATGTTTAACATTCGAAATTTTCATTAAGCCATTCAATAGTTTCTCCTCAATAGGAATTAATATTTTTTTATTTTGATTTTCTTTTAATACTTGTTTAGAAAAAGAAAGCACCAAAGAATAATTTTTTAGTTCATAATGCAAAATGGCATTTAAAACTTCAACTCTAAGATAAACCTGAGGTCTGTCTTCAAAAGTAAGGTCATTTAGAATTTTATTGATAAATTTCAAGGCTTTATGAAATTGCCCTACGAAGGTTAAAGTTATAGCTTGGAGATAGTAAAAATAGATCAAATGATAAGGCTCTATATCTAAATCTAATTTGGAGATTTCTTTTTCAATTTCTTTCGTTTTGCTCAATGCTTGTTGAAATTCGTTATTAATAATATAATATTCCAGCTCATGTGTATTTGTATGTATAAATACTCTTTGAATCACTACTTCTTTCCGAATATGCACTTTTTTAGCAAACTCATTTAAAACTTTAATGTCATTAAAAAATGACGAGGATGGGAAATACTTTTTTATAGCTAATAAACGGTTGTATATGGATACATAATCCAAAGGATTTTCAATAGCATAGGTGTTGGACAAATTAAGAATATTAACCAACTTTTGAAGCTGGTCGTATTCTTTCTGCTTGTTATCAACGATATAATAATAATTTGAATAAATTAGATAATAAAATATCTTCGCTGAAAAAGACAACACATTTTTCTCTGACTTTAATTCCTGCTGACTTAAAATATTTTCAAATTTTTTTATTACTTCCTTTTTCGAATATTTCTCATTGTTTGCTTGTAACAAATTACTTTCATAATATAAATCTGTAATTCGCTTCAGATTATTTAATAAGGCAATGTACTTATCAATTAATAAATTTGCTTCCGAAGCTTTTTTTAACCCTAAAGAATATCCACTGCACTTTTTCTTCCACATCAAGACATCAATCATTAAAGGGAAATTCTCACACTCTTCTGCTAAGAGCTCTGTTTTTGAGATCAGTTTCAAACATTCATGATATAAGCCTTTATGAAAAAGAATTTCAATAGATAATAAAGATTCTTTGATTTCTAGATTAAAGGTTTTTGAATCATGAAAGTCATTCAGACTTCTTAATATCAAATTATATAGATAGTTCTTGTCTGCCGATAAAAATTCCGGATTAATCCCGATTTTTTTTAGTTTTTCTTTAATATCGCTATCGTCTTCATCTTCTGCTTTATCAAGCTGATCGAATAATGCAACGTATTTATTTTGAGAGCCAATGGTGTGCCTTTCGGAGAATATTTTAAAATATCTCTTTTCAGACATTGTTAAACTTTTTGTTATAATAAAAGCATTACTGTTTTTCTTCATGTTCTATAAATATCAGACTTACTAAAGTAATAATAAATATGCTTTTGGCAGAAGGTTTTTT
>CAIXIP010000355.1 GCA_903919535.1 uncultured Bacteroidota bacterium | reverse complement strand
TCGCAAACAGTTGTTAAAAAAATTGTAATTAACAAATATTAAACAATGAAAAGATCGATACTAATTTTTATTTTCGTTGCATCAATTTGCAATGTATTTTCACAAACTCAATCTGAGATGAACCAATCAGCATCTGTTGAATATCAAAAAGCTGACAAGGAACTTAATCGTGTTTATGGTCTTCTAACCAAAAAAATTGATGCAACTCAAAAATCTGCACTTATAGAGGCAGAAAAGGCTTGGTTAAAATATAGAGATTTACATTGTAAATTTGAATGTATGGATAATGAAGGAGGTTCTATGTATCCAATGTTATACAGTGGTTGTATGACTGAATTAACTAATAAGAGAACGCTAGAACTTAAAACAATTTTAGACAGTAAATAATAATATTATGAAGAACAAAAAAAATATTTTCGGATTTTTAATTTTAATAATTTTTTTTATTAATAATTTGAATGCTCAATTACTAGTAAAAAATTCAACTACTGAAACAATTTCTATTTGTTTTGGCTGGTATCAAGATGATGCTGGCTACTATATTACAAAGGGGTGGTATAATGTTAATCCTGGTCAAACTATTAGTCCCGGACTAAATTTTACTAAAAACGATGAGACTTTTTATTATTATGCTACTTCAAAAACTAACCATTGGGAAGGAAAATATAAATTATTAACAAAGTCAACAGCATTTAATATTGCAAATGCTGACCAACCTTCAACAAAAGATGCAAATCCTGAATACGTATGGAAATTATTTAGGCCAAAAACAGTGCACTTCCCGCTTCTTACTTCCAAAACTTATACTCTAAATTTAACAGGAGGGCAAAAAGAAAGTTCACTGGCAGCAATGGATTCTGTTGCGAATGTAAATTATCATGGCAATTCATCAATAGCTTTAGATTCTTCAGCGAATGTAAATGAAAAAATGAGCCCGAGTGAATTAGCATTAAGAAATAAAAGAGCAATTGCAGACTCAATTGCTATGGTTAATATGGCTATTTCAGATTCTATAAAAAACAGGGAAGAAGGATATTCATCATCACCTTTTTATGGAAATTGGTATTATAAAAACACTAATTCCTTCACAGGTTATGTAATAAATGTGAAAGCGCCAAAAAACAAATTTTCCGATTTTAGTTTTGATCTTGAAGTCGAAAGCCCGGATAATTCTTATAAAATAGAAGGGTTTGCTGTCAAAAAACAAGAAACCTTAGAGTTCTACTATTTAAAAACTACTAAAGGAAATTTTCCTTTGGCAACAAGCATAAATAAAAAGGCGCCTCTTTTCAGTTTGAATAAAGTTGATAACACAACTATAACGGTTTGGGGGCAAATAAAAGAAGATGAGAACATAAAGGTACTATTCGAACAACACTAAATAATTTCAAACAATTTAAAACAAAAATCTATGAAAAAAATCATTTACACCATTGCGAGCATTTCATTTTTATTATTTATTTCTTGTGGCCCAAGTGCTGAACAAAAAGCTGCAAAAGAAAAGGCGAAAATGGACTCAGTTGCAGCTGCAACTGCATTAAATATTAAACAACAGCAAGAATCAGATGCTGCATCACAAACAGCCGCAGCAGAAGATGCAGCAAATCAGGATGCATTAAAAAACCAATTGATTGAATTGAAAGCGCAATTAGCTGGCGAAGAAACCAAAATGGATGATATCAAAAAATTCCATTTAGGTAGATTAGATAGTGAAAAAGAGCAGCAAATTGCAGATCAGACTGCTGTTATAGAAAGATTAAAAAATGCAATTATAGACGTTGATAATCAAATTAAGAAGTAAATCTTTAAATACTTGATATGAAAAAAATCTTTTTTTTTATTGCATTATTTTGTTGTATAATGCATTCTCCAAAAGCTTTTGCTCAAACTCGATTTACAGAATATAAATTTGAAGGGGCAATTGCAAATAGTCCGATAGTATTAATATTTGAAGAGCCTGATCATTTTTTCAATAATATTCAAGGGAGTTATTATTACACTAAGTTTAAAAAGAAAATTAGCTTTAGTGGCCCCGAAGGTCAATTTGATGGACGATTGAAATTGATAGAATCTGTCGATGATAAAAATACTGGTTACTTTATATTTGAAAATTTAGATTATACAAAGGATAAAGTGGTTGGTAAATGGTTCACTATGGATGGAAAAAAGTCTTTTGATGTTATTCTTAATAAAGTTAAATAGGCAATGAAAATTAAGCAATACTTTTTTTTATTCTTTTTTTTATTACAATTTTCGATACAATCATTTTCCCAAAATGACAATATTGCTTTATATACAGCTGGAGCAAAATTTTTATTAGCCAAAACAACTATTGATCCAACTATAATAGAAATTGTAGAAAGGACATTACCCAGCGCTTTAAATAAAGATGCTAATGGAGCAATAACGGCATTTGCAAATGTAATATATGAAAAGAAAAAAATAAAAGAATTAAATCCTGAATTTCTAAAATATTCAACCAATAAAATCAATCAACTGGTTGTTCTTTTTCCCAAAAAGGATTATTTAGAAATTACAATGTCCATTTCCGATTTAATATTAGTGACTGACAATTATTTGAATAAAAATATTCTACCTGATAACACAACACCTAGCACCAATAAAACTGCTAAATCAATTGTAGATACTTCTAAGATTAATAAATCAGTTGACGTAATTCAAATAGATCATCAGTCAATAATTGAGCAACTAAAGCAAATAAATTCTCAAAACAAAACAATACGCTGTATTGCTTTTACATCATTTGGTGGATATGTAATTTTATATGGGAAGAATGGTTATTTTGCAAAAGGGATTCCAAAAAATACTAGTGCGAAATTAAAAG
>CAIXIP010000354.1 GCA_903919535.1 uncultured Bacteroidota bacterium | reverse complement strand
GAGGATATAAGAATTATAATAAAAATGAAAACAAGAACTTTTATAGTATTATTTATTATTTCAATTTCTTCATTCGCTTTCACACTTGATGTAATCGATGATATTGCGTCTGCAATACGTTCAGGAAATCCAAAAAATATTTCAAACTATTTTATTGAAAATGTTGATCTAAAAGTAATTGAACAGGAGGATGTATACAGCAAGCAACAGGCAGAAATGATCCTTAAAGATTTTTTCGGGAAACATCCTGTAAAATCTTATACTGTTGCCCATAAAAGTGAAGCAAAAAATGGCTCACAATATGTAATCGGAACTCTTGATACATCTAATGGGAAATTTAGAATTTATTTTTTAATAAAAAACACGGGCGCTCAAACGCTCATTCAGCAATTTAGAATTGAGACTGAAAATGAGTAAAAAACTTTTACCCGAACGCCTCTACAACTTTAATATTCAGAAATTTATTACCCAGGCTTTAGCCGAAGATATGGGTGATGGCGACCACACATCACTCGCTTGTATCCCTTCAGCGGCAAAAGGAAAAGCTCAATTACTCGTCAAAGAAAATGGTATTCTTGCAGGTGTTGAATTAGCATTACAAATTTTTAAAAAAGTAGATAAAACTTTGAAAGTAAATGCTTTTATAGCTGATGGACAACCAATAAAAAAAGGCGATGTAGTTTTGATTGTTGAAGGTAAGGCTCAATCTATTTTATTGGCAGAACGATTGGTTTTAAATTGTATGCAGCGAATGAGCGGTATTGCAACCTATACAAATAATCTTGTTCAACTTTGCAAAGGCACAAAAACAAAGGTAATCGACACACGCAAAACGACTCCGAACATTCGTGGACTAGAAAAATGGGCAGTTACATTGGGTGGAGGGGCTAATCATCGGATTGGTTTATATGATATGATTCTGATTAAAGATAATCACATTGATTATGCCGGAGGAATAAAAGAATCCATTGATGCGGCAAATGCTTATCTGAAATCGAAAAAGAAAAAACTAAAAATTGAAATTGAAGCGCGTAATTTGGATGAAGTAAGACAAATACTGTCAATTGGGAAAGTGAATAGAATAATGCTCGATAATTTTACAATTACCGATATTAAAAAAGCGATTAAAATAATTAACGGGAAATACGAAACAGAGGCTTCAGGAGGTATAACTGAAAAAACAATCTCAAGTTATGCAAAATGCGGAGTAGATTTTATTTCTGTAGGTGCTCTTACCCATAGTATCAAAAGCCTTGATTTAAGCCTTAAAGCTATCTAACAAAACATTTATGCAACGCAAAAACATTAAGCGTTTAATAAAATTCAGACTCTCCTATAAGTTAATTAAAGCGAGCCAAAGAATTATATTGCCTGGTTTTGAAGGATTATCACTTTACATCGTAACTAAATTTTTTTTCCATGGCTTACGTAATGGTGCATTAAATATGCGTGCATCATCATTAGCTTTCAGTTTTTTTTTAGCACTCTTCCCTTCTATTATTTTTATTTTCACCCTTATCCCATACGTTCCCATTGATCATTTTCAGGATTCGCTTTTAAATTTGCTACAAAATATTTTACCAAAATCGGCTTTTGAAGCAACCGAAGGGACCATAAACGATATTATTAAAAATCAACGTGGAGGATTGTTATCTATTGGATTTATATCTGCTTTATATTTCTCAACAAATGGCTTTAATGCCATGATTAATGCGTTTAATGAAACCTATCACCAAATGGAATCTCGGAATGCAATAATGCAACGTTTGGTTTCATTATTCATGGTAATCGTAAACCTTTTGATGATTGGGACTGGAATTACTTTAATTATTTTTAGTGAAATAGGATTTCATAAAATTGTTCATACTGATAAAGTCTTGTATTACATTATTTTGTTTGGGAAGTGGATTGTATTATTTGGTTTGAGTTTTTGTCTTATCTCATTTAATTATTATTTCGGCCCTAAAACGAAAAAGGGCTGGCGCTTTTTTTCTGCAGGGTCAACCTTTTCAACCGTATTCATCATTATTGCATCCTTATTATTCTCCTACTATGTAAATAATTTTGGAAATTATAATAAACTTTATGGATCAATAGGAACGCTTATTGTAATTATGATGTGGATCTATATCAATTCGTTGATCTTGCTTCTCGGCTTTGATTTAAATGCAAGTATTCATACTGCTAAAAGAAGTTTAGGGAAATTGGTGAAAATCGTTTAGTGTTTAAATCAAATCGCGGGGATCATTATTTGTGTCCCGCCTACGTTTCTCTTCTTTTTTTCTCATATTAATATTCATCATTTCAACAAAAAATGAGAACGCAATGGATATGTAAATGAATTTTTTATCTACATGTTCATGAAAAGATTCTAAAATAAGAACAACCCCTATCATCAGTAAAAAAGATAATGCTAACACTTTTATAGTTGGATTATCATTAATAAAATCACTCACTTTTCCGGAAAATAAGATCATGATTATCATTGCAACTATCACTGCAGCAATCATAATAAGTAAGTTCGTCACAAGTCCAACTGCTGTTAAAATAGAATCAAAAGAAAACACAATATCAATCAATACAATTTGCATAACAATAGCATTAAAACTTACTCTTTTAACTTTCATTTCTGCATCATCATATCCTTGAACCTTATTATGTAATTCGATTGTCGTCTTATAAAGTAAGAATACACCACCAGAAAATAAAATAATATCTCGACCTGTAACTCCAAAATCAGCGATAAAAAACAAAGGGTCTTTCAATCCTACAATCCAAGAAATACTGAAAAGTAATGCAACTCTCATTATTAAAGCTAACATAAGACCAATTGTACGGGCTTTAGCTTGACTGTTTTTGGGTAGTTTTCCGGCAATTATGGAAATGAAAATAATATTATCAATACCCAATACAATTTCTAACACCGATAAGGTTAGTAAACTAATTAAAGCTCCTACTGAAAAAAGTTCATTAAAATCCTGGGCTAAATGCATTTCTGTTTATTTTTTTGCAAAAATACATAGATTTTTTCATTTCATGCAAAATTTTTATCTCTGAAAATCAACAACTTGCAATTTTCTTTAGTACTATGTCTTGCATAGTACTAATATTTGTACATATCTTTGCAATGTCAAATACATGGTCTAGAACTTCGTATTTAACAAATAACATAACCAACAAATAAAAACAGAGAAAAATGAATATAGAAAACACAAAAGCGCAAATGAAAAAAGGCGTACTTGAGTTTTGTATTCTTTCAGTTCTTTTTGACGGAGAACATTATCCCTCAGAAATTATTGAAAAAATGAAGGAAGCAAAACTTATAGTAGTGGAAGGGACACTCTATCCATTACTGATGCGCTTAAAAAATGATGGCTTATTAAGTTACCGTTGGGAGGAATCAACATCTGGTCCTCCTCGTAAATATTATAAACTTACTCCTGTTGGAGAACAATTTTTAAAAGAATTGGAAACTACCTGGAATGAGCTTGTAGAAGCTGTTAACAAAACAATCAAAAAACAATAAGTCAATATTCATTAAAAATATAACATCTAAAAACATAAAAAGATGAACCGTACTATAACCATGAATTTAAGCGGCATTATTTTCCACATCGAAGAAGATGCATACGATATGCTTAATAAGTACTTGAGCACAATTAAAGGATATTTTAAAGACTCTGATGGACGCGATGAAATTATGAGCGACATTGAATCACGAATAGCCGAAATGCTTCAGGAAAAAGTAAACAAAACAAAACAAGCAGT
>CAIXIP010000353.1 GCA_903919535.1 uncultured Bacteroidota bacterium | reverse complement strand
TTGCATTGGCTACATTCCATTTGATATATGCACTTTTCAAATCTGATGCTTCACAAGTATTGATGTTCACTTTTTTAATTTTTGACAAATCTATGTCAATATATTTTTCGATCGAATTCAATTTCTCCTGATCGAATTTCCATATCTCCAAGAGCTGTTCTTTTGCAACAAAACCTCCAATTAAATTTCGATATTTAATAATATTTTTCGCATAAAAAGGTCCAATCCCTTTTATAGTTGTGAGCATTGCTGAATCCGCTGTATTGATCTCAATAGTTTTAGGAGATTCGCTTTTAGGAGATTTAGAATTACTTGTAGTTTCCACTTTCCCATTTTTAAAAATAGCCGTTACCCTGCTTTCATTTTTTATCACTCCTTGCTCAGTAGATCCAATTCGAATATATGGTTCTAAAGAAGAGAACAAATCAGATTTGATACAATACATTTTTTTTACATCTTCTTTTTTGCGAAACGCGCCTCCTTTCGATTCATAATTTTTAATTGTATGAATTTGCTTGTCTGATAGTCCAAGCCTTAGCCAATCTTTTTCTGGCAAATTGTTAGGGTCAAAATAAAAACGTTCTGATTGTTTTTTTATGGAATTATCGAGAGACGAAACCTTTGTAAAAGAAATTGATTTTTCTTGTTTTAGAGAGTCATTAACCTTTGTAATAGATGCATTAAAGGTTTTTATTTCATTTTCAAATTTTGCGAAATCAACAATTTTAGGTGTTAAAAAATTATCAGAAACATTCAGATATACAATAAGGGAAGTAATAATTGTGAGTAAAACAAACAAACCATTTCGTTCGCGTTTATTAAATGTAAGATAATCGCGAACGAATTGTTTCATAATTGTTTTTAGTTATTGCGTTTTTTATGCTGAGTTAAATAATAAACCGGAATGCCTGTAAAGACACAAATGAGGCCGAATCCGGTATTTCTTCCATCATATATAATAAGTATTGTACAAATAGCTAAAGCAGAAAGAATGTACAATGCAGGGATAATCGGGTAACCAAAAGCTTTATAAGGCCTATCTGCATTGGGCTCTTTCTTTCTTAATACAAAAAGTCCAACAATTGTTACAACATAAAATATCATTGACGCGAATGTTGAATAGTTTACCAGATCGCTGTATGTCCCCGAAAGGCACAATAAAGAAGCCCAAATACATTGAAGCCATAATGCAAAAGAAGGAACCGAATTTTCATTTAATGTTCCTGCTTTTTTAAAAAATAAATTTTCTTTAGCCATTGCATAATAAACTCGTGCGCCTGCTAAAATCAATCCGTTATTACAGCCAAAAGTAGAAACCATAATCAAGCCTGCCATTATAAACAGTGCTAGATTTCCAAATATCATTGTTGCCGCACCTGCAGCTACCCTATCATTGGTTGCAAACTGAATACCTTGTCCAAAGGCGTCATGTGCTGATGGGTCTCCTTTTAATGGCAACAATGCTAAGTAAGCAACATTTGCCAGAATGTATAAAGATGTTACAAGCAAAGTGCCGAGGAACAAGCTACGAGGAATATTTTTTTTCGAATCTTTTATTTCACCTGCAATAAATGTTACATTATTCCAGGCATCTGCAGAAAAAAGCGAGTTAATAATTGTTGAACCCATTGCTCCAATCAAAGCGAATCCGGCAAGGTGAGTAATATTTATTGTACCATCTTTGTTTACGGTAGCTGTGCTTGCATCCCATGCATTTTTAAAATTTTCGGCTAATGTGTTGCTCTTAAATGCCATTGCAATTCCCAAAACAATAAGGGCAAATAGTGCAATTAATTTCGTAGAAGTAAACACAAGTTGGATCATTTTTCCATTTCTTATTCCACGGGTATTTGAGTAGGTTAACAATAAAATGGTGGTAATCGCTAAAATCTGTTTCCAGGTTATAACAAAAGCTCCATCATAGATAGATATTATTTGTTGCTGAAGTTCGGGGAAAAATATTGCTGTATAATTTGCGAATGCAACAGCAACAGCCGCAATAACTCCTGTTTGAATTACGGTAAAAACTGTCCAGCCATAAAGGAATGAAACTAAATTCCCGAAAGCTCTTTGTATATAAACAAATTGCCCTCCGGCTTTTGGCATCATACCAGCGAGTTCACCATAGCTTAATGCAGCCATAACTGTTATTACCCCCGTTATTATCCATAGTAAAAGCAAATAGCCTGCAGAACCAACTGCCCGCGACATACTTGCACTTACAATAAAAATTCCGGAACCAATCATTGACCCTGCAACGATCATTGTTGCATCAAGTAATCCAAGCGTACGTTTTAATTCTGTTTTTTCTTCGGACATAGCTTACAATGGGAACGCAGATTATTATGATTTTTTGTCATATTTCATCTGAATAAATTTTGCAGATAAGACAATGAGATATAAAAAAAGGGTCGAAATAAATCGCCCCCTTTTAGAGAACATTATTTTTTATCAGGATTGTTAAGTTTGCTGTTTTTAATGCTGTATCCAAAATAAATTACAAACCCTATCGCTAACCAGATGATTAATCGCAACCAGGTATCTCCGGGTAAAGCGATCATCATTAGAACACAAGACAAGATCCCCAATATTGGAACCAATGGAACCAATGGTGTTTTAAATGCTCTTGGTAAATTTGGTTGTGTTTTACGCAACACAATTACTCCAACACAAACCAAAACAAATGCAAGTAACGTTCCGATACTGGTCATTTCACCTACCACACGGGCAGGCACAAACGCTGCGAACAAACTCACAAACAACATGAATAAAAGATTTGATTTGGAAGGGGTACCGAATTTCGGGTGCACTTTTGAAAATATTTTTGGTAACAATCCGTCCTTCGACATGGAGAAAAATACGCGTGACTGCCCCATTAACATTACCATAATAACAGAAGAGTAACCAGCAAGAATGGCAATAATAATTGCTTTATTTAACCATGGATAAGCTGGAACAATTACCCCATCTGCCCCGGCAGTTCCCATGTGATCAATGGCAACAGCAACAGGAGCAATACCATCAGCACCTTGAAAGCTTGTATAGTTTGCAACTCCAGTCATAACATGTGCAAAAAGAATATATAAAACGGTACATATTGCCAATGAAACAAGAATACCGATTGGCATGTCGCGTTTCGGATTTTTTGCCTCTTGTGCCGCAGTTGAAACTGCATCAAAGCCAATATATGCAAAGAAAATAATTCCGGCAGCTCTTACAATACCACTCCAACCAAAGTGTCCAAAGTCACCGGTATTTGCTGGGATATAAGGTTGATAGTTTTCAGAATTAATAAATCCCCAACCAAGTACAATAAATATTAGTACAACAATTATTTTTAAAGCCACTATAATATTATTAACTGCAGCTGATTCACGTGTACCTTTAATTAGCAATAGTGACATCAGTACAACAATAAAAATTGCTGGAAAATTGACCATTCCGTGTACGATTGTACCATCTGCTAAAGTGGCTGAATCAAAAGGAGACATCGTCATAGCCGCGGGCAGATGAATATCATAATACCCCAAAAACTTGACAAAATAACGTGACCAGCTAATAGAAACAGTAGCTGCACCAACAGCATATTCCAATACCAGATCCCAACCGATTATCCAGGCAATAAATTCGCCCATTGTTGCATAAGAATATGTATAAGCACTCCCTGCAACAGGTATCATAGAAGCGAATTCGGCATAACACAAACCAGCAAAACCACAAGCCACTGCAGCAATCACAAAAGAGATCGTAACTGCAGGACCGGCATTATTTCCCGCAGCTCCTCCTGTAATTGAAAACAGACCAGCTCCAATTATCGCTCCGATACCTAACGCAACGAGTGAACGAGCACCAAGAGTTCGTTTTAAACTTCCATGCTCTTCTGAAGCCTCCCCTTGCAGAGAGCTGATAGATTTTTTTATCCAAAGATTTGCCATATTTTGTATTTTGAATGAAGTTCAAATATATCCAAGTTTTGCATACAAATCCAAATATTTAAATTCTGTTTTGCTATTTTTACCAACATTATGAGTATCATCCTAATTTCTATATTCATTATTGGTTACATCGCTATTGCGTTTGAACATGTAATAAAAATCAACAAATCAGCAATTGCATTATTAACAGGAGTATTGTGCTGGGCTGTTTATGTGTTCATGAGCAATGATGCGCAATTAATTTCTGAAGAACTAAGTAAACATATAAGCGAACTTGCAGGAATACTTTTCTTTTTAATGGGTGCAATGACAATTGTTGAGTTGATTGATGCTCATGATGGATTTGATGTGATCACCAATCGAATAAGAACTTCAAATAAAAGAAGTTTACTGTTTATTATCTGTGCTATTACTTTTTTCCTTTCAGCTGTATTGGATAATCTTACAACTACGATAGTAATGGTATCACTGTTGCGAAAATTAATTGATGACAAAAACGACCGTTTATTATTTATCGGGATGGTCATTATTGCTGCAAATGCGGGTGGTGCCTGGAGTCCGATTGGAGATGTCACAACCACAATGCTATGGATTGGAGGACAAATTACCGCGGGAAACATAATGCTGAAACTATTTATTCCAAGTTTAGTTTGTTTGCTTGTTCCTGTTTTAATTTTATCGTTCAAATTAAAAGGCAATGTTGAAAGGCCTGAAATTTTTATTGACAAATCGCTTAATCCAACAACAAAATTTGAACGAAACATTGTTTTCTTTTTGGGATTGGGGGCACTGATATTTGTTCCCATCTTTAAAACAATTACACACCTTCCACCATTTATGGGGGGGCTGTTTGGATTGGGAATTTTATGGGTCACAACCGAAATAATTCACAGTAAGAAAGATGATGATAACAAGGATTCTTTATCGGTTGTGAATGCTCTGCGAAGAATTGATGTTCCTAGTATTTTGTTTTTCCTTGGAATTTTAATTGCAATTGCCGCATTAGAATCAACAGGCATATTGTCGCAATTTGCCCAATTCATGAATAACAAAATTGGGAATCTGAATGTTATCGTTCCTTCAATTGGAATTTTATCTGCTGTCATTGATAATGTGCCATTAGTTGCCGCGTCTATGGGAATGTATGATATGACTAGCTATCCAGCCGATTCATATTTATGGGAATTTTTAGCATATTGCTCAGGAACCGGTGGAAGTATTTTAATTATTGGTTCTGCTGCCGGTGTTGCAGCAATGGGGATGGAAAAAATTAATTTCATATGGTATCTCAAAAAAATTGCATGGTTAGCAATTTTAGGATATTTTTCTGGCGCTATTTGTTATATCGGATTAGAATATTTTTTTCATTTGTAAAGTCAATATGTTTTATATTTGAGCAATGAAAAATATTCTATTTTTATTTTTTCTTTTTCAATCATATTTATTTGCTTTCGCTCAAAATAAACATGAAATCGATTCACTTCAAACCGTGTTACAATCAACAAATGATGACACAAGCAAAGCAGTCTTACTCATATCTATATCAAAAGAATATCAAGGATTTAACTCCAGCAAAGCATTTGAATTTGGGAACAAAGCTCTTTCACTTTCTCAAAATATCAATTTCAAAAAAGGAATAGGTAATTCACATAATAACCTTGGAGATATTTATTGGTATAATAATGATTTTGCGTCAGCTTCTGACCACTACTTAAAAGCACTCAATATATTCGAACAATTAAACAATAAAGTTGAAATAGCAAGTTGTTTCAGAAATATTGGCTGGGTTTATTATCACCAGAATAATTTAGAACAAGCCCTGGATTATTATAGCAAATCGCTGGAGATAAATTTAGAGATGAATCATAAAATCGGGCTGGGGCATAACTATAATGATATTGCAATAATCTATATTGATCAAAAAGAATATAGTAAAGCAATTGAAAATTTAAATAAATCTGTTGCAATTGAAATAGAACTAAACAGCAAAGGAGACTTGATAGCCAACTACAATAACCTTGCTGATGCCTATGCTAATATTGGAAAGATTGACCTGGCAATTGTAAATATTAAAAAATCAATAGATATAGCCCAAACAGATGGCAACAAACAAAACCTTTCTCTTACATACTGCAACTTAGGAGCCTATTATACACATGAAGGGAAATTCGATTTAGCCTTACAATCAATAAACAAGGGTCTTCGCTACGCTAAAGAAATAAATTATAAAATCGCAATAAAAGATTGTTATCAAAATTATGCAGAGTTGTATTCAATTAAAAAAGAGTATGCAAAAGCATATGCTTATGCAGATTCGCTTTCCAACATCAAAGACACTATTTACAATGAAAATAATAGTAGACAGGTTAACGAAATGACTACAAAGTATGATTCTGAAAAAAAAGAATTGATGATAAATTCACTGGAAAAAGATAAGGCCCTTTCAGCTGAAAAATTACAACGCGAAAAAAATTTCAAAATATATCTGAGCATTTTTTGTTTTATGATTGTTGTTATTGCATTTATTCTTTTTAGAGGAAACGTTCAAAAGAAAAAAGTGAATAGCGCACTATCAAGTGCATATAAAGAAATTGAAGTAAAAAACAAAGACATTACCGATAGTATAAATTATTCAAAACGAATACAAGAAGCTTCACTTCCACCAATAGAATTAAAATATAAATTGTTCCCCAATGCATTTGTTCTTTTCAAACCAAAAGATATTGTAAGTGGTGATTTTTATTGGTATGCCGAAAAAGATGGCAAAAGATTGATTGCAGCTTGCGACTGCACCGGACACGGTGTTCCTGGAGCATTAATGAGCATGATCGGAAATAACATTTTGAACCAAATAGTTAATGAAAAAGGAGTAACAGCCCCTGATCAAATTTTAAATCATTTGCATGCCGAGATTCGTAAGGCATTAAAACAGAATGAACATCAAGAAAGTAGGGATGGAATGGACATTGCATTAGTGGTTTTTAATGGTGAAGATGAAATTGAATTTTCAGGCGCACAACGTCCATTGTGGATCATCACAAATGATAATAACAAAGCCTATAACCCAACCTTAAAAGAAATAAAAGGGAATAAATTTTCGATCGGGGGAATGCAAACTGAAGCACAACGTATTTTTAGCAACACAAAAGTAAAACTTTCAAAGGGAGACAGTATTTACTTTTTTACAGATGGTTATGTTGACCAATTTGGTGGTGAGCAAGGCAAAAAATTCATGTCGAAGAATTTCAAAGAACTTTTACTCACAATTCACACCGAGCCAATGGCAATGCAAGAAATCGTTTTGACAAAAACTCTTGAAAAATGGATCAATAAACACGAACAGGTAGATGATATTTTAGTTATTGGAATAAAGATTTAACAGTATTTTTCGTTTTCTTACCGAATTATTATTTCGCTTATCTGATTATTTTTTCATTAAAATATAATCAGAAAAACATCCGCCATTTCATCCCTCAAAAAAATCTAAATTTTTCGTATCTTTCGCGCTTTAATCAGCATAAACAAAAAATGAGCATTTACGATAAATACGAAACAGTAATAGGGTTAGAAGTTCACGCACAATTATCTACCAAAAGCAAAGCATATTCAAGCGACTCTACCGAGTTTGGTGTATTACCTAATACCAATATAAGCGCAATTTCATTAGGACACCCTGGCACATTGCCAAAAACGAATAAAAAAGTGATTGAATTTGCTGTTCGCTTAGGATTAGCATGTAAATGTACCATTCGTGAGGTCAATGAATATGCCCGTAAAAATTATTTTTATGCGGATCTTCCTAAAGGTTATCAGATAACACAAGACAAAACCCCTATCTGTACAGGAGGTTATATCACCATCAAACAGGAAGACGGAACAGAAAAAAACATTAATATCACCCGCATCCACATGGAAGAAGATGCAGGCAAAAGTATTCATGATATTGACCCATTTGATTCGCTAATCGATTTGAACCGTGCAGGTGTGGCACTATTGGAAATAGTGAGCGAACCTGAAATGAGAAGTGGAGCTGAAGCGTATCAATATTTAACAGAGGTTCGTAAGCTAGTTCGTTACCTGGATATTTGCGATGGCAATATGGAAGAAGGAAGCTTGCGCTGTGATGCCAATGTTTCTGTACGCTTGAAAGGCGCAACAACTTTTGGAAAACGCACAGAAGTTAAGAATATGAATTCAATCCGTAATGTGCAACGTGCTATTGAATATGAAGCAAAACGACAAATTGAAGCGATAGAAAACGGTGAAGAAATTTCGCAAGATACACGCAGCTTTGATGCTGTTGCCGGAACAACTTTTGTTTTGCGCAGTAAAGAAATGGCTAACGATTACCGATACTTCCCAGAGCCTGATTTGCAGCCGGTGGTTGTGTCTCAAGAGTATATTTCAAAAGTAAAAAGCACTTTACCTCCTTTGCCAAATGAACTGCACAAAAAATATATTTCATTAGGTTTATCAACTTATGATGCAGGTGTTTTAACAGAGAACAAAGAAATTGCGTTGTATTTTGAAGAAATAATTTCTAGCACTAAAAACTCTAAATCAGCAGCTAACTGGCTCACGGTTCAGATAAAATCATATTTGAATGATAATGCAATTCACATTTCTGAATTTAAGATCACTCCAAAACGCATTGCTGAACTAGTTGATTTTATAGATACCGGTAAGGTAAGTCACACAATTGCAATTCAAAAAATATTTCCAAAGATGATGGAAGATTTAGACAAATCTCCATCAAAAATTGCAGAAGAAAATAATTGGATCCAGGAAAGTGACAGTGGCGCTTTAACTGAATTTGTAAAACAAGCGCTTGCAAAATATCCAGATAAAGTAATTGAATATAAAAATGGGAAAGTAACACTGTTAGGTTTGTTCATGGGCGAAGTAATGAAACTTTCAAAAGGAAAAGCGGACCCAAAAATTGCAACTGAATTAGTAAAAGAAATGCTGAATTCAATATAATATCCAATAAAATAAAAATTGATTTAATAAATGAAAAAAATATTTAAATTTTTCTCAATTGCTTTGCCATTAATTCTTTTAGCAGCATGTAATAGCGAACCGAAGGGGTTTGAATTAAAAGGAAAACTTGAAAATGCTCATGGTGAATTACTTCTATTAGAACAGATGTCGCCAGATGGATTAAAAACTATTGATTCTGTCTTATTAGATGAAAAAGGAGAGTTTGTGATGAAGCCAGCAATTTCTGAAATAGGATTTTATCGCTTAAAAATTTCAGCGAAAAATTTCGCAACATTTATTTTTGAAAACAACCAACAGGTTACTGTAAATGGGAATGCCGATGATCTAGGTAAAACCTTTACAGTTGAAGGCTCACCTGACTCTAAATTATTTTGGGAGATCAATCAGGTTTCAATAAATAATTATCGTCAACGTGATTCGTTGCAGAAAATATTTCAGGCATATGTAAATATGGTTAAGATGGATTCTGTTCGAATTGATTCAATGAGTAATGCACTTGAAAAACCATATAATGAATTGATTAACGAACACAATAATTATCTGAAAGGTTTTATTGAAAAACATCCTGAATCATTTGCTTCACTTGTTGCCATACAGCAATTGCCTGCAGAACAATGTATCGATATATATACAAAACTAGATGAAACATTGCTGGCAAAATATCCTAATTCAACTTACACAAAATCATTTCATGCCGGATTAGCATCACAAAATAAAATTACAATAGGTAAACAAGCTCCAGAAATAACGATGAACACACCTGAAGGAAAACCATTGTCCCTATCCTCATTAAGAGGTAAAATAGTTTTAATTGACTTCTGGGCTTCTTGGTGTGCCCCTTGCAGAGCAGAAAACCCGAATGTGGTAAAAGCATATAACACTTATAAATCTAAAGGCTTTGATGTATTTAGTGTATCGCTTGATAAGGATTTGGACAAATGGAAAAGAGCAATAGAAAAGGATAATCTATTATGGCTAAACCATGTTTCTGATTTTAAAGATTGGAATTCTCCTGTTGTTCAACTATACAAATTCAATTCAATACCAAGTAATGTCTTGATAGACAAGGATGGGAGAATTATTGCAAAAGATCTTCGCGGAGAAGACTTAGAAAAAAAACTAGCAGAGCTTTTTCAATAAAATATATTAATGAAGAAAATATTTTCAATACTTATTTTAACTTTTGCAATGCTAATTCGGCTAGGTACAATAAATGCCCAGACTTATTTTCAGCAGGAAGTAAATTACACAATCAATGTAAAATTAGATGATGTAAAAAATGAAATTACTGCTGACGAAAATATAGAATACATAAACAATTCACCAAACTCGCTTTCTTTTATATACATGCATTTATGGCCAAATGCTTATAAAGACAATACCACACCGCTCGCCAAACAATTATTGGAAGATGGGGATACAAAATTTTATTTCGCAAAAGATGATGAAAAAGGATTCATTGACCAGATTGATTTTAAAATAGATGGAACTTCTGCAAAATGGGAATTATTAAAAGACAGCATTGATATCTGTAAATTATTTTTGAATGAGCCGCTTAAAAGTGGTTCTAAAATTAATATTTCCACACCTTTTCATGTAAAAATCCCTTCTGGAAATATTTCTCGTTTAGGACATATTGGCCAATCTTATCAAATCACACAATGGTATCCAAAACCTGCTGTTTACGATATGAATGGATGGAATTATATTCCTTACTTAAATCAAGGTGAATTTTATTCTGAGTTTGGAAGTTTTGATGTCAGTATCACTTTACCAAAAAATTATGTTCTGGCTGCAACGGGGGATATGGTTAATGGAGAAAAGGAATTAGAATGGCTTAATCAAAAAGTAAAAGAAACGGAAGCTATAAAAACATTTGATTCAAAAGATGTGGCGTTCCCTCCTTCTGATTCTGCAACAAAAACAGTTCGTTTCAAACAATCAAGAGTTCATGATTTTGCATGGTTTTGCGATAAGCGGTATCATGTTTTAAAAGGCGAAATACAAACTCCGCATACAAAAAATAAAGTAACTACCTGGACAATGTTTACGAATGCTGAAGGAGATCTATGGTCGAAAAGCATTGAATATATGAATGATGCTATTTATTATTATTCGCTCTGGAATGGTGATTACCCTTACAATAATTGCACTGCAGTAGACGGCACAATAAGCGCAGGGGGAGGCATGGAATACCCTAACATCACTGTTATTGGCAGTTCCGGGAATGACTTTATGCTAGAAACGGTGATAATGCATGAAGTTGGTCACAATTGGTTCTATGGAATACTCGGGTCAAATGAACGTAAACATGCATGGATGGATGAAGGAATAAATTCATTTAATGAATTACGTTACATTGAAACTAAGTTTCCTGATCAAAAATTAATTGGTGACCGTGCTGTTAAAAAATTGGGTAAAGTATTTGACCTTAGTCGTTATAAACAGAAAAGCCAATACCAATTAATGTATTTACTTTCTGCTGTAAAAAACGAAGACCAACCTATTGAACTCCCCGCATACGATTACACTGAATTAAATTATGGAGGTGTTGTTTATTCCAAAACAGCTGTGGTGTTTGATTATTTAATGGCATACATTGGTGAAAAAGAAATGGATAAGGCCATGCAACTGTATTTCGACCAATGGAAATTCAAACATCCTCAACCAAATGATCTTCGTAAAATACTTGAACAATCAACTGGAAAAAACTTAAGTTGGTTTTTTGATGACCTTATAAACTCAACAAAAAAATTAGATTATAAAATAGCATTCGCACATAAAAATAATAATCGATCTTGGGATCTTGGGATTAAAAATACTGGTGAAATAAACGGACCTGTTTTTATTCAAGGAATAAAAAACAATAAGGTAGTTGGTGAGCTTATTTATGATGGATTTTCCGGCAAACAAGCATTAACATTTCCTACAGCTGATATTGATTATTTTAAGATTGATTTTGTTGAAACCATGCCTGAAATAAACAGGAATAATAATACTGTTTGGACAAAAGGACTCTTTAAAAAAATGGAACCATTAAAATTGCAATTCCTTGGAAGCCTTGACAATCCGGACAAAACACAACTTTTCTGGACTCCCGTTGGTGGTTGGAATAATTACAATAAATTAATGTTGGGGCTGGCTTTTTACAATAACATACTCCCACAGAAAAAATTTGAATTTGAATTAATGCCAATGTATAGCTATACAGCAAAGGACTTTTCTGGTTATGGAAGATTGACTTACAATATTTTTCCGAAAGGAAATGTTTTTCAGCATATTTCATTAGGAATAACAAGTACACGTTATGCTTATGAAAGCGAGCCATTTTATATGAACTTTAATAAGATTGCACCTGAATTAAATATTGAATTCAAGAAGAAAAATTTAAAAAATCCCATTTCACAATCAATCCGATATCGCAATATCAGCATCCTTAAGGACGACTATAGCATAAATGTGCAAGTCGACACAATGGGAAGTAGTTTTACAAATGTGCACAAACAACAACTGCAAAATTTTAATGACCTTACATATAAACTTACTAGAACAGATGCAATAAATGCTTTTGATATCAGTTTAAATCTTCAACAAGGTGAAAACATGTGTAAAGGAAGCTTAACTGTTAATTACAATTATAAATTTAAAAACAAGAATAAAGGAATTGATGTTCGCCTATTTGCAGGAAGTTTTATTGGAACTAATGCAGTTGATGCTGGCCCTTACCGTTTTACAATAAGTGGTACTAATGGCAACCATGATTATTTTTACGACAATATTTTTTTAGGAAGAAGTCAAACAGAAGGAATTCTTTCGCAGCAATTTACAGAAAAGGATGGAGGCTTTAAATCACTTACCTTTGCCGGGCAAACAGCTAAATGGATTACAACTCTCAATATAAAGTCATCATTGGGTAATGCAAAGATCCCACTTAATTTATATGCAGATATCGGCACAACTGAATACGATGGGATTGCAACTGAAAAAATATTTTATGATGCTGGAGTTTGTATTTCTCTTAAGAAAAACATTTTTGAGATTTATTTTCCAATATTAATGTCTCAGTCATTTAAAGATTATAAAAACATTTATGGTTTAAAGTATCCGGAAACAATACGATTTACATTAAATTTGAATTTAATAAACCCTTTCGATCTGGTTCGAAATTTTTCGCTGTAATTTTTAAAAATACATGTTGAGCACAAATAAAAAAATATATTTTGCATCTGACTTCCACTTAGGAATCCCTAACTACGAAAAAAGCCTTGTTCGTGAAAAGCTTATCGTTAAATGGCTTGATGAAATAAAACGTGACGCCCAAGAAATTTTTTTAATGGGCGATCTTTTTGATTTTTGGTTTGAATATAAACATACTGCCCCTAAAGGTTTTGTTCGCCTACTTGGAAAAATTGCAGAATTAACTGATTCAGGTATTCCTATTACTATTTTTACCGGTAATCACGACATGTGGATGTTTGATTATTTGCCAAAAGAACTAGGTATTACCATTTATCGTGAGCCAATCACACGTGTTTTCAATGACAAGAAATTTCTTCTTGGTCATGGTGATGGTCTTGGCCCTGGAGACAATGGATATAAATTCATTAAAAAAGTTTTTTCAAATCCTTTTTGTCAATGGCTCTTTACCCAATTGCATCCCAACTTT
The DNA here is from genome assembly GCA_903919535.1 of uncultured Bacteroidota bacterium. Classification (GTDB taxonomy): domain Bacteria; phylum Bacteroidota; class Bacteroidia; order 2-12-FULL-35-15; family 2-12-FULL-35-15; genus 2-12-FULL-35-15. The sequence goes on along the minus strand of CAIXIP010000353.1, from coordinate 2,151 downwards.
GCAATAAACATGGCAAACTATTGGTCAAGAAAAAGTAGATTATCAAACGCTCCAATCGATGAAAAGTTTTTAGGAGAAGAAAATGAATGGTTAGTTGTTCATTCAAAAGAAACACTAAAAAAAGAGCATTTTGATTATTTTATTTTTGGACATCGTCACCTTCCTTTAGACATAAAACTAAATGAAAGTAGTAGATACATTAATTTGGGTGAATGGATAAACTATAATAGTTATGCGGTTTTTGACGGAACTCTCCTTGAATTAAAAAAATATAAATAATATAAAAATTTGTTTATCATGAAAAAAATGATTTTTGCTATTGTATTTTTTACAACAATCGTTTCAAATATGTTTTCACAGAACGGAGTAATGTTCGAATACAAAATCACCTCCACCAAAGGTATAACAGGCAATGTAGTAGCCAATGTTTCACCAATAGGCTCGAGAGTTGAAATTCAAATTAAAATCCCGCAAATGCCAAGTGCAGGAATCTCTTCTACCAGCATTGTTAAAAGCAGCAAGCCAACAACAGTTTATATCTTGAATGATAAAAACAAAACATATTCCACCACCGAAACGCAGGCAACAAAGACTTCGAACAACGAAAACCGCACAGTAAAAATTATTGGCAAAGAAAAAATCGGAAAATACAACTGTACCCATGCTATTGTTACCAAAGGAAATGAATCTTCCGATTTTTGGACCACTACCGAAATTACTGATTTTGAAAAATACAACAAATCCAATGTGGGCAATAAATACATGGGCTCCGGTGATGATTATGCAGCTTTAGCAAAAAGTGGTGCCGCAGGTTTTATTGTAAAAACAATTACAAAAGAAAATCGCGGTGGTGATATCACCATGGAATTAGTAAAACTGGAGAAAATAGAACTGAGCGCAAAACTATTTGAAATACCCGCTGACTATAAAGCTTCCACCTCAGCCATAACACCGGGAGCACCAGCCATGGACGCTACGCAATTACAGAACATGACACCGGAACAACGTGCAAAATATATTGAAGACCTGAAAAAACAATATCAGATTCCGGCCGAAAATAAATAAAACGCTATCGCAATAAACATAATATTATAAAAAAAAATCCCGCTAAATTTTAGCGGGATTTTTTTATGCGATCTTTTGAATCAAATCTGCCAGTCGGCAAGAATAACCATATTCGTTATCATACCATCCAATTACTTTAACCATGTTACCAACAACCGAAGTAAATTCCGCATCATAAATACATGAATGTGGATTACCAACTATATCAATCGATACAATAGGCTCTTCTGTATATTCCAAAACTCCTTTTAAAGTAGTTTCGCTCGCTAATTTAAATGCCGCATTAATTTCTTCAACAGTAACAGGTTTGTTTAAAACACAAGTAATATCAGTTAAAGAACCATCCGGAACAGGTACACGCATTCCACAACCACCAAGCTTTCCTTTTAAATGAGGGAATATTTTTGTAATTGCTTTTGCTGCTCCTGTTGATGTAGGAACAATTGAAAGTGCTGCAGCACGCGCTCTACGTAAATCTTTGTGGGGAGCATCATGTAATCGCTGATCACCTGTATAAGAATGAACTGTTGTGATATATCCATCTTCCAACCCCCAATTCTCATCCAATATTTTGATCATTGGCGCAGCACAATTAGTGGTACAAGATGCATTAGAAATAATAATATCTTCCTTTGTTATAATATCATCATTAACTCCAAGAACAACAGCTTTAATGTCATCAGTATTTGCAGGTGCTGATATAATAACCTTTTTTGCCCCTGCAGTAATATGCTTCCCTGCTGTTTCTTTTGTGAGAAAAAACCCAGTTGATTCAATAACAAAATCAATGTCTAAATTTTTCCAAGGTAAATTTGCAGGATCTTTTTCTGCATACACAGTAATTTTTCTCCCGTTTACAATTATCGCTTTATCTTCGAAAGCAACATCGGCTTTAATGATTCCATGCACTGAATCATATTTTAATAAGTGCGCTAATGTTCTACTATCGGTTAAATCATTTATTGCAACAACCTCTATATTTTCACGTTCCATTAAAACACGAAACGTAACTCTTCCTATTCTGCCAAATCCATTAATGGCAACTCTTATTTTTTTCATATTTAGTTTTATTTCTGCAAAGATAAT
>CAIXIP010000352.1 GCA_903919535.1 uncultured Bacteroidota bacterium | reverse complement strand
GAAAAAAGTCTCTCTATATGTTAATATTAAGTTAATCTTAACTTAACGACAGAATGATTAACAATGTGGTACTTTACATTGATTATAAAATTCATATCATGAACAACAACGAAAGCAAAATTTTATTGGTAGACGATGAACCGGATATTTTAGAATTTCTAAGCTACAATCTTAAAAAAGAAGGGTATAATGTATTTATTGCTAATAATGGAATAGAAGCTATTGCAATTGCAAAAAAAGAAAAACCTAATTTAATAATATTGGATGTAATGATGCCAGATATGGATGGCATTGAAACATGTCATGTACTTCGTGAATTACCTGATTCCAAAGATGTGATGATTGCATTTTTAACTGCACGAAATGAAGATTATTCTCAGATTGCAGGATTTGAGGTTGGTGCGGATGATTATATTAATAAACCAATTAAACCGCGGGTTTTGATAAGCCGAATAAAAGCAATGCTGAGACGCGGTAATACTGTAAAAGAATCTTCAACAAACCAAGCGGAAATGGGTGGAATTAAAATCGACCGTGAACGTTACTTGGTATTTAAAGACAATGTTGAATTCAGTTTACCAAAGAAAGAATTTGAATTACTCGATTTATTAGCATCCAAACCCGGAAAAGTTTTTACTCGAGAGGTTATTTTAGAAAGAGTTTGGGGTGCAGATGTTGTAATTGGCGACAGAACAATTGACGTTCACATTAGAAAATTACGTGAAAAATTAGGTGAAGATTTTATTAAAACTGTAAAAGGGATCGGTTATAAATTTGAATTCTAAAAACCCAGAAAAAACCGTTGGTCCTATACTTTAGTCTATTTATTCCAATTGCTCATATAAATTAGGGTAATCAGAAATAATTCCGTCTACTCCCATCAATTTTAATTTCTTCATATTTTCCAAATCATCCACTGTCCACGGAATTAATTTAATATCCAAATTTTTACATTCAGCAACTAATGCAGGCGTAACAGTTGTATATTCGGGAGAATATATGGTTGGAATAAAACCTAAATCAATTAAACGTGTCGCAAAATTCTTTACAGAAGGAGGTTCATATAAATATGCTGTTCTAATTGTCGGATATTTTTTGTATAAATATTGTAAAGTCCGCATATCAAAGGATTGAATAATCACCCGATCCTGAATGTTTTTTTGCTTTATAACTGACATTATTAATTCAACATATTCGGCTGGTTGGGGATGATAAATATCATCAGTTTCAGGCAAACTTTTTGTTTCGATATTGTACTGAATTGGAGGCAATGATTTCAGCTTAGTGTATGCTTCCGCACTATCAATTACATCAACCAATCGCGGTTTATGGACTTTCATTTTTTGCTGCATTGGAAAACGAGGATGCGGTTTCATTCCAACATCAAACTGCAGCGTTTGCTCGTAAGTCATACCATAAATATTCAACAAACGTTCTTCTTTCTCATCAACAAAACTTCCATCAGCTTTCGTTGTAATTTCATGATTAAAAAACGGTTCATGACTAATAATTATCTGTTTATCCTTTGTAACGATAGCATCCATTTCTAAAGTCGTTACACCTAAATCAATTGCTTTCTTAAAGGCTGGAATAGTATTCTCAGGCATTAAACCTCTACAACCACGATGACCTTCTTTGTCGAAAGTTATCTTTCCATCAAAATCGTTATGCATGTTATTTTTTGAAGAACATGACAAATACATGATTGCAATTAAAAGGAACAGTTGTTTCATTTTTAAAAAATTCAATTTTACAATTTGTAAAAAACACCAAGATTAAGTCCTGCGGAATACAAATAACTTTTTATTGGTGCGTCAATGATAGAATTTATAGAACGCCTGTAAACAGGTTGAATTTTAAAATTTATTTTTTTTGTAATAGGACAATCAATTCCGATACCCGCAATAAAAGAAAAATTTATTTTCGATAGCCCTGAATTAATTTTTGAAGTTTGTTTTTCAGTAGCTCTATCGCTATAACCTAAAACTGAAGTATTTTTTTGAGTAAGAAATATATTAGCCGAAACACCTGCAGTTATAAACAATTTCAACTTCCCTGTTAAAACATAATAATTTGCTTTGAAAGGAATGTCAAGATAAATGTAATGATGAATATCCATATTACTTATCGGTAAATTCCCTGATGGCGAATTTTCTAAAGAATACTTTTTTGTCTTTTCCCCCTTATCTGAGAACAAAATCCCTGATTCAATTGTAAAATTATTTTTAATCCTATAAACTAAATTAAATCCTGTCGAATATCCAAACTTTGCAATTTCCAATGTATCGCGGATATCTGAAATCCATTTACTAGATGCATCCGATTTTAATTTACGATAACAATAGTCGGGAGAATACGTAACACCGATTTCAATTTTTTTTGTTTTGGTAGAGTCAGAAGATTCTGAATATCCAACAACAGACAAAACCATCAATAATAAAAAAGTAATACTATTTTTCATTTTTTTTAATCTTTAATACAACGAACACTGAATCCATAAGTTTTAAGTCCATAATATCTAAACACGTTTGCATTTTTATAATCCAAATAACGATACCATGCTTGATTATTATTCACTGAAATTGACCACCAAAAACCAGTAGCAAATAAACCAGGGTCTCCCCATCTACCATCAAACATGCGGCAACCTCCTGCAAGTGCGGCGAATCCACTTTCATTAGTTGACCAAACGTCACCAGATTTTGTCCAGCCATTTGGCGATTCAATTTTTAATTTTTCTCCCTGATCTGTTCCTCTCCAACTTGTTTTATCGACTTCTGTTGAACTCATGCCCAGTTGCTTCTCTAATTCTTTCCACTCATCATCACTAGGTATATGCCAACCTGTCGGAGCGATCTGATTTGTATTGTTAACGGCAAACCAGTTATAAAGCAGCCCTGGGGCATTTGCATTGTTATCGTAAATACAGTAAGCACCAGTTGTATCTCTTTTCCATTGCGTAGTATCCGACTGTATTTTAGGAATCGTAGTTCCATTACGATATGTTTTCGTTTTCAAGTTCTCCGCCATCCACCAATGGTTACCGATCTTTACTGTTTTGTATATATTACCATCAATATCAGTAACGGCACTTGTTTCAAGTACTGGTTTTGTTTTAGGATCTTTTTTACAGCCGTTTACGAATACGAGTAAGATTGTGCAAAAAATTAAAGTGCAAAATTTTATTGTGTTAGAATAATTAAATTTCATGATATACATTTTTAACATCTAGGTATTAATTTTTCATAAACATTTTAGTTTCAGAAATACTTCCAACATCAACCCTTAGCAAATACAATCCGTTATTAAGCGTAGATATATCTATTAATTCATTTATAATTCCAGATAAGTTTCCTAAATTTTTATCAATTTTTTTGACACCAAAAGAATCGAAAACCGAGTACTTTATTTGCTCGCTGTTATTATTTGATACTTGCAAATAAACATGATCTTGTGCAGGGTTCGGGTACACAGAAAACTCAATTGAATTACTTATTGCCGGACAAACAAGGCTTATGTCTCGATCATTACAATAACCAGGATAACAGCACAAATAAATTACATTCATATTTGCCTTCGGGTCGTAATTACATGCCAACGTATCCATACAACCCAACACAACTCTTGTAACACAAGCAGAAGGATTATTACAGGCATAACTAGAACTATATTCAAGAAAATTCGGATCAAGACAGCCGCAAGATGGAGGATAACTTAAAAATGGGCTTAATGTTTCACCAGCCACTATTACAGAATCATTTGCGACAAATTTTATAACATTTCCAAGACTGTCTAATACCTCAACATTCAGTTCAAAAGATAATTCTCCTTTTGTAGTTAATTGTGCAACTAATATTTTATTACTGTCGGGCGAAACACCCATAACACCAGAGTTTTGCTGAATAAATGCATTATTACTACTAAATGATGACCCCGATTTCAAAGTCCCAAAAATTGTTGTATCTGTTCCTGAAAGGTCTCTAAAACCAAAGTCAAATTGTGTTAGAGGATTTGGACTTATCATCAAACCATCCGATGTTATCAAAGGAATTCCTGCTAAAGGATCTGTATTGGATAATAAACCAGCAGCAATAGCAGCTGTTCCACCAGAATTATTGGCACCACCAATAAAAGACGAAACATCTGTGTCTTCTGTTTTTAAAACCCCTAATTGCGTTTTTGTAGCAAATCCTAAAGTAATCCAACTATCCAATGCGATAGTTGGATTATTATTAAACCATGCTTTGTTAATTGAATAGCCGAAATAAGCAGACGACTGATCAATATTATTAAAAAAACTCGCAGTGCTAGAAATTTTTAAAGCATGATTTACATCACCATATATTTTTTTTAACTTGTAGCCTGGTTTTAGGTCAATATAAACACGATAGGTTTTTGAGCCATCTTCAAGTGCATTTGCAGCACCATCAATAGTATCTGTTGCATCATTAGCATCAGATATATAATATGTTTCCACAATTACTTTTTCCAATTGCGCATGTAACGAAGAAGTAATTAGAAATAGTGGAACAAGTAAAAAGATTAAACTATTTTTCATTTTTTTATAATTATAATTTATACGAAATGCCTAGCAAGAAATTTGTTCCATATCTATACACATCGTAATTAACATCTGATCCTTTATATGCTCTTTTGATAGGCGCATTTAAAATATCGCGCACTGTAAAACTTGAACTAAAATGTTTCCCTAATTTTTTCGATACTTTAAAATCTAACATGTGTCTTGATAATTCATACACATCAGGGATTTCTTTTATACCTGCCGCTATTACTAATCGTGGACCTTGCAAGTTATAGCTTAACGCCACCGTCAACCCTAAACTATCGGCAGTATATGTTACAATACCATTAATAATGTATGGCGATTGACCAAACATTGGATGCGTTACTTTATCCAAAGGAATATATGTTTTCACACCATTTGCAATTTCCATTCGTTGCCTTATAAAAGTTGTGCTCGAATTAACCAAAGTTATATTGGCTCGAACATCAAAATGCTTTGTAATCACCTTTCTTCCTTCAATTTCAACTCCTACAGCATATGATTTATCGACATTTTCCCATGTATATGCTCCAGCATTTACAAGTTCAATATGGTTTTTAAAATCTTTATAAAACAAACTCGCTGATACATTATCCCCATTTTTGAAATACGTTTCAAAGCGTAAGTCATAATTTTTTACATGTACAGATTTTAAATCTGAATTCCCAAAAACGGTTGCTTTGTATTCATAATCGAAATTTTCCAAATCCGAAAGCTCCCTGATACTAGGACGTGCAACTGTCTGACTATAATTCAATCGGATGTTTACATTAGCACTAGTATCACTTTTTATTTTATAGATAATATTTACACTCGGCAAGTAATTTATTTCATTAAACTTTCCCGGATTTATGAGTGGCGCACCAGACTTATATTCTCTTCGCGGATCATTTTTAGCATAGCCAAGGTTATCAAATTTATAAACATCAGTAAATATGTGTGCCTGCTCAACACGAATACCACCTGAAAAACGTAATGATGGAATAACAGAATAATCCAACATTACATATCCTGCAGCTATTTTACTATAGCCGAATGTATGATTCGCGGGTGATGTTCTATCATTATAATAAAGATCTATGGTACTATATTGGTTTCCAAAATTAGTAGCACCAGAATGAAAATCGAAATTAGTCAAGCTAAAATATTGCTCCAAATCATTGTTAACAAGTGGACCCGCATATGGCCCGGAAAGCACTTCGTAATCATATTGATCACTCTTTTTGGTGTTTACCAGATAAGCTCCTCCAAACTTTACTTTTCTAATTAATTCGGGGGTATCTTTTAATACGAATATTGGCAATTCAGCTGATAATCTTGAATCAAACAAGTTATCAGATAAATATCTGTAATACCTGTGTATTCCATCACCTATTGTACCGCCAATTTGATATTGATTAGAAAGAGGATCCATCCAATATTGCAAATTTTTAAAATCAGGGGCACTGCTTTTCCCATTGGTGTATGAAGCATTTAATTCAACTTTTAATTTTGGTCCCGGAATATAGTGCTCGGATTTAAATTGATAAACAAATTGTTTACGTTGTTCGTAAAATTGACTTTTGGTAACAACATATTCACTAGCATTTGCATCATCCAAGGAATTGCGAACATTATTGGCACCCGTTAAATTTGGCATAAACAAGAGTGAAATACTATTATTCGGATTGAGTTTGTATGCCATGTTCAGCAAAGCACTCCAACCATGAGTTTCCTTGCTTACTTGTTGTGTTGTAGAAGATTCCAATGTGCCATCATATTTTATCCTATTTGTAAATGAATTCGGATCGTACTGCATCGTGCTTCCATAACGGAATCCGGCAATGAATCCTAATGATCTTCCAAACAATTGAGTTTGATTCCCAATGCTAAAACTTTGGCTAAAATTCAAAGGTGATTTACGAGTAGTGGTATTCCAATTATTGGAGAATGACTTCCCTGTTTTGGGAACATTTGCATTTATTGTATTAAACGCCTCTGTTCGATACGTCCCATTTTCATAATTTGTTTTTGCTGCCAGAAACGCTGCATTGTTATTAAAATTAGCTGGAGCCAAAAGTCCTAATTGGACTAATCCCAATTTATAATATGTATCGTTCCAGGGAGTGTTACCACTTACCCCAATCGATTTATAATAATCGCCAAGACCTAATGCAACAAATTCTTGGTATGTAGTCGGGGTCATATTAGCTGATACAAAGTCATTGTGTTTGTAATCCCGCAAGGTATTATCGTAACCCAACCAATCTGTAGAACTTCTTTCTGAACTTACTACATCTTTAAAAGTACTTTGATTATTATAACCAACAGAGGTTTCTATATTTACAGAAAGCTGTTCTGGATAATCTTTTGTTTCAACGGAAAGATATGCACCAGCCCAATCGCCTGGTAAATCAGGACTCGCTGTTTTTGTAATAATAACATTATCTATAAGGCTTGCAGGAAAAAGATCCAGTTTAATATTATTGGTAAAAGGGTCTAAAGTTGGAATACGAGATCCGTTAATTGTTGTTTTTACATAACGATCACCTATACCACGCACCGTAATAAAACCACCGTTGGTGGATACTCCCGATACACGTGCTACAGCTGCTGTTACATTTGGATCTCCGATTTTTTTCATGGCTTCATTAGAAATATAATTCAACGTGTTTGCTGAATTCATCTGAAGTTTTTCCATGTAGTTGTCATTTGCTTTAGTTGCTTTTGCTGACACTTCGACTATTCCAAGATCATTGGACGCAGATTCTAAAACAAAATTTTTGATAATTATTTCTCCATTTGCAGGATGAAATGTTTGTTCAATAGTTTCATAACTTACATAAGAAACAAGTATTGTTTGTGGATTTGAATCTGAAATTTTGAAAGAATAGTTCCCATCAAGATCTGTGCTTGTTCCTAAGGAACGATTTGATTTTAATACTATTGTAACACCAATAAGTGTTTCCCCATTCTTATCTGTTACCTTACCTCTAATGGTGCCTTGAGCAAAAGAAAAAGAAAATGTAATTAAACTTATAATTACTACTAAAATTATTTTTTTCATTCTATGAGTTGAAATAAATAAAAAAACAAGACATCTAGAACACTATTTAATAGCGATTCATAGATGTCTTATTTTTTAATTAACCGTATTCAAATTAATTTTTAATCAATTTTTTTGTTGAAACTGAACCATCAACAGACAACTTGATAAAATACAACCCTTTGCTTAAGGAAGATATATCGATGTTCTCAATCTGATTTTTAGAAACCACTCCAAGGTTTTTATGCAACATTTCAACTCCTGCCACATTATAAATAGAATAATAATTCGCTACTGATTCTTTTGAAGCGGCATTGATTTCTATATTAAGCATATCTGTTGCTGGGTTTGGATAAAAAGTAAATGATGACACTGCAGAATTTTTATTGTCCATTACAGATACACCAGTTGATTGACTTAAAATACAGCCTTTCAAAGTTGCGTTCTGAATTTCACTTCCTGTTGGAGCAAGAGCAACAAAATTTTGGAATACTCCGGGTGTTGGAGTTCCAATTTGAAGATTTAATTCATAACAGAAATCTCCATTAGTTGTGAATTGACCAATTAAAACTCTGTTAGTTGCAGGTACAGGCCCTGTAACACCTCCAGCAACATAAACTGAACCATTGCTTGTGATGAATGAATTCCCAATTGTAGATCCATCATTAAACATAGTAACATCTAATCCAGGAGTAAAACTTGCTGCACTAGGAGCAACTAATCCTGTTGGAGTACCTGAATAATAATAACCATCTTGAGTTGTTAGTGGAATACCCGCCAATGTTGCATTGTTTTGTAAAACATTACCTGATACCGAGGTAATAAGGTTTGCCCCACCCAAAGTAACATCATCATCAGATTTTAAAATACCATATGCATTAGAAGCTGCTGCTCCCATTGCTAAGTATGAATCCAACCCAAGTACATTACCTGTTGTGTTTTTAACCGAATTACGACTAGAACTTGCCGTAGTACTACCTGCAGAATTGTTATAAAACGAAGTAGTCGTAGTTACTTTTAGTTCATGACCAGTAACACCATAAATTGCCTGTAAATTATAACCTAGCAATAAATCTGCATATATTCTATAAGTAACAGATCCAACAGGAAGAGCTCCAGTTGCGTAACCTGCACCAACTGCATCTGTATTAGCTGCTGCTACATCAGCAGTGTTGGCTACATAATACTTTTCTACTATTATACTGTCTAACCCACTCTGAGCAAAGGCAAAAGCAGACACTAAAAAAAGACTTAGTCCTAATATATTTTTTTTCATTGTATGTATTTTTAAATAATTAGAATTAAAGATTATTGACAAGTAGTATTGAAATTACCTAACATTTGTAAGAAATCTACGTTATCAGTTTTCCCATCAAAATTTAAGTCAGTTGGACATGATTGTAAACCACCAACCGTTTGCAATAATGCTGCATATGACCATTCTGACATCCAATTTTTTCCTGTTGACGCAAATGCTCCTTTATAAGGTGCTGCTGTAAAGAAACCATCTACCGGTGCTGAAGGACAACCTACTGTTGATAATGCAGGGTTTGGTACAGCATCTACTTTATGAGAAATAACATTTGTTGTATTATTTACTGCAAATGCATAATCAAAACCAGGGATAGTTGTCAAATGAACATTTTTATCGGTTGTATAAAACTGAGCAGTATCTGATGTTACAAATGCTACTGCATTATTTTTGTCAATTGCAAAATCATTTGTCATTCCTACAAAAGCATTACACTTGATTTTTAAACTATTGCTACCATTACCACCTGTGTTTGCCCAGTTATGGTATGATTCACTTCCACCTGTTCTTGTTCCCAATGTCTTAATAACATTTAAACCGTAACGGAAACTTGCAAATACTGAATTGTAAATCTCGCCTTCGGTTAATTCTTTTGCTTCAATTGCAGCCAATCCACTATTATCACTTGACAAAGCCGCTTTGTTGTTACCTATCATTGTTACATTGTAAATAATCGGATGAGATCGTGGCAATAAATTTGATTTTTGGTCATCAGCATCCATTTCAAAACCGTTATCAGCATCTACAGATGCAGTATTATCAGTTTTCATTCCGAATACGAACTGAATTTTTCCAGTATATCCATCATCCCAATCCAACATATCATCATTACCAAACAACATTGTCAGGTATTTTACATTTACTGTTCCACCGAAAAATTCGATGTTATCATCAGCACAAGAAGTAATTTCGATATGCTCTATTGTTGTCCCTCTTCCTACAGAACCTAAGGTAAGTCCATTGAGCTCTGCACCTACTACTAAACTTGCTCCTGAATGTCTGATGGATACATAACGTAAAATCCCTGAGTTATCATTGTCATCAAATACACCACCTGTTGTTAAATTTACACCAAACTGATCTTTGCTGTTAGAAGAGTTAAAACCTTCAAATGTTCCTAAACCGTCCGCTACGCATAATTTTCCTGCAAAATTAACTGGACCATTTGCAGCAAGAGTTAAATTGTTGGTTGCTTTTCCTGCAATTACTACACCGCCCCATTGACCTTTGTTTGCAATTGGATAAGTGCCATCTAAATTATCTGCCTCTGCTGTAAATACAATTTGACAAGTTGAGGATCCGTCTGCGAAAATTTTGCCACCTACTTCAACTGTTAATGCTGTTGCCGAATCGGCTGTACTATATTTTCTTCCTTTTACTACTGTACCCGGATTTATTGTTAAAGATTTTCCTGGTGCTACATAAATCTTTTTGTCTAAGATATATGTATGTGCACAATCAAAAATTGTATTCGCTGCTGTTAATTCTCCATCGCCAGCTCCACCGGATGTTGCTAATGTTGATACTAATACTGTTGGACGAGATGCTACAGATGGACATCCGCAATCTGCGCCTAAATTTGTTTGGCCAAAGCTACTTGAAATAGCGGCTACTGCAATGGCCGTAGTTGCTGCTATTTTTGATAAAGTTTTGTTTGTTTTCATCTTCTTTTTTTTGGTTAAATATTTTTTTATAATCACATTCATTGAACGGGACAAATGTCTTCTATGAAGTTTTCTAAATGATGATTTTAGACTTATGAAATCGTTATATTCATGTTACCTTAATAATAACAGCCGATTACATTTAATTAACATTGAATTTGAACTTGGGAAGGAAAATTATTTCTTTTGTGGGTAGCTAAGGGCATCACACTTTACTTCTGCCGCTTCAGGATTTTTAGCAACATACTGAACTGTTCCACCGTTAGGGGTTCCTATTTGGATATTTAATTCGAAAGACAATTTACCATTAGTGGTTAATTGAGCAACAAGTATTTTATTGTCAATATCGGGTCCTTTGGCACCACCAAAAACGGCTATCGAACCATTATTACTTCTAAACGATACTGCTTTTTTCCCATCATTAAAAAAACTTAAATCTAATCCGAAATATGAAACACGGGGAACATTCCCTTCAATTAGACCATCTTTATTAGCAAAAGATTTTTTTGTTAGCATAGATCCGTTTTTATCATCCGATTTAAGTATACCGAATTGAGACTTCGTAGCAGCTCCCATCGATAACCAAGAATCTAATGCAACATTGTTTTGATTTATTTTTTTGTCATCAACAAGATCACCAGTTATATTTCCTCCATCTTGATTATTATAAAATATCGTTGAAGTCTCAATTCGTAGTTCATGATTGGGAACACCATAAACTGCTTGCAAAGTGTATCCCGGTTTCAAATCAATGTATATTCTATAAGTAACAGAACCTTGAGCTAGAATTCCACCAACAGTATCGGTACAATCTATTGAATCAGCAACGTGATATTTTTCTACAATTATTCCTTCTAATGCAGATTTATCAATATCTGATAATTCCTTTTTTTGCTGTGCAGAAATAGAAAAACTTGTAAGTATTAAAATTGCGAAATAGAAAATATGTTTCATGCTTTTTATAACCCATATTTTTAAATAATTAAAGGAACATTGTATATAGGGAGCACAAAAGTCTAAACATATGTTAAAACAAATGTTACCAATCTGTTAAATTGAGGTTATTGTTTCAAAATGGATACTGTTTGTGAATAGCCCTGCTCTTTTACCCTAAATAGGAGTTGAATTTATAGTTCTTGAAAAATTACAAAAACACAAAACATGTAAGTGAAGGTAAGAAATGGGATATTTAGGCTTTTAAAAAAAAGCCCAGTTTTTACTGGGCTTCTACTGGTAATTTGGGTGGCCAATGGGGCTCGAACCTTTACTACCCTTTCCTGATTTAGCTGATTTCATTAGTATTTTTTTGTTTTTTACTGGCGCACCTCTGGCGCACTTGACTCATTTGGCGCAGTTAATTATTGATAGAAACTCATCTTCATATATAAGTTTGATATTGTAACCCTGTAAATTCAATTCTTCTATTTTTTTCATTTTTGAAGGCCCCGCACCATTCCCAACAATAACTATTTCAGTTTTCTTACTTATTGAGGTATTAATATCTGCACCTAGATTTTGAATTTTAATGGCGGCTTCTTGTCTGCTTATGTTATTCAGATCTCCCGTAAATACAATTTTTTTATTGTAAAATGGATTATCTGGCTTCGCGTTTTCGATATTTGGTATAAGGAGGTTACTATTAATTTTTTTTGCACTAAACGACTTCAATAATGACTTATCTTTTATTTCTGCAGATCGTTCTTTAATAATAAAATGAGTTAGGTCGTTAAATCCATAACTGTAAAACTCTTTTTTATAAATAGGAATTGCCTTAATTCCAATATGAGCACAAATAGAAGCATCTGAAATGCTATCGTGATGATTTAATGGAAATTCTAAATAAGCAGCAACATCGTTTAGTCGGTAATTAAAAAGCTTTTGGAATGCCTCTTGGGCTAGTTTTTGTGTACAAATAAACTTAAATATCGGCTTAGT
>CAIXIP010000351.1 GCA_903919535.1 uncultured Bacteroidota bacterium | reverse complement strand
TTAATGATGAACAAATTGATCTGATCATGAAATACGTTATTACAAAATGTAATTCTACAGATACATCCATAAAAAAATAAATCTATCACTAAAAGAATTTATTACTTTCGTTTTGATTTTTATTTAATAGAAAATGAAATTAATAGCAGATAGCGGTTCTACCAAAACAGACTGGCGACTTATTGATGATGAAAATAAAATTCATCAATTCGCTACACAAGGTATTAGTCCTTACTTTCAGACTGAAGAACAGATTTCTGAGATTATTACTTCTGAATTGCTTTCTAAACTGGATTTTAAAATTTTAAACGTTGAACTTTCGATTTATTATTACGGTACAGGATGCAATGCTGAAGATAAGAAGCAAATAATTAAAAATGCTTTAGCGAAAATTTTTCATCATTCTAAAATTGAAATTCATTCAGATCTACTTGGTGCTGCTCGTGCATTGTGTGGCAAAAAGTCGGGTATAGCAGCTATTCTTGGGACCGGTTCAAATACATGTTATTTTGATGGCGAAAAAATAATTGAAAATAAATTTTCCTCTGGGTATATTTTAGGTGACGAGGGGAGTGGTGCGCATATTGGTAAAACATTTATTCAGGCATATCTGAATGACGAGTTACCTGCTCATTTAATAAGTAAATTTCAGGAACGTTATAAATTAAGCAAAAACGATATAATAGATGCTGTTTATCGTAAACCAATGCCCAACCGCTTTTTAGCATCATTTTGTAAATTTATTTTCCAAAATAAAGAGGATCAATATCTTATCGATTTGCTCGTAAATTGTTTCGGACAATTTTTTGATAAACACATTTGCAAATATGAAAAACACAAAGTAGTAAAGCTTAGTTGTGTTGGATCGATAGCATTTTATTTTAGTGATATTTTGCGTTCTGTTGCTGCATCCAAGTTTGTATCTATTGATACTATTGTTGAAACACCGATTGCAGCACTTACGTTATACCATTTAGGAGAGAAATAAAATTCTTGAAAAACACACTAAGAATTATAAAATAAGCTTTGTGTGTTTTTCAAGAATATTATCTAGTGCATATTGTGATATACTTTTTGTACATCATCATCTTGTTCAAGTTTTTCAACCAGAATCATTACTTCTTCAACTTGTTCATCTGTTAATTCTACAGTTGAAGTTGGGATACGTTCTAATTCAGAACTAATAATATTTATATTTTTTGCTTCCAGTGCTTTTTGCATTGCACCAAAGTCTGTAAATGCTGTAGATACAACTATTTCATCCTCATCTGTTTCAATCTCATCAGCACCAAAATCAATTAATTCTAATTCTAGATCTTCAATATTTATATTGTCTTTTTTAAAGCGAAATACTCCTTTTCGCTCAAATAAATAATCTAATGATCCCGTTTTCCCTAATTCTCCACTATGACGATTAAAATTCATTCGAACATTTGCAACAGTTCGAGTTGGATTATCTGTAGCACATTCAATTAAAATTCCTATTCCATAGGGACCTTTTCCTTCATATACAATTTCCTCTAGATTGGCTTCGCTTTTAGAAGATGCACGTTTTATTGCTGCATCAATACGATCCTTTGGCATGTTAATACCTTTAGCATTTTGTATTGCCACACGTAAACGAGCATTACCTGCAGGATCTGCACTTCCAAGTTTTATTGCAATAGCAATCTCTTTCCCCATACGGGTAAAGCCTTTTGCCATTTTATCATAGCGGGCAAACATTTTATACTTTCTCTTTTCGAATACACGTCCCATAATTGATGTTATAAATTTATTTATTGACTCAGTGATTTGAATATTTTCTGCAAATTTAAAAAAAATCTTTATGATTGATTGATTTTAAGCGATTGTGACTTTTTCTGTTCTTTTAATTTAAAATATTAATTTGATATAGAAAAAAAATTAGTGTTGAATTATGATGCGTTCAGTAGAGTTAAATGCGTTGTTGTGAATATTGACAAAATATATTCCATTCGGAATCTCGCTCGTATTGATGTTGTAATTGGAGTTTTGAGTGTTATAATGGTTATGAAAAAATTCTCTTCCTAAAATATCATTTATACTAATTGATGTTGAATTTTCTTGTGGAGTTAAAATTTCTATAAATAAATTACCTGAAGTTGGCACAGGATAAAGTTTAATAAGATTGTTTTTTTTAACAGCTTCATTCAGTCCAAGTAAAAAAGAATTTACTGCTAATGGCGATATTCCATTGCTATCTGTTTTTACTAAGAAAATATGATCCAAGATAGAGTAGGAGCCGGTAATTCCGCAAATAATATATCCTCCATCTTTTGTATTGTTTAAACAATATGCAGTTTCGTTTTTACTATCACCCATTGTTGGTCCGTGAAACCCATTAAATGGGTTGTGTATATGTAACATAAAATCAGATGTTCCAAATCCATAACCATATGAAAATGTGCTCCCTGCAGCAGCAAATCGTCCCCCAGCAGATTGCTTAATTGAAGCTATAAAATCATTATTAGCTGTTCCACCAAACGAAGTATCAATTGAGTTTATAATTCCGGTTACCGAAAGAGAAATAACAATTCCATTGAAATTATTTCCGGTTACAAGTTTTGTATTACCTCCTAATATGTACCCACTATTAATGTCTTCAATAACTTCATTTGAATAATCTTCATTTCCTCCATTATATTTATATGTCCATAAAGAATCCCCGGCAGAATCTGTTTTAACAACATAAATATCTCCTAATAAATCTCCAAAGCTTTTTGTATGACCTGTAATGATATAACCTCCATCACTTGATTGTTTTACACTTTTTGCTTCATCCTCATAAATTCCGCCAAAAGTTTTTGTCCATAAAGTATCTCCAATAGAATTTATTTTTACTAAATACATATCTTCATCACCTTTCCCGAAACTATATGTTCCTCCAGTAATTATATAGCCTCCATCAGTTGTTTGCTCAATGTCATAGGCAAAGTCCCAATTAGTTCCTCCATAGTTTTTTGTCCATTCAGGGGATCCTAATTTATCAGTTTTTACAACGTACATGTCGTATCCTCCATTTCCTGAACTGTTTGTAAATCCGGCTATTACCAATCCCGAATCACTTGTTTCTTTAATTGAATAAGCTTTGTCGATGTTTATTCCACCAAATGTTTTGTACCATAAGGCAACTCCCATCGAATCCGTTTTTAAAATATAAGCATCCGAATTACCATTTCCAAAACTCGTTGTAGAACCTGTAACAACGTACCCTTTATCATAAGTTTGGGTTACAGAATATCCTTGATCATAATCTGCCCCGCCATATACTCTTCTGAACTCAACTTGAGCTTTGCTAATATGAAAAAGAGATAAAAACAGAAACAGAAAAAATAAAAAATGTTTGTGACCGTTCATGATAATTATGAATTAATTGCTTTTCTGATCTTAATAAGATCCATCATTAATTTTTCTAAATGATCAAGATGAAGCATATTCGCACCATCTGATTTTGCAACAGAAGGATTGGGGTGTGTTTCCAAAAATATTCCGTCAGCACCAACTGCAATTGCAGCTTTTGCAATAGTTCCTATTAATTCGGGTCTGCCTCCTGTAACACCACTTGTTTGATTTGGTTGTTGCAATGAATGGGTGATATCCATTATTACCGGAACATTGTTTTTTTTCATTTCGGGAATTCCTCTGTAATCAACTACTAAATCCTGATATCCTAAAAATGTTCCTCGTTCTGTAAGCATAATATTCGAGTTGCCAGATTCACGAACTTTGTCAACTGCGAATTTCATTGATTCAGCTGATAAAAATTGGCCTTTTTTAATATTGACATGTTTGCCTGTTTCTGCAGCTGCAACCAAAAGTTCTGTTTGTCTGCAAAGAAATGCAGGGATTTGCAAAATATCGACATACTTAGCAGCAAGCGCTGCTTCTTCATTTGTATGGATATCGGTAACTGTAGGAATATTAAAATGCTTTCCTATCTTTTGAATGATCTCTAATCCTTTGTTATCGCCTATTCCGGTAAAGGAATCTAAACGTGAACGATTTGCTTTACGATATGACGCTTTAAAAATATATGGAATGCATAATTTATCAGTTATCGCTTTTACTTTTTCAGCAATCTCGAAACAGATTTCTTCGCTTTCAACAACACATGGTCCAGCAATAAGAAAAAAATTCTGAGAGTCTAAATGTTTGATGTTGGGAATGTTATTTAATGACATAGTAATTGATTTTTATTTAAAATTCTTTATTAATGAAATGTAAGCTCCTTGTCCGCATGTCTTTTTAGGCGCAACGTATCCTTCGATATTATGGGATCCTAGATATATAACGAATCCTTTACCAAAATTAGCATATGCACCTAAACCGTAATTGAAATTTCCGTATCCTCCATATCCAACTGTTGCCGATATTGAAACATGTTCGTTTAAGCAAAAATTACCCTTCATATAAAAAAGCAATTTGTAGTTTGCATTAAAAACATATCTGATTCCTTCAGTCAACTGAACATATTTGTTAAGTTGTGTTTCAAATGACAAGTTTAAAATTGCTGGTAAAGTAACAGAAACTGATTGTTTTTTTAATGGCGCAATTGTATTCATGATACTATCTTTTGATGTATTCGCGAAAGTCGAATCCTGCAATTGATATATACTGTTTACAGTAAATCCTGTATAATGAAAAAGGGAATCTTGATTTATATATAGTGATTGATCATTAAAACGAATTAACCCTATATCAGCCA
>CAIXIP010000350.1 GCA_903919535.1 uncultured Bacteroidota bacterium | reverse complement strand
TCCACATCTATTCAGGATTATTCGATCATTATGGTTGAGTTTAATACAGGAATAGATGTTCCGGTTGCAAAACAAAAAGTAAAAGATGCCATTGATAAAGCACAAACTGATTTGCCAAAAGATTTGACAGCACAACCAAATGTTATGGATGTGAACTTGTCGGAATTGCCTATCATGTACGTGAATATTGCTGGAGATATGGATTTGAATAAATTAAAAAAATATTCAGATGACTTGAAGGATAGAATAGAGTCGATGAAAGAAATCACTAAAGTTGTTATGGTGGGTGATTTGGAGCGTGAGATACAGGTAAATGTAGATATGTATAAATTGCAAGCTGCAAATTTATCTCTTGCAGATATAGATCGGGCATTGAAGTCAGAGAACATGAATCGTTCAGGGGGATTGGTTCCAATTGATGGAATGAAACGCAACCTGACCATTAAAGCAGAGTTTAAGACAGTAGACGAAATAAAAAATTTGGTCATCAATTCGCAATCGGGAGCAAAACTTTATTTAAAAGATTTTGCAGAAGTAGTTGACGGAAACAAAGAGCAGGAAAGCTATGCGCGCCTGGAAGGAAAAAATGTAATTACCTTAAATGTTGTAAAGCGGGCAGGCGAAAATTTAATTGAAGCATCAGATAAAATCAATGCAACCATTAAAGAAATGCAGGAAAAGAGTTTTCCGAAAGATCTGAAAATAACTGTTACAGGGGATCAAAGTGAAAAAACGAGAAGTACACTACACGATTTAATTAATACTATTATCATTGGTTTCGTTCTTGTTACATTTATCCTGATGTTTTTTATGGGTGTTACCAACGCTTTGTTTGTTGCGGCATCCGTGCCTTTGTCTATGTTCATTGCATTTATGCTAATGCCAATTCTTGGCGGGGCATTTGGGTTTAGTTACACCATGAACATGATCGTGTTGTTCGCATTTTTGCTCGCTTTAGGTATAGTTGTAGATGATGCAATTGTGGTCATTGAAAACACGCATCGTCTTTTTGAAAATGGTAAGCGGGATATAAAAAATGCCGCAAAAATGGCTGCAGGAGAGGTCTTTCTTCCGGTATTAAGTGGTACGCTCACAACCCTTGCACCATTCATTCCTTTATTATTTTGGAAAGGCATCATCGGAAAGTTCATGTTTTATTTGCCAATCACTCTTATAATCACTTTGCTTGCGTCACTCTTTGTTGCATACATCATAAATCCCGTTTTTGCGGTTGATTTTATGAAGTCGCATGATGAAGAAAAATTAAACTATGGAAAATTAAACAGAACCGGAAAACTCCGTCTGATACTTTATGGATTAGTGGCTGTTATCTCTTATTTCAGTGGTCATTTCGCAATTGGAAATTTCGTCATTTTTCTTGGTCTATTTATGCTTTTTCATCGCTTCTTTTTGTATAATGTCATAGAAAAATTTCAATTCAAAATATGGCCTGCATTCCGTGAACGTTATACGCGTTTTTTGTTACGTTTCCTAAAACGACCATGGTTGGCGCTTGTAGGAACACTTGTGATGTTTATTTTTGCGGCTGTTTTTTTTATTATTAGAAGCCCTAAAGTTGATTTTTTTCCGAAAGGAGACCCTAATTTTGTTTACGTCTATGTAAAATTACCTGTTGGTACTGATCCTGCAAAAACCAATCAAGTGATGATTCAGGTGGAAAAGAAAGTGCATTCCGTTTTAGGTGATTCAAATAAAATTGTAAAATCAGTCATTACAAATGTTACAAGAGGAGTTACGGACCCTCAGGATCAGGATCAAAATCAATATACCAATCGTGGAAAAATTGCAATATCATTTGTTGGTTATGAAAGTCGAGGAGGTCAATCAACAACGGAATATTTAGGTGCATTGCAAAAACTACACTGGAACATTCCAGGTGCTGAAATAACTGTAAATCAAGAACAAGCAGGCCCTCCTGTTTCTAAACCGATTAATATTGAGGTGCGTGGTGATGCTTTTGTTGAAATAATAAATAATGCATCGCGACTAAAACAATTTTTGAATGCACAGCAAATAGGAGGGATCGAAAATTTGAAATCAGATTTTGAAAGTAATAAACCCGAGATCGTTTTTAATATAGATCGGGAACGCGCAAATCGCGAAGGCATCTCAACGTATCAAATAGCGGGAGAGATTCGTTCTGCCGTTTTTGGAGAAGATGGACCTTCGAAATTTCGTGATGCAAATGATGAATATCCAATCCAGATTCGTTACAAACTTGAACAACGCAATAACATAGAAGCGATTCGTAATTTAAAAATCAATTTCCGTGATATGAATATGGGCGGAATTCTACGTAGCGTGCCTTTGTCTGCTTTCTGCGATATTCAATATAGTAACACCTATGATGGAATCAAACGTAAAATGCAAAAACGAGTGATTACTCTTTCGTCAAATGTTTCGGCAGGTTATAATGATAGAGAAGTGGTTGCAAAAATAAAAAAATCATTGCTACTATTTATGCCACAAGGGAAAGTAGAGATTGAACTTACAGGGCAACAAGTTGAACAAGCCGAAACAGGGGCGTTTCTTCTTTGGGCTTTAGAGATCTCCATCGGATTGATGTTGTTTATTTTGGTATTGCAATTCAATTCATTCGGTAAACCAATAATCATCCTGTCGGAAATCTTTTTCAGCATCATAGGTGTTTTAATTGGCACAGCCATGTTTAAAATGAATATGAGTATAGTAATGACAGGAGTAGGAATTATTGCACTAGGTGGAGTTGTGGTGAGGAACGGAATTTTGTTAATTGAATTTGCAGAGATGGCAAGAGGGCAGGGCATGAGTTTATGGAACGCAACTGTTGAAGCAGGTCGAACACGTATGACGCCTGTTATTTTAACTGCCACAGCTGCAATACTTGGATTACTTCCTCTGGCTGTTGGTTTTAATATCGATTTTGAAACCTTATTTACACATGCTCAGCCTCACATATATTTTGGTGGTGATAGTGTTGTTTTTTGGGGCCCTTTAGCCTGGACAATGATATTTGGGCTAAGCTTCGCAACATTTTTAACATTGCTATTAGTTCCTGCAATGTATTTAATTTCAGAACGTTTAAAGCGTAAAGCAAATATTATTTTGAAACATTTGGGATTATCCAAAGTTGTAATGTATGTCCCGTTCTTTATTTTAATTACCCGGTTTGTTTTTTGGTTGAGAGGAACAAAACTAGATTATGGTGATTTGGATTATTAAGTTTTTTAAACACAAAGGCCTGTTAGTTTTTAATACTAACAGGCCTTTGTGTTGATGAAATTATTTCTTTTTCTTCTTTTCTGCCGCAGCCCTTTTCTTTTCTTCTTTCGCTAGTATGGCAGCATCTTTTTGTGCTTGTTTTTTACGCTTTTCTTCTGCTTTAATCTGACCCTTTGTTTTAGTTAAGGTGATAGCTCTTAAACCAAGAAACACTCCATAAGTATATTGAAATTGTTGAGTTTGTATGCTTTTTATTTTCGACTGAGAAAGGTCGGCATTTGCATAGATTCCTCCGAAAAAGATTTTGCCATTATAGCCTGCACTAGATTTTCCTCTCACGGTGATTGGCACACCAACTTTGTTTTTTTTGTTAGTTGGGGTTTCATATACTTGATCTTGTATACCAACTCCAACAAATAATGCATTAGAAAAATAAAAACTGTTTTTAACTAAATTATACGCGTAACCTTGCTGCAGTATAAAAGAGTAATTTTTATTTGAGTGAAGGTCAGGATATTCTTTAAAATATTTTTTTACGCTATCCGGAATCAAATTAGTACTACTTATTTCATTGTATCTTAAACCAAAAACAGTTAGAGGCGAGCCCACGGATTTTTTCTGAAACTGATTTTGATTAAATGCAGCATTATAAGAAAATTTCTTCCCATTATTAATAAAAATGGCCGTTCCTCCGAATTGGTAAGCACGAATGTTAGCGTTGTAATCCTTCAGTAAAATTTCGTCTCCTTTATAATGGAAATAAAATCGTGAGTAGTCTTGATAAAATGCTTCAAAGCCAAATTTCTTTCCATACATGTTTATTTGAAATTGCTTAAACCCTGACTTTATGCGGCTTGTAGTATCTAAATGATCATTTGTAAATTTGAAGATATAAGTAAATCCAATACCTTTTATATTAACAGAAACACCGGTTAATGGCGGAATATTGGCAGCGTATGTTATCCTGGAATCAACAAGTTGTTTTTCGGTAAATAAATCATTGTTTTGGGGTGTTATTTGGTAGAAAAACCCATTTTTAAGAAAAAAACCTTTAATAGAAAAAAGGCTTTTAAATTTTTGTACATAATTGGTGTCAATCTCTCCCCCAGCAATTCCTGCAGAAGAAAGAAGAGTAAAAAATAGAATTATATAAAAGTGTTTTCTCATACTTTTTTTAACAAATTTAATTATTTAGCCTAAATGATAAATAGAAGGGGTATAAAAATGTGATTTTAATCATGCAAGTATTTTCTCGTCAATAAATTACGTCAAAGAATGGGAGTGAAATATATAAATAAAACAATAAATTTTCAATGAGATTAATTTTATCTTTGTTCCCCTATTTAAAGAAAACCAATTTTATTATTTAATAACGCTTACGAAAAAAATTAATCATGAAAAAATTATTTGTTACACTTTCGGCAATTGCAATTTTAGCAAGCTGCGAAGAAAAAAAACCTGTTGTTTTTCAAAATGACACTGAGCCACATGAATGGGTTGGCCAAATGACAGTAAAAGAAAAACCAAATGCACATTCAGGAAAATCAGTTTCTGTAATTGATTCCCTTAATCCTTATAGTTTAGGCTTTCACAAAATCATACAAGATATTAGTCCAGATAAGATTAAAAAAATTACTTACTCCTACTGGATTCTAATAAGGAGTGCTAATGTTAAAGTTGCTTCTGTTATGAGTATTGATTTGGAGGGAAAAAATATTAACTGGCAGGGTATTCCGCAGGAAGGGAAATTAAAAGAAATTAATAAATGGGTTAAAGTGAACGATACTTTTGAAATACCTGCAAATATAGAAAGTAAAGACGTTTTATCATTGTTTGTTTGGAATACTTCCAAAGAAGAAATTTTAGTAGATGACTTTGAGATAACGGTAGAAAAATAAATGACAAGTATCTCTGTGGAATCAGTGCAGCCAAACCTCCTTTCTAATAAAAAAGAGGAGGTTATCTATTTTAAGAATCTTGATGTACTTCGTTTTGTTGCTGCATTCATGGTTGTTATTGCTCATGGTTACGAAGGGTTTCATGGATGGATAGGGTTACCTTCTTTTTTTAGAGTTGCATCAGAGGATGTAAAAACGCCAAATGCTATAGGAAAGTTTTTTACGCAGATGTTCCAAAATTTTGGTTTTGGGGTGGATATATTTTTTCTAATAAGTGGTTTTCTGATTACCTATCTTTTGTTAGCTGAAAAAGAAAAATCAGGTGGAATCTCTATTAGAAAGTTTTTTGTAAGAAGAGGACTTCGAATTTGGCCTTTATACTATTTAATAGTTATTTCAGCCCCCTTTTTAATTTACTTCATGAATTATATACGGTTGCAATGGATGAATCAAATTCCATCGCCCAACTATTCATGGTATTATTTTTTGATAGGAAATTTTGACGTAATAAAAACTGGCCAATGGATGTATCCATTTGCTCATTTATGGTCAATTTGCATAGAAGAACACTTTTATATTCTTTGGCCTTTTGTTATTGCATTTGTTCCGAAAAAGTATTTGATGAATCTTTTTATTTTAATGATTTCTGCTAGTGTTATTGCTAGAGTATGTTATTTTGTTTTCGATCCTGAACATGCATGGTTTCAAATATATTTGAATACATTATGCAGAATTGATGTTATTATTATTGGGGCAATCGTTGCCTTGATACATCATAACAAACCGATAAACCTAAAGGTTTCTAAAACAATCCGAATAATAGCTCTCATTGGATTCATATGGGTATTAGGAGTTGAACCTATTGTGCAGTGGGATACTATATTTTTAGCTGGAGTTAAAAAATATTTTTATATTTTATGGGTAGGTTTTTTATTAATTAACTTTTTGTTTAACGAAAAGCCTTTGCTGGAATTTAAGAATAAAGGAATTTTCCACTATTTAGGAAAAATTTCATATGGAATTTATATTTATCACAATATTTTAGTTGGAATTGTAATTGATAATATTCTTTTACGTTATGGACCAGAAAGAATTAGCTTTGGATTGTTCTTTTTGATTTATTTCTCCTTAACGATTGTTGTTTCAATAATAAGCTGGGAAATTTTCGAAAAACATATTCTGAAATTAAAAGGCAGGTTTGAAGTTGTGAGAACAACTCGGTAGAAATTCACCCGAATAAATATTACCTATATAATGAGTATTTTAAAATATAACATCCCTTTTGAAATTGACTCTCCTGAAAGAACAATTTATCACAGGCAGTTAATATTAGGTAAACCTTTCTTGCGAAAAATATATGAGAACTGGTATCAGGAATTTAAATTGAGTATTTCAGGCCTCCCTTCTGGAATACTTTTGGAGTTGGGATCGGGAGGCGGTTTTTTAAAAGAGCTAATACCAGATGTTATTTGTACCGATATAATTCCCCTCCCCACAAATGACATGACCTTTTCGGCTCTGGAAATGCCATTTGAAGATAATAGCGTAAGTGGAATATTTATGGTTGACACATTTCACCACATACCTGACAGTGCACTTTTTTTAAAAGAAGCCAACCGGGTTTTAAAGAAGGGGGGAGAAATTATAATGATTGAACCTGCGAATAGCTTTTGGGGTAGATTTATTTATAAAACATTTCATCACGAGCCATTTTTACCTGAAGGAGACTGGAAAATTCCACCTTCGGGACCAATGTCTGGGGCTAATGGCGCTTTGCCATGGATCGTTTTTGAGCGTGATAAAAAACTCTTTTCTGAAAACTTTCCAGAGTTGAAAATTGAAAATATTAAGTACCATCAACCACTCATGTATTTAATTAGCGGTGGAGTTTCTCACCGACAACTAGTACCTGATTTTGCTTATGGGGCTTGCGTTTTTATTGATAAGACGCTGTCATCAATTACAAAACAGATATCGATGTTTATGACAATAAAAATAGTCAAGCAATAAATCAAATACAACCTGATATAACATAGTAATAACAAATAAATAAATAAGTTGAAAAAATACCTCTATAAATTATTAGCACGCTATCTTTCATTTTATATTAATGAAAACTCTAGTGTAGTCGAATTGTGTAACAACAATATTTCTTTATTAAAGAATAATTTTAAAAATAAAAATTATCAGCTTTTAAATCATCCAGATGAAATTGGATCATCTGCCCCAGATTTTGTTTTGTTGAATAGCAATCTTCATTATGAAAAAGATATACAAAGTTATTTGAACAAAATTCAAACAAGAATTAATTCCGATACTCGTTTAATTATTGTTTATTATAGTAGTTTGTGGAAGCCAATAATGCGTTTGGCGACATCTCTAGGTTTAAGGACTAAGAGTCCGGAAGAAAATTGGATCTCGCATGAAGATATTGAAAATATTTTTGCACTTACAGGCCTGCAAATTGTCCGGAGGGACAGTAAAATTATTTTTCCTATTTACATCCCTTTAATAAGCGCCTTTCTAAACAGGGTTATATCACCCTTACCTTTTTTTCGATTATTTTCGCTTGCGAATATTGTGGTGGCTCGTTCTGTTAAACCCCAAATTCGAAAACCATTCTCTGTTTCTATAGTTGTTCCAGCAAGAAACGAAGAAGGTAATATTGAGGAAATTGCCAGAATGCTCCCAAAATTTACGGCAGATGATGAATTGATATTTGTCGAAGGAAACTCGACAGATAATACGTGGGAAAAGATTAAAACAGTTGCAGCACAATTTGGCGGTGATCGTAAAATTATTATTACCCAACAAGATGGAAAAGGGAAGGGGGATGCTGTACGAAAAGGATTTTCATTGGCAACCGGAGACGTATTGATGATTTTTGATGCTGACATCACGGTTCCCCCTGAAGATATTGTAAAATTTTATGATGCGATCAATGACAACAACGGTGAATTTATTAATGGTAGTAGATTAGTTTACCCGATGGAGAAGGAGGCAATGCGATTTTTTAATATGATTGGGAACAAGTTTTTTGCATTGAATTTTTCATTTATAATAGGACAGCGTTTTAAGGATACCCTTTGTGGAACAAAAGTTCTTACACGAAAAAATTACAATAAATTAATTGAAAATCGAAAATATTTTGGAGAGTTTGACCCTTTCGGAGATTTTGATTTAATTTTTGGAGCAACCAAATTAGCGCTAAAAATTGTTGAAGTGCCTATTAGATACAAAGAGAGAAAGTATGGAGCTACCAATATTAGTCGCTGGAAGCATGGCGTAATATTATTGCGAATGGTGTTTTTTGCAATCAGAAAAATTAAATTTATATAAGTATAGAATGAAACGTATTCAATTAAATAATGCGCTATATATATTCGCTCTATTTATTATTCCCATTTTGTATTTTGCTACGGGAGTTTTTTTTCAGTCAGAGTTAGGGAATTATTACGTTGGAACAGTTGATCCTGAATTTAGTTATTTGTTCAACGGATTAAATATAGCCCAGGGTACTTTAAAGGTTTGGCATGTTGATCATCCAGGGACTCCCTTGCAAATACTTGCCGCTATCGTAATACGAGTAGTTCATCTATTTCATGGCAAAGAGCCTTTGTTGGATGACGTTTTACTTAATACTCAACTATACGTGAAATCAATAATAATTACTTTATTTTCTTTGATTTCAGTATCTCTTTTTGTTTTAGGTTATCAAACGAATAAATATTCGAAAAATATTTTTAGTGGCTTGTTTTTACAACTCATCCCTTATTCAACGTATGTTACACTTGCATTGATGTTCCGTATAAATACGGAACACATGTCCATTTTATGTGTAGTATTGTTAATGATTTTGCTGATAAATTATTTTAATAGTCCCAACAATAATGCAACAATATTTGACAAATATTTCATCTGGTTTTCAGTAATAACCGGATTTACTATTGCTGTCAAGATAACTTTTTTGCCACTATTCTTTGTGCCGTTTTTTTTGTTTCCCGGAATACTCAAAAAAATCTACTATAGTGTTTTTGCATTCCTTTCATTTCTTGTTTTCATTTTGCCGGTACTAATTTATCGGTTTGGATATTTTACAGATTGGATATTAAAATTACTTAATCATAGTGGCAGATACGGTGAAGGAGAAGAAAAAGTAATTGACAAAAGTAGTTATATAGATGCTCTGAAACAAACGTTTACATTTGCTCCATTTTTTACAATTAGTTTTATTGTAATTATTTTAGCATGTATTATTTATCAATTCCCTTTTGTAAAAAGGAGTCTTAAAAATGTTAAATACTACAACGCATTGTTAGGCGTAGCCTTAGCTATTACACTTCAAATATTATTGATTGCAAAGCAATTCACATATTACTATTTAACTCCAGCACTATTGGTTAGTATTATTGGTTTGTATTTGGTAATTACAATTTTCCTAAAGCAAACAAATTCAAGTATTAAAAATTTGATTTATAGTTCACTCATTTTATGTGTTTTCTATATTGATTATCGTCAAGTTGTGGAGCATCATTCAGAAAACTTACAGCGCAAAGAAGCGAATAGTAAAGCGTATAATTTTGTTCAGCAAAATCACACAACAAAACCATTGTTGTTAGTTCCATCCTATTATGGATGCCCATATCAGGAATACGCCCTTTACTTTGGTTTATATTGGGGTGGAGAAAAGATGAGGAATACTTATGTTACTGTCTTGAATAAATTATACCCAAATACGATCATCTATGAAGGCTGGGACAAGAATTTTCATAGCTGGGATGGCAGCGCTTTTTCGAGCCTAGATGTGCTTAAAAGAGATCGAGGTTTTCGCTTGTATTCAACTGATACAACTGTTGAAAAAAATATCATTGCTGTCTGTAACAAAATAAAAGATACTAAAATAGATACTCTTTTTTCTAATGCTATCACCCATGAAACAGTTTATGATATAACTAATGATTCTAGAGTTTTGATTGACTTGGATTCTTTAAATATCAAAGATATTAATCAGAACAAATAAATACTACCTCAGGATTTGATAATTTCGATGAATCTGATAAAAATTTAACAGGATGCATTGTTGTTGATTTATATTATAGGTCAGCTTCTTTTCAAGTGAAGTTATCCTCTTTTAATTTTTAACCCTTCCACTGGAATAAAAAAAATAGGATCTTTTATTCGTATAATCAATAAAAATTGTTTTATTTTCAAACTGGTAGGTTTGTTCAATTGTTTTATTTTATTAGAAGGATTTTGTCTTTCACAACATCTATGTTTCTTGATAACAACCAGTTATTTAAAGTTGTAGAATCCAAGTTTTCAAAGAAAGGTGCAAATTCTCCTGGACTCGTTGCTGTATAAGCATTTACTGTTTGAATATTTAGACTTTGGGAAGCTAACATTACATCGATATGCGTAAACGCATTATTTTCTTTTTTATCATCGGGTATATAAGCGAATGCATTATATTCAGAATAATGTTTTTCCTTTAGTTTATCTTCTATAGCAGTAAT
>CAIXIP010000349.1 GCA_903919535.1 uncultured Bacteroidota bacterium | reverse complement strand
TTACAACAGTTTAGCTTAATTCCATTGGTTTTAAGCAAGTTGATAAACATTTTTTTGAATGTTAAAATAATGGCAAAAAAAAATTGTAAATGAAAATGAAATATTCCTATATTTACGCACTTCATTTTGCACGAATAAAATAATATTAAATAAATAATAATATGCTACGAAAATTATTATCCGCCTTGTCTATTGTTGTTGCATCAGCAGGATTGATGCTTGCACAAAACGAATCAGCTATCAAAGTTAAGCTAACAGATAAAGCAAACAAAGAAACGATTCCTTTCGCAAACGTAATTGTTGAAATGGGAGGCATTCAAGCCGGAGTTGGTACAACCAACATTGATGGGGAAGTTACAATTAAGCCATTGAACCCTGGTAAGTATAACGTAAAAGCAACCTATGTTGGATATCAAACTGTTGAAATAACAGGAGTAAATGTTTCCGTTGGCAAAACTGTTTCGCTTACACTGGAAATGTTAGCTGGTCAACAATTAAAAGAGGTTGAAATCACTGAGTACAAAGAACCATTGATTGATCCTGATACAAAATCAGGAGGAACTGTTACTCGTGAGGAGTATCAGAACATGGCTTCAAAAAATATTAATTCAGTAGCTGCAACTACTGCTGGTATCTACCAGAAAGATGAAGGTGGTGGATTAAATGTTCGTGGTGCAAGAAGTAATGGTACTGCTTATTATGTGGACGGTCAAAAAGTTATTGGTTCACCTGGAGTTTCTCAAGCCAGTGTTGAGCAAATCACAACTATCGTAGGAGGTACTCCTGCAGAATATGGTGACGAAACAGGTGGTATTGTTGCAATTACAACAAGAGGACCTGCAAGTACTTATGGCGGAAGTATCGAGCTTTCTACTTCAGGATTTGGAGAGAAAAAAGGATTAGACGCTTTTGGTTATAACTATGTTGGGTTTTCTATTAATGGTCCAATTTTAACTAAAAAAGATACTGTAACAAGTAGCAAAAAATCTATTTTAGGTTTTGCAATTTCCGGAGAAGGAACAAATGAAAAAGACCCTACCCCATCAGCTATTGGTTTCTATCAGGTAAAAAAAGACAAACTAACAGAGCTTGAAAACTCGCCTCTTCGACCTGCTGCTCAAGGAGCTGGATTTATTTCAAATGCTGAATTTATTACTGCAAATGATCTTGAAAAAATTAAAGCACGTAACAATGTTGCTTCAAGCAATTTAAGATTGAATGGAAAAATCCAATACCAACCTACAACCAACATGGGTATTACTCTTGGAGGATCGGTTGATTACAATAGAAATCACGGTTTTGTATATGAATATGCATTATTTAATCCTATTAATAATCCACAACAGATTGCAAATACATGGAGAGCTTTCGCAAAACTTACTCAAAAATTCAATTCTGCAACAGCTAAAGAAGAAGAAAAATCTGCATCAACAATAAAAAATGCATATTTCACACTTCAGGCTAGTTATGAAAAAACGCATTCAAAAACCCAGGATGATACCCATAAAGACAATGTTTTTAATTACGGTTATATTGGGAAATTTGTTCAAAACAGAGTTAAAACATATGACTTCAAAAATAATCAGGAAATCCTATTAAGAGATACCAACGGGAATATCTACAAAGACACTGTTGATGCATATATAATGGGACCTTACCAAAATTTTGGACTTACCTTCACTCCTAGTGATGTAAACCCAACCGGTGCAGCTTACACTAATCAAGTTTTTGCTTCAGACCCATACATTTATGGACCTAATGATGTTGAAGCAGATCTTGGATTGATGAATGGAGCTAGACCAACTAATATCTACGCATTATGGTATAACACTGGTCGGCAATACAACGGTTACAGTTATTTTGATAACCAACAATTCCGCGTATTTGCAAATTTCTCAGCGGATATTAAAAAACATGCTGTTCAATTAGGATTTGAATACGAACAAAGAACAGAAAGATCATATTCTCTTAGCCCAATTGATTTATGGAATCAAATGAGATTTTTGGCAAATTATCATCTTAAAAATTTGGACAGTGTTGCTTACCTAAACACTGATCAATCGGGTTCAGACCCTGTTTATGATTTTAACGTTTTAAATGATGGAACACAAAGTCAATTTGACAGAAGTTTAAGAGAAAAACTAGGACTAAATGTTAATGGAACTGATTATTTGGATGTTGATTCATATGACCCATCCACTTTTAGTCTTGACATGTTTAGTCCTGATGACTTATTGAATCTTAGTGGTAATCAACTTGTATATTACTATGGTTATGACCATACCGGCAAAAAAATCACCGGAAATAAAAGCTTGGATGATTTTTACACTAAAAAAGATGCAAATGGAAATTTTACCCGTGAAATTGGTGCATACCAACCTATTTATATTGCAGGGTATATCCAAGACAAGTTCGATTTCAAAGATTTGAAATTTAATGTTGGTCTTCGTGTAGATCGTTTTGATGCAAATCAAAAAGTACTAAAAGATAAATACTTATTATATGAAGCCAAAACTGCAGGAGAAATAAATTTCGTGCAAGAATTTGGTAAAGATCGTCCTTCTAATATAGGAGATAATTATGTTGTATATGTAAATGATGCTTACAGTGGTCACCCAACCCAATTTGTTGGATTCCGTGACGGAGACAATTGGTATAATGCAGATGGTGTTCAAATTTCTGACCCAAATTTATTGGCTGGAAATAATACACTTAATGGAGCAATCAACCCTTATTTAGTTGATCCTGCGGCAGCAAAAAAGAAAGAAATATCTACTAAAGTTTTTGAAGACTACACTCCTCAAATTAACTTTATGCCTCGTATAGCTTTCTCTTTCCCTATTTCAGATGTAGCGAGCTTTTACGCACATTATGATGTATTAACTCAACGTCCACCAGATTTTAACCGCTTAGATCCAATTCAATATTTGAATATTTCAAATAGCAGTGGTTCATTTGTAAATAACCCTAATTTAAAACCAGAAAGAACAACTGATTATGAATTAGGATTCCAACAAGTGTTAAGTGAAAAGAAAAATTCTGTAATTAACATTTCATTATTTTACAGAGAGATGAGAAACATGGTACAAGCTGTACAAGTATATCAAGCCTACCCTGTTACTTATAATACATTCGGTAACATCGATTTTGGAACTGTAAAAGGTTTGTCTGTTACTTATGATCTACGAAGAGCTGCTACCGGTGTTTCTCTTACCGCAAGTTACACGCTACAGTTTGCTGATGGAACAGGATCAAGCACATCTGACGCAGCTTCTTTAGCTGCAGCAGGCCAGCCAAATCAAAGAATCCCGACAGCTTTAGATTATGACCAACGCCATAGTATTATTTTAAATGCCGATTATCGTTTCGGAGGAGAAAAAGATTATAATGGCCCAGTGATTACTCTTAGAAAAGGAAAAGAAAAAGAAAAAGCAATAAAAGTTTTTGAAAATGTAGGAGCAAATGTTGTTTTTAGAGCAGGTTCAGGAACTCCTTACACAAGACAAAGTAACATTACACAAGAAGCTTCATTTGGTTCAGCAGAGCGTACCATCATTGCTGGTGATAAAAATGGATCATACTATCCTTGGAATTATAAAATTGACTTGAGAATTGATAAAGACGTTGAATTATCTTGGGGTAAAAAAGAAGGTGAAGAGAAAAAACACGCTCAGCTGAATATCTATTTACAAATATTGAATGTTTTGAACACGAAAAATGTTAATTATGTATACGCGGCAACAGGTAATCCAAATGATGATGGATACTTAGCTTCAGCAAATGGACAAACAGCAACTTCAATAAAAAACAGTCCAACATCATTTGTGGATCTATATAATGTAAAAGTAAACAACCCATCTAACTATAGCTTACCAAGAGTTATTAGAATAGGTGCACAATTAAACTTTTAAATTCAATTACGCTTAATTTTTGGATATGATACTTAAAAATAAAAATATGAAAACGAATCGCATTACAACTGCAATTTCTGTTGCCATTTTAGCTTTCTCTTCGGTTTCAAGTGCAAGAGAGAACATGGGTACTTCTATTATTACTAATCAAGGTAATAATCAGGCTAAGTCCATTATGGGACAATGTATCCCTGCATCTGCTGAGGTAGATTTGGACATCAATAACGTTAGAGCCAAAATACTTAATGGTGGTGATATGTGGTGGGATGTTTTTGGTACAAACAATGCACGTTATCAGGTACCTAAAGTTACAAATTCTGACGGATCAGCTGGAATAGGACCTCACTCTCAATTTGCAAGTTCAATTTGGGTAGGTGGTTATGATGCGGGTGGGCAGTTAAAAGAAGCCGCTCAAACGTATCGTCAAAGCGGAAATGACTATTGGCCAGGCCCATTAAGTTCATCAGCAACTACCGATGCTGGAACCTGTTTAACTTGGGATAAATTCTGGAAAATTAACAGATCTGATGTTCAGGCATATTATAATTGGGGTGGCCCAGGTAATGGCGTAGGTGCAAATCCAGTTTCTTCAACTGCAATGGATGTAATTAATTCATGGCCAGCTTATGGTCCTGAAGGTCAAGCTTTGGCGCCTTATTATGACTATAATGGTAATGGAATTTATGATCCTGATTACGGTGATGTTCCTGATTTTGATATTACCGGCACAAGAGGATGTAATGCGCAATTATTTGGTGACCAATGTATTTTCTGGGTTTTTAATGACAAAGGGAATATCCATACAGAAACCGAAGGTGCAGCAATTGGATTAGAAGTTCAAGCTCAAGCATTCGCTTTTGCCACAACTGATGAACTTAACAATGCTACATTTTTAAAATATAAGATCATCAATAAATCATCATTCCGATTAGATAGCACTTTCTTTGGAATTTGGGATGATGCCGATTTAGGTTATTACTTAGATGATTATGTTGGATGTGATGTTGAACGCGGACTTGGTATTTTATATAACGGAACTCAAATTGATGGAACCGGACAACCAACTGCTTATGGAGCTAATCCACCAGCTGTAGGTATTGACTTTTTTGAAGGACCATATGCTGATCCAAATGGAATTGATGACTTAGGTTGGCCAAGTGTTCCTGCAAGTTATACTAATTATGGAGATACTACCATTGACAATGAACGCCTGGGAATGGGTAAGTTTTTATATTTTAATAATAATAGCGATCCTGTAAATGGAAATCCTGGCCCTTCGCAAGGAGGAAGTTCTGATGACTACTACCAATATCTTACCGGAACCTGGAAAAATGGAACACCTGTTACATATGGTGGAAACGGAACCACAGGATCGGTTAAATGTGATTATATGTTCCCCGGAGTATCTGATCCACTTGGATTTGGAACAAACAGTGTTGCTCAACCAAAATGGGATGAAGTATCAGCAGGAAACGTTCCTGATGATAGACGTTTCGTAGAAAGTGCAGGACCATTTAAATTACAACCTGGTGCAGTAAACACAATTACAGTTGGGATACCTTGGACAAGAGCAACGCAAGGAGGTCCATTGGCATCTGTTGCGTTATTATTAGGTGCTGATGATAAAGCTCAGGAATTATTTAACAACTGCTTTGCAACACTTGATGGACCAACGGCTCCAAACTTAACAATTCAAGAATTAGATAAAGAAATAATTTTATATTGGTCAAATCCAAAAGGATCTAATAATTACAACGAAAACTATTCTGAAGATTATGATAAAACTAAATCATCAGATTCATTGTACCGTTTTCAAGGATATCAAGTTTATCAGTTGAAAGATGGAAGTGTAAGTTTAACAGACTTACAAAATGTGAGTAAAGCCAGATTAATTTATCAATGCGATAAAGTTGATGGTGTTTCACAAATTGTAAATTATTATAATGACCCTACGATTTCTGCAATGGTGCCAAGCCAAATGGTTAATGGATCTAATAAAGGAATTAACCATTCATTCAAAGTAACAGAAGATAAGTTTGCAAACGGTGATAATAGTTTGATCAATCACAAAACTTATTATTATGCAGTTATCGCATATGGTTATAGCCCAACAAAAATACCAACCAATTTAAATGCATTGAAAGATTATTTACCGTATATCGCTGGAAGGAAAAATGCGGATTACAATGTATTTACTCCACATTCAGCTATACCGCATATCCCATCTCCTGAAGCAAATGGAACAGGGCAAAATTCGGCATATGGAACTGGTCCAAAATTAAAACGAATTGAAGGACAAGGTAACGGAGGAAACATTCTAGACCTTACTAGCGAATCAGTTGCAAGTATATTAGCTAGCGCTGACCATCGTGCAACAGAACCTGTTTACCAAAACTCTCATGGTCCTGTAACTATCAAGGTTGTTGACCCACTAAATGTTCCTGAAGGAAATTTCGAATTCAAATTATTACCTGCCCCTACTCATAAAAACATTGATACAATGGCAACTTGGGTATTAACAAATCTTACAACAGGTGAAATTGTAAATTCAGAAACAACAATTCAATTACCTAATGAACAGATCATCAACGGTCAACCTACTGGAAGTTTACAAGTAATTCCAAAATGGGGTTTATCAGTAAATATTCAAACCTCTTATGATCCGAAAGATGCTAAAAGCATTAACAACTCTTTTCTTGAAGCTACAGCAACATTTGCTGACCCTTCAAAACTTTGGTTAGTTGGAATTCCTGACCAGGAAGGCGAAACAGATATGAACTGGATTCGTTCAGGTACAGCAACCTATACTGCTCCCGGAAATGTTTACAATGATATTCCTGGAGAAGATGATACACAAGTCTATGAAAAATTAGTTTCTGGTACTTGGGCTCCTTATAGATTATGTGCATCTACACCTGCTACAACACCAAACCCACTTGTTTGTAGAGGAGGTCCAGCATGGGGAAATTTCCAAATGTTAACTCAATTAAAAAACTTGGCAAGTGTTGATGTTGTAATTGATTATGCTCATCCAGAAAATTGGACAAGATGTGCTGTTCTTGAGTTGCAAGAAGAAAAAACACTTTCAATTGGTGGAGCAAGAAAAATGGATATGCGTAATTCTCCTTCAGTTGATAAGGCAGGTAGAAAAGCTGGAGATGCAGGATACAATGCAGCAGAAGGTGATCTAAATGGAACAACAGGAATGGGTTGGTTTCCAGGATACGCAATTAACATCGAAACAGGAGAACGTTTGAATATGGCTTTTGGAGAAGACTCTTGGTTACCAACTGAAAATGGTAATGATATGTTATGGAATCCAACAACTAAAGTATTCTCTTATCCTGGTTATGATCCTTTATTTGGAGGAAAACATTACATCTATGTTTTTGGTCATAATGGAGATAAAACATATTCTGCTGACCCTCAAATGGCTAATGGTCTGAAAGATATACCTAGATATGATGAAGGAAAAACAATACATGATTTACTATTGGCAGCATGGAATACTCAATCAGCATCTAGTACAAGTAGTGCTTATAAGAGAGAAGTATATTCTGATGCAATGTGGGTAAGTATGCCTTTATTAAATACAGGACATAGCTTATTTGAAACAGCTGTTAAAATAAGATTGCGTGTTTCTAAATCATATCAAAAAGGATATGCTGCAGCTCAAGCATACCCTACACAACCTGTTGATACAGCATTATCACCTGCTAATCAAAATTTCCCGATGTACACTTTTAGTACATCAGATATCAAAACAAGCAAAAATGATAATGAACTTGCAAAAAGCGCTTTAGATATTATAAACATAGTTCCGAATCCGTACTATGCTTATTCTGAGTATGAGCAAAAAGTGAGTGATAAAATTGTTAAGATTACAAATCTTCCTGAAAAATGTACTGTAACAATCTATAGTTTAAATGGAACATTGATCAGACAATTCAAAAAGGACGACCCTAAAACTTCATTGGATTGGGATTTAGTGAATCAAGCAAAAGTTCCAGTATCCAGCGGTATGTACATCATTTATATTAACGTGCCGAATGTTGGTGAAAAAACATTGAAATGGTTTGGTATAATGCGTCCTTTAGATATATCAGCTTATTAATTAGTTTTATTTAAAAGACAAAAATTTACAAGGATTTATATAAACAATTTGATATGAAAAAATATTATAAATTATTAGCTCCACTATCCATTGTTGGTTTATTTATTTTGCCAACCAATACTATTATGGCTGGTAATCCTGACCGCGCTGGTCAGGCGGGTGCTTCGGAATTATTAATTAATCCATGGGCTCGTAGTTCAGGCTGGGCTGGTTCCAATGTTGCAGGATCACGTGGATTAGAAGCGATGTTCACTAATGTTGCAGGAACAGCTTTCACAAAGAAAACCGAACTTCTATTTGCGCGTACTCAATATTTGGTTGGTACTGGAATTAATATTAATTCTTTTGGATTAACTCAACGTGTTGGCGAAACTGGTGCTTTAGGATTAGGTATTGTAGCAATGGATTTTGGCGATATTCCAATCACAACAGTAGAGCAGCCCGAAGGAGGAATTGGTACATACTCACCACAATTTATGAATATTGGATTATCTTATGCTAAAGGATTTTCTGATAATATTTATGGTGGACTTGCACTTAAGGTAATAACTGAAAAAACAGCAAATATTAAAGCGATGGGGGTTGCATTTGACGCAGGGATACAATATGTTGCAGGTAAACATGATCAGTTAAAATTTGGAATCTCTTTAAAAAATGTAGGGCCCAGAATGCAGTTCAGAGGTGATGGTTTATCATTCAAAACACCTGTACCTGCAAGTACTTCAGGAGGAACAATGACTGTTGAACAACGTTCAGATAAATTTGAAATGCCTTCATTACTTAATATTGGTGCAGGATATGATTTTTACTTTAAAAAAGACAGTGTAATATCTAAAACTAACAGGGTTACTGTTATGGGAACCTACACTTCAAACTCTTTTGAAAAAGATCAATTTAAATTAGGTCTAGAATATGGTTGGAAAAACATTTTAATGGTTAGAGTTGGTTATACATACGAAAAAGGCCTTTTAAAATCTGATACAAGAACAACTGTATTTACAGGACCAAGTGCTGGATTCACTGTAGAAATGCCATTTGGAAAAAACAAATCAACTTTTGGTATCGATTACTCATACAGAGCAACGAATCCATTCCAAGGAACACATTCTATTGGAGCTAGAATAAATTTATAAATTTTTATTATCTTTGAACTTATAAAGAGAGTTCTTCCAAATTAATCGGAAGAATTCTCTTTATGTTTTTTTAATAATAGGCAAAAAATATAATTATGGCTCAAATTTCTTATTTTACAGATGAAGGGTTGAAAAAATTGCAAGCTGAATTGCATCAGTTAAAGGCTGTAGAGCGCCCTTCTATATCAAAACAAATAGCTGAAGCACGTGATAAAGGCGACCTATCTGAAAATGCAGAATATGATGCTGCAAAGGAAGCTCAAGGATTGTTAGAACTTCGTATTTCAAAGTTAGAGGAAGTGATGATTAATGCTCGCCTCATTGATGAATCTACATTGGATGTTACAAAAGCATTAATTCTTTCAAAAGTAAAAATTAAAAATCTTGCAAATAAAGCAGTGATGACCTACACACTGGTTGCTGAAAATGAAGCAGATTTGAAATCATTTAAAATATCTGTTGATTCACCAATTGGAAAAGGGTTATTAGGAAAAAAAGTGGGTGAGACAGCAGAAATTACAATTCCTTCCGGAAGCATAAAATTTGAAATAATTGAAATATCACGCTAAACGATGTCCAGCATTTTTACCAAAATAATAAACGGAGAAATACCTAGTTACAAAATTTTAGAAAACGATAAGTTTCTGGCATTTTTAGATGTCTCCCCTCTTGTTCATGGACATGTATTAGTGATTCCAAAAAAAGAAGTTGATTACATTTTTGACATCTCTGATATTGATTTGTCTGAAATGATTATCTTTTCTAAACATATAGCAAAGGCAATCAAAGCTGCTGTTTCTTGCAAACGAATAGGTATTGCAGTAATTGGACTCGAGGTGCCTCATGCACACATTCATTTAGTTCCAATGAATACTGTTGGCGATATTAATTTTACACAAGCCAAATTAAAACCAACAGCAGATGAACTATCTGCGATGGCAGAAAAAATCCGATCAACGTTTTAGTTGAACTAATCTTAGACTTTTTTGTTTGGATTTTCTGCTAGGAAAGACTTCCAACCCGTATATGATTTTTTAGAGGTGCTAGGTGTTCTTTGAAAATGGTGACAAACAGCCACAGCTAACCCATCCGTAGCATCTAAAAACTCAGGCGTTTCCTTGAAATTTAGTAACGACTTTAGCATTGAAGCAACTTGTTCTTTTGATGCATTACCATTACCGGTAATCGACTGTTTTATCTTTTTAGGAGAATATTCCTGGATTGGTAAATTTTTAGATAAAGCTCCTGCGATTGCAACACCTTGAGCTCTTCCAAGTTTTAACATTGATTGAACATTTTTTCCAAAAAAAGGAGCTTCGATCGCCAGTTCATCCGGTTTATATTCTTCGATCAAGTGAAGCACTTTTTCGAATATTTTTTGGAGTTTTAAAGCATGATCAGCAATTTTTTCGAGTCGCAACACACCCATTACAATTAATTCGATCTTATTTCCTTTAATATGAACAAGGCCATAACCCATAATATTTGTACCAGGATCGATTCCTAAAATTATTTTATCGGTTGCCATCGTTTATATAACGCCTCTTTTTGTTAATATTGTTGTAATTATGAGTAAGTTCCAAGATAAGCGTTTTTACAAAGTTATAAGTCTTTTAATTAAGATAATAATTTTAGTTCTTTCATTTTGGTATATCTTGGTAAAAGTAATAGAAGCAAATATTACAATTGATTTCAGTAATTTATTTCAGCAATCAACTATTATTATTCTAATTACATTGTTTCTTCTTATGCCAATTAATTGGGGGCTAGAAGCGTTGAAATGGAAAATATTAATTCATTCACTTGAAGAAATAACATTCGCAAAATCACTTAAATCAATATTCTCAGGAATAACAATTAGCATTTTTACTCCAAACAGAGTTGGTGAATTTGCAGGGCGAATATTTTTTCTAGAAAAAGCAAATAAAATTGAAGCAACGATCAAAAGCTTTATCGGAAGTTTCTCTCAGCTCTTTGTTACAATTATAGTTGGCTTAACGGCTTTGTTTTTTTATTATAAAATGGGATATGATAACTCTCACCCTATTCTTGAAATTACAAATTGGGATGTGATATTATTTTCAATTATTATCTGCATCAGTTTAATTTTATTTTTAATAGTATTTAAGACAAAAATATTTTTTTTCGCTAAACCAGTAAAAAACTTAAATGCACTGTTTGAAACGAAAAAAAAGCAATTATTAAGCGTATTAGTTTTATCTGTCATTCGATATTTTGTTTTTTCAGTACAATATTATTTAGCGCTTCGAGTGTTTAATGTTCATCTCGATTTTGCAACTGCATTCACATTGATCGCAATTACTTTTCTGATTACATCAGCAATACCAACATTTGCAATTTCAGAAATTGCAGTTAGGGGAGCCACTGCAGTTTATTTTTTTAGTGCCGTAACTAATGATTCAACTGCTGTAGTTGCCGCATCTTTGCTATTGTGGATTATTAATTTAGCTATTCCGGCATTGATTGGTGAATTTTTTGTTTGGAATCTAAAGTTTTTTAAAATACCTCAATGACAGATTATTTTTTTTATATTTTTTCCTTTATTCTAATTTTAATTGGAATAACATACATCGTCATCATTGCCCTCTATTGCTTTGCATGGGTTAAACAGCAACCTCCATCCTTCAATTCAAACTCAATTGGAACAAAGGTTTCAATAATTATTGCTGTTAGAAACGAAGAACATACTATTTCGAATTGCTTGAATTCTATTTTAAATCAATCGTATTTCAAAAATAATATTGAGGTCATTATTGTTGACGATCACTCTACTGACACAACTGTTGAAAAGGTTGAAGCTTATTGTAAAATTCATCACTACATTAAATTAATTTCTCTTTCAAAGTCTGATTTAATTGGCAAAAAACAAGCAATCAGCCTTGGAATTAATAATTCAACTGGTGAATTAATTGTAACAACTGATGCAGATTGCATTATGGGT
The DNA here is from genome assembly GCA_903919535.1 of uncultured Bacteroidota bacterium. GTDB lineage: Bacteria > Bacteroidota > Bacteroidia > 2-12-FULL-35-15 > 2-12-FULL-35-15 > 2-12-FULL-35-15. The sequence goes on along the minus strand of CAIXIP010000349.1, from coordinate 8,118 downwards.
ACTAACTGGTTAAACACAATTGTAAATTTTTATATTCATTCAAATGCAAAAATGATTGTTTCGCCTGTATGTTTTTATGACGAAAAAAACAGTTTTGAAAAGATGCAAAGCCTCGAATTCATGGCACTGATGGCAAGTAGCGGAGCATCTTTGTATTTCAACAAAGCAATTATGTGTAATGGCGCAAATCTGGCGTATTCAAAAAAAGTATTTATTGAAGTAAAAGGCTTTGAAAACATTGACAAATCAGCCTCTGGTGATGATGTATTATTGATGTATAAAATAAAGCAGAAATATCCGAAAGGGATACAATTTTTAAAACATCGGGAAGCTTTAGTTTCAACAAAGGCTAAATCAACAATAAAAGAATTTATAAATCAACGTGTCAGATGGGCTTCCAAAGGTTTTGCCGCTTTAAATTCCGAAACTAAATTTATTTCTGTTATCGTTTATTTGTTTAATTTAATGCTGTTATTTTCTCTTTTTATTGGATTCTGTTATACAAATAATGATTTCCATCTATTAATTCTTAAAATTGGTCTTATTCTTTTGGGAATAAAATGTATTATTGATTTTTTGTTATTATTTTTAGCTGGAACTTTTTTTAACAAGAAACGCTTTTTGATTTATTTTTTGCCCGAACAACTATTTTATTTATTTTACATTGTCGTTATTGGTTTGTTTGGATTTATTGGAAAATACAATTGGAAAGACCGAAATATAAAAAATTGAATGTCAAAAAAAGCAGATAGTTACTCTCATTCTCTATCATACTATGCATGGCAAAAGCTTAAGAAAAATAAGCTTGCCATGTTTGGCTTTATAGTAATTGGATTGTGCATGGTAATGGCAATATTGGGGTTTTTAATAACACCTGATTGTACGCCTGATGCAAATGACCAACTACTCGAACTATCAAAAAAACCACCCGGATTTAAAGCAGAAATGTTATTGAAACGAAAAAATGAACCTTCACATAAGGTAAATTTTTTATATAAAATGGCTTTTGGAGAAGTAAGTGATTATAGATCCATTCCATATGCGATGTATCGATTTGAAGGAAACGATATTGTAATCAGAGAATATACAGGTGATGAAAAACGAATTGGCACAGAAATAAAATTTAACCTGGCTGATGTTGTATACGCGATTAACTATAATTCTCCGATCGAAAACAATATTGACAAAGGTTATATTGAGTTTTATGAGTTTGGAAGCAATAAAAAAATACGAAAAACAATCAAAGAACTTCAATCCGAAATTGAAAAAAACAATATCGTTACAAAAAAATACATTTTAGGTACTGACCCTGCAGGCAGAGACTTACTAAGCCGATTGATGATTGGCACCAGGGTATCTTTTTCTGTAGGATTTGTTTCCGTAGTAATTTCTTTACTAATAGGCATATTAATGGGTTCTCTTGCCGGTTACTATCGTGGGTGGGTTGATAATATTATTATATGGTTCATTAATGTCGTTTGGTCCGTCCCTACACTTTTACTTGTTATTGCTATTACATTAGCTTTGGGAAAAGGTTTCTGGCAAGTATTTATTGCTGTTGGTTTAACAATGTGGGTAGAGGTTGCGCGTGTTATCCGCGGACAGATAATGAGTATACGTGAAATGGAATTTGTTGAAGCAGGAAGGGCATTAGGCTATTCTCATTTTAGAATTATCATGCGACATGTTTTACCAAATGTTATGGGGCCTGTTATTGTAATTTCTGCTGCTAACTTTGCTGCCGCAATTTTAATTGAAGCGGGATTAAGTTTTTTAGGAATAGGTGCACAACCACCAACCGCATCGTGGGGGGCGATGATTAATGCGCATCGCGGTTACATTATCGGAGATGCACCATATCTTGCATTTTTACCAGGATTAGCAATAATGATAATGGTTCTAGCATTTGTATTGCTTGGTAACGGTTTACGGGACTCCCTTGACACAAAATCTGTTGAAGATGAGCAACTGATGTATTAAAAAAATAAAAATAAAAAAGAGCCAATTCAGATATTTTCTGAATTGGCTCTTTTTTTATTTTTGAAATACCTCTTCTTAAAAAGGAAGATCGTCTTCTTGTGATGTAGCAGTAAAAGTTGTTTCAGCAACATCTCCTTGATTACCTGCCGAAGAAGATGATGTTGCACCAGAACCAGCACTGATTGTTTCAATACGCCAAGCTTCAAGTGTATTGAAATATTTTATCTCTCCTTTAGGGCTTGTCCACTCACGTCCACGCAAATTAAAATGCACTTTAATTTCGGAACCTACGGAGTAATTGTCAATCAAATTACACTTATCCTGAGTCAACTGAAAAGAAATATGTTGTGGATATTGTGATGAATTATCAGTTAAAACAAATTCTCTTTTCTTGAATTTTTCTGATACTTGTTGTGCTTCACTTTTTACTTTTAAAATTCCTGTGATGTCCATTTTTCTTAGTTTTTATTATATATTTATTTTTATTATTTCGATTTTAATCAATGATTTACAGATAATAATACTTTCCAAGCTTCTTGTACTTTGCCGTTTTCCAACAAACCTTTAGCTAAATGATGTAAATGGTTTTCCAATTTTTCTAAATTCCTACCATATACTTCAAAAGCCTCGTTTATAGCACCTGAGTTTTTGTATTGAACAATCTCATCAGTTGAAGGGAGTTTTTCGATATTACCTAGTTGCCCTAAATTATTCCCTGTAAGTACATTTGAACTACGAATATAATCTGGAATCGAATCCACTCCTATTCCCAAATTTTGTAAAGGCTTACCAACTTCAAACAATGATTTTCCATTGGTTCTGCTATACCAATTTCCTCCGAGGCGAGCAACCAAATCAATTTTATTCGGATCTATTTGTTTATTTTCATCTAAAACATGCTCGCTTATGTGCATTAGCACTACCTCACAAACAATTAAATTCCCAGCCCCTCCTTCATTTCCTAGTTCTATAACTTGCTTTACCTTGCATTCCAGCTGAACTGGGGATTCTTTTACCCTAAATGGCTTAACATTAAAAGAAGCCACCGGTGTAAATCCGGCTTTAGTAAATTCATTTACGCCTTTGGGATATTCAGTACTAGCCAATGACATTTGTTGAACAATGTCGTAACTAACCATATTGATAACTACCTCGGGAACCTCTTTAATATTTTCAAATGTATTTTTATTTAGTCCTGTTCTACCACTTTTTGCAGGTGAAAATATTACAATTGGTGGATTTGCACTAAACACATTAAAAAAACTAAATGGTGCCAAATTGGGATTGCCATCTTTATCAATTGTACTGGAAAAAGCAATTGGGCGTGGAGCAACAGCTCCAAGCAAATAGCTATGTAGAACTGACGTTTTTACCTCTTTTGGATCAATAACTAGCATTCAAAAACATTTAGTAGGTTTCAAAAGTACTAAAATCATCTGCATCAAACAGATGAAGTTTTAAACACTTTTTCGACTAAATTACTTTTATTGTAAGAAGATTTTTTTTTGCATTTAAAAAAAATATATCTTTGCGTTCCTATTTTATAACAAATGCGGATGTGGCGTAATTGGCAGCCGCGCCAGACTTAGGATCTGGTGCCGCAAGGCGTGGGGGTTCGAGTCCCTTCATCCGCACAAAAATAAACCGTAAGTAGCTAAAAAAAAGGCTCTTACGGTTTTTTCTTTTGTCTTTTCCCCCGCATACTCCCCGCAATTATAACTTAAAGAGCATAAATTTAATTTTTAAGCATGTTGGACTCCAGCTTCACTTTCTTCTTTTTTTTCATAAATGCATATCTGTACTCCTTTAATTATAATTAATACTGGCATGAAACCGAAATTACCCCTTTCCCCCTTTTTCAATTCCAGCCTCTTTTTTAAGTAATTTTGCTTTTGTATTAAAAAGCCTATACACAATGAATAAGAGCGAATTGAACAAACAATACCCTGTTATCGCATCTGTGTTTGAAAGAATGATCTGTGAGGTCGAAAACGCTGAAAAACACAAACAGTTGATATACAATTACAATACACCGGAACGCGGGATCAGTTTTGAAAAGTTATTTGAAATACTTGCTGAGAACAATTTTATAGTAAAGATTGAAAACCGGAAGTGGTTTCAGGAATGGTAAAAAAAATATTTCGTGTAACGGATATTGTAATAATCACCTCCGCATGGGGGCGGGGTTTTCGAAAACCGAAACTCGTTCCAATAGACCGTGTACCATTGAAAGCAATTGTATTTTTGATTTAAGATTCTATCTATTGAATATTAATCATGTCGCACGCCATTGTCGAATGGGATGTCCTTTAGTTCTAAAAAGGTTCTGAAATTTTTAAAACAATCTTTGTCATTGTACGATTTAAGAATGGCTTGTAAAAGCTCAACCTTTTCATCATTTATTATTTCAAACTCTTTATAAACAAGGTGCAAATTACTTCTTTTAACAGTAATATAATATTCATCTTCATAATAGCTCCTTCTCCCCATTTCCCTATATTCAACTGTTAATCCTTCTTCGTTAAAATAAGCAGAACAATCTATACACACTTCATTTCCTCTGTCTTCAAATAAATAAACTCGAAAAGGATCAACAGGTACTGGTGCTATTTTTATTGGCACTTCAAAAAGAACATTATCCGGTGTATCAAAAAAATCAAATTGGTTTTCAACGTTTTTTAGCATTTCATCAATGTTATTCAATGATTCTTCTGTCAGTGTCAGAGTCATCGCGCGGAAATCTGTTTTTATTTTTAGTGAATGAGTTTGACACTTTATTTCAGGTGGTGTTCCAATACTACCAACCATATATTTCCATTTTCCTAAACCGAAACGAAATATTTTATTATTAATCACAAAAACAATTACCTTTCTGAAACCCAAATCACTATTGGTGTCGCTAATTTGGGCATGAATAGTAATACCCCTCCAAATAATGGATCTCTTGTGATAAAATGGCAGTTTATTCCAAGCTATACAAATACTTCTACTACCTATTTTTGTCCACTCCTCCCACTTATAAAAATTCACAGAAGGATTTATTATCTCCTGTTTGTTTTTATTTTCGACCGTACTTTTTGCTTCAGACTGTTTCTGTAACATCAATAGGAAAGCTTGCCCAACCTTATCATAAATTTTCTTTTGCTTGGCAAATGCTTCGGAAAATGTAGCTGTATTCATTTTAAGTTGCAGTTGCATATCTTCCCTTTGCTTACTTATCTTCGCAGCTTCTTTTTCAGAATTTTCTTTTTGTTGTATAATGTCATTCAATTGGCTTTCATAAAACTGAGATACCGAATTCCAGCCGGACTCTTTCATCTTAGAATTATAACCATGATTTAATTTAGTATCAATTTTTGAAAGTTCAATCGCCAATGTCAAATCCTCGATAGCACCTTCATAATTTGCAATATTACTTTTGGCAAGCCCTCTGCCGAAATAGAGATTGGGGTCTACTTTAGAGCGATATATTGAATTGTCAAAATCTTGAATCGCATCTTTATGAAACCCCATTCCATGTAAACAAAAAGCCCGCAAAGTTAACGCTTCTTGAACCCCGCACTCGATAGCCTTATTAAAGAATACTAACATTTCCTGATCAATTTTTTCCTTGCTTTTTACATTGAGATTGAAAAGTTTTTTCGCTTCATCGTATGCCTCTAATCCTTCATGCAAAAGAGATTTTTCAGGTGGTTCGGTTCCAATTTTCTCCAGATTTGAAAAATTCTTTTTAAAGATCAGTTTGTAAATGCTGAACAGAAAATCTTTGATTCTGTTTTGCTGTTGTTCCGGTTGTTTTTTTTGTGCTGTTTTCATTGTGTAATAATTTTAGGGTTAACACTAAATTCATTACATCGAGAAAAATTGATTGGGAGTTTTTGCGATTTATTTTGACTGCAAGTCCTCATCGTTTTCACCACCGTAGCCTCTCGGCTCGGTTGGTTTCACATTTAAGTGAATCTTGATGTTGGTACAAAGGTAATGAAATTATATAAATCTATAGGTTAGTTAATTAGCCTGTAATTAAAAGTAGACACTTTTTTATGATTTATTTTTTTGTTGTACCGCATCCTTTTACTTGGAATTCCACTGATGGCAGTAAAAGAATTTTAGACCCAATTGAGTTGAATGTGCTAGTAGATAAGAATGACAAAGAGAAATTAAGTCTCATTTATTCTGTCAAAAAGAAGAAATTTTAAGTCTGAAGGTTATATTTTCTCTCCCGAAAACCACAATAAACAAAGGATTGCCTATAGCTATTTCCAACAAAATGCAATTATTTCAAGCATTTCAGTTTATTTAGTGTATCTTTGTGATAATTATTAATCAAAATATTATTATTAAAATGAAAAATGGAACTGTAAAGTTTTTTAATGAAACAAAAGGATTTGGATTCATTAAAGCTAATGACTCAAATGAAGAATTCTTTGTTCATGTGTCTGGATTAAAAGAAGAAATTCGTCAAAATGACGAAGTACTTTTTGAAGTTCAAGAAGGCAAAAAAGGTTTAAATGCTGTAAACGTAAGATTAGCATAATTATATTAAAGTATAATTTACCTAAAAAGTCCCGCTCTATTGCTAGAGCGGGACTTTTTTCATTTAATTCAAATCTGCCTTATATTATCACTATTTTTTTGCTTCCGCTTGCTAAAATCAATAGTTACATCCAAAACTTTTTGTACTTTTGTGTCCCTTAAAAAATAAAATCAATTACGTATCAATTAAACATTTTACAAAATGAACATCATTCAAGAAAATATTGACGAGTTAAACGCAGTACTTAAAGTAAAAGTGGTTGCTGAAGATTATTTACCAAAAGTAGAAACGGCTTTAAAAGATTATCAGAAAAAAGCAAACATCCCAGGCTTCCGTCCAGGTAAAGTTCCTACAGGAATGATCAAAAAAATGTATGGTAAGTCAATAATGGTTGATGAGATCAACAAATTGCTTAATGATTCGTTGTATAAATATCTAAATGATAACAAAATTGAAGTTCTGGGCAATCCTTTGCCAAAAGCTGATAGTATTATTGATTGGGATAACCAACAAGAATTTGAGTTTTTATACGATATGGGCTTAGCGCCTAAATTTAATGTTGAGCTTTCTGCAAAACAAAAATTTGAATACCAAACAGTATTAGTGGACGAAGCTTTAGTTACAAAGTACATCACTGATATAGCAAAACGTTATGGTAAAATTGAAAATGTTGAAGTTTCAAATGATACAGATATGCTAAATGGCGATTTTGTAGAATTAGATGCAAATGGAGAAATTTTGGCAGGTGGAATTTTCAAAACAGGGTCATTGTTTTTAGAAAGAGTAAAAAACGAGGCAACTAAAAAAGCATTAACAGGTTTAAAAAAAGATGACAAAGTTGTTTTAGATGCTCAAAGTATTTCAGAAAATGCTACTGAACTTGCAACATTGCTTGGAATAGACAATGCTGCTGCTGAATCATTAACTTCAAAAATTCAATTTACTGTAAAAAACATCAGCCGCCTAGGTGCTGCTGAAATTAATCAAGAATTGTTTGATAAAATTTACGGTCCGGGAAATGTGACCAGCGAAGAGGAATTCAAAGCGAAAATTAAAGACGAATTGGCTAACATGTTCGTGAATGACAGCGAACGTAAGTTTTACAACGAAGTAGTTGAGCATTTGATGAACAGCATCAACTTCAATTTACCAACTGAATTTTTAAAAAGATGGATCATTGCAGTAAATGAAAAACCTGTAACTCCTGAACAAATTGATCTAGAATTTGATGGTTATTCAAAAGGATTAAAGTGGCAATTGATTGAGAATAAAATTATCAAAGATAATGAGCTAAAAGTGGCAAGCGAAGAATTAATAGCGCATACAAAACAACTGATTCTTCAACAATTCGGACAAATGGGACAAGCACCTATGAGTGATGAAGATTTAGACAAAACAGCTCAACGTGTCTTATCTAATGAAGAAGAAGCAAAAAAACTATACGAAAAACTTTACGGACAAAAAGTAATGGAATTATTTAAAACCAAATTTACTTTGGAAAATAAGGAAGTTGCTTACGATGATTTTTTCAAATCTGCCAAATAGGCAATAATCATTTTCGGGTTTAATAATTGTTTGTACATTTAGCAATCATTTTTTAG
>CAIXIP010000348.1 GCA_903919535.1 uncultured Bacteroidota bacterium | reverse complement strand
TTTGTGCTTCTATCATTACTGTTTTATTGAGTGTGCTGTTTCATAATATTATTTTAAAATATAAAATCCCGGTTCTTAGTTTACCATTTTTATTGAGTTTATGGATGGTGGTTTTAAGCCTCCAAACATTTAAAAATATTGAAATAAACATTCGAGTTGATAATATCAGAATAGATGCCCTTTCCACTTATTTACATCTTCCTTTATTTTTTGATGTGTATTTTAAATCACTGGCAGCAATATTTTTTCAGTATAATATTATTGCCGGAATTTTAGCAGCAATTGGTCTGCTAATTTATTCACGAATTGCATTTTCATTATCCTTAATTGGTTTTAGTATTGGTTATCTTTTTTACTTTTTAATGGTTGGAGAATTTAATCAGTTATTGTATTCTTATATCGGATTTAACTTTATTCTCACAGCAATAACTCTTGGTGGTTTTTTTATTATTCCATCTATCCGTTCTTATATTTTGGTAATTATAGCAATGCCTGTAATAGCTGTATTAATAAGCGCTACCGTAAATTTACTAGCACCCTATCAACTACCATTATATTCACTACCTTTTAATATTGCCATCATTTTATTTATGATGTTATTAAATAGCAGAGTATATTTTAAAGGATTAAGTATAGTTCCTCGTCAATTATTTTCTCCCGAAAAAAACTTATACCATTTTTATAACCGCAACGAACGCTTTAAAAATGAAACCTATTTCCATATTCATCTTCCATTTTTTGGAGAATGGTTTGTATCGCAGGGGTTTGATGGTAAATACACACATAAAGAAGATTGGCGATATGCCTGGGACTTTGTGGTTGTTGATGAAATGCAGCATACTTTTCGTTTGCCTGGAACAGATGTTACCGATTTTTATTGTTATAACTTACCAGTACTTGCACCTTGTGCAGGAACCATTTGGAATATTTATGATGGAGTAAATGATAACGAAGTTGGTGATGTCGACATCAATCAAAATTGGGGAAATACAATCATCATCAAACATGGAGATTTTTTATTCAGCAAACTTAGTCACTTAAAAAAGGGAAATATAAAAGTGCGTATTGGTGATTTCGTGCAACGCGGTGATTTGCTGGCTACATGCGGTAGTTCTGGTCGTTCGCCTGAACCACATATTCATTTTCAATTGCAAAGCACACCATATATCGCATCAAAAACTTTGCTCTATCCTATCAGTTATTACATGTCGAAATTAAATGGAAAATATAAATTCCATGCATTTGGATATCCTGAAGAAGGACAAACTTTATCACGTGTTGCAATCACAAACTTACTTGCCGAAGCATTTAATTTTATTCCCGGGGTAACAATGAAATATGAAGTTGAAAATAATGAAGGTAAAAAAGAAGTATTTAAATGGGAAGTATTTGTTGATGCTTGGAATCAATCCTACTTATATTGCCATAACACAAAGTCGTACGCCTATTTTGTGAACAACGGAACACTTCATTATTTTACAGAATTTGTAGGCGACAAAAACTCTGTACTTTACCATTTTTATCTTGCAACAAATAAAATATTAATGGGATATTATGATGACTTGGAGATAACCGACAATTTACCAATTGAAGGATTCTACTCAGGTTTTAGCCGTTTTATTCAAGACTTTATTGCTCCCTTTAAAATTTATTTAAAAGCCGAATATGTTTCTCGATTTTCTTTTATTGATGATGCAATTACACCAAGAGAAATAAAAATTGAAAGTGTTGCAAGTGTTAAACTTGGGAAAAGAATTTTAAAAGAAATGCACTATAAAATATCAATCAAAAAAAATAAAATTGCCGAGTTAATAATTGAAACTAAACAAGGGAGGATGACTGCGAAATGTATAGAATAATATTTTTTATCATCACACTTCTAATTGTTTCTGTTAGTTCAGATGCTCAAAATAATTCTACAAAATTAACCAATCAGGATCCTGCTGAGGTTGAAACTGTAGATTTTATTTCCTATGATCATTTCCTCCGTCACGACTGGATGTTACTAATAAATTATTCTGAAAAAGCACTAAACAATAATATCGATTTCTATTACCTGAGATTACGATTAGGAATTGCATATTATGAATTACATCAATATAGAAAAGCATTATATCATTTCGAAAAAGCTTATCAAATGGATAATCGTGACGAACTCTTAAAAGAGTATTTGTATTACTGTTATTTATTTACCGACCAATATTCTCAAGCACTAAAAATCAGTAAAAAGTTTTCTGATGTTACTCTAAAGAAAACAAATTTGGAGTATCCTTCAGGAGTA
>CAIXIP010000347.1 GCA_903919535.1 uncultured Bacteroidota bacterium | reverse complement strand
TTGTAGAATCTGAAAACAATTTTGAAAAAGTAAATAAATACAAGGATGATGGAATTAGGTTTATTCCAGTGATTGATGGGAATAAAAAAATTGTTAGAATAATCGATCTCGAAAAAGTACGTTCCATAATTCCTGTGGATGCTGTATTAATGGCAGGAGGAAAAGGAAAACGACTAAAACCGTTGACTGATAATATTCCGAAATCCATGCTGAAGATAGGTGACAAACCTATTATTATTAGGAACATTGAACGACTTACAAACTATGGTGTAAATAATTTTCACATATCTGTTGGTCATTTGGCAGACCAGATAATTGCAGGAGTTGAAGAAAATAAAACAGATGGGATTTCAATTAACATTGTTAAAGAAGAAAAACCTTTAGGCACCATTGGCTCTGTAAAGCTCATTCGCAAATTTATTTATGATTCGGTTCTTTTGATGAACTCTGATTTACTTACCAATATAGATTTTCAGGATTTCTATAAAAAATTCATTGAATCGGGAGCAGATATGCAAGTGGCTACAATCCCCTATCACATTGACATTCCGTATGCAGTGATGGATATAAACTCAAAAAACGAAGTAACATCATTCAGCGAAAAACCGCGTTACACGTATTATTCCAATGCAGGAATTTATTTATTTAAAAAAGAATTGATTGACCTGATTCCGGATAATGATGCGTTTGATGCAACACATTTTATGGAGGCCGTTATCGCGAACAGTAAAAAATTAATTTCTTATCCTATTCTTGGATATTGGCTAGACATTGGGCGAGTGGAAGATTTTTATAAAGCTCAGGAAGATGTAAAACATATTTACTTTTAGTGAAACGAACCTGTTTTTAACAATAGATACTCAATCTATTGAAAAGTAAATACTGTACTCCGTCAGTTCGAGTTCGACCAAAGGGAGAGTATCGAGAAGTCCTATCTCTTGTTCTCGATACATTTTTCAAAAAAAGAAAAACACTCGAACTGACAGCGCGCTAGTCCATTCGAGCGAAGTCGAGAAAGTGAAGAGTCATAAAAAATGCATTTATTTTGACAATGTAGTTGGAACAAATCTCCCTTTTAATTTTACTTTCACAAATTTTGTCAGTTTGGTTTCTGTGAAATATCCAATCACTAAGGCTGTTATATTGGATATAATAAAGCCCGAAATAAATAGTGTATTTCCTGAAAAATCATTTTTATAATGCGAAAGTAAAAAATCATAAATGCTATAATGAATCAAATATAAGGTATATGAATAATTCGCTATTAATCTCACAACCTTTGAAAGGTTTTTATTTATGCTGAGATTGCTCGACAGTTCAATTGAAATTAATAGGCTGGCTGCTAATAAAAAAACAAATATCCCTTCGTATTCCTGTAAAGTATATCCTACTCTGGCAGCAGCCAATAAAAGAAACAATAGTAGCATGACCCACTTAATTGATTTTTTTAGTTCTAGGTTCTTGTATTTATCGTATAGCAAACAAACAAGTAAACCAAATAACCAATAAATAGTTAATCCATTTCCTCTTCCTGCTATAATATTATACGCTGGAACGATACACAAGAATACAAAAAACAGGATATTGAAAATCGATAATTTATTTGCTTTTATTATTTTTATTGACAGAAACCCAAACCACATATAGATCCACCATTCAATAGCCAAAGTCCATAAAGGGCGGGCAGAACCAAATGATGTAATTTTTAATGATATATGTTTTAGGAATGGAAAATCCTGCAACATAAAAATATTACCTATCAATGTTTTTATATTAAAAGCATCAGAATAAATATAATTTACTGAGTTTTTAAAAACACTGAAGTAATCAATAAAAAAAACAAAGATCAAGGCAGGAATCAAAGCTGAATATATCCTTGAAAACCTATCAATAAAATAAGAAGTGAAAGAATAATTTTTATTAGATGAGATATTATAAAAAATCGAATTACTTATTAGATATCCTGAAAGCAGGAAAAATATTACCACGGCAATATTTTGCATAAAAGGGAAATAAGGAGGCTGCAATAATGGGAATATCGCGCAAAAACTTATTCCATGTCCAACAACAACTAACTGAACAGAAAATGCTCTGAGTAGATCCAAAAACAAGGAACTCCCTTCTGTAAGTTGTTTAGTTTTCATTTATATTAGTAGTTCAAAATATTAAATACAGGTCCAACCACCATCTATAATTAGATTTTGACCAGTAACATAATTTGCTGCATCTGATAATAAATAAACTACTCCTGGAGCAATATCTTGCGGAGTCCCCATTCTTTTTAATGGAACTTTTTTATTGTAATTTGACAAAAAAGGTTCTGGTTGGTTGTCAAAAATTCCACCTGGAGAAACAGTGTTAACACGAATACCGTTGCCACCATAATAGGACGCCAAAAACCTTGTGAAATTTACAATCCCACCTTTAATAGCTGCGTAAGTAACCGAATTCGACATTTTTGTTCCTTCATATACTGTAAAATCAGGCCCAACAATTCCATAAATAGATGAGATATTTATCAGACTCCCTTTTTGATTTGGTAACATCGCATCTATCGCTAATTTGGAGGCAATAAAATATCCATTCATGTGCATATCTACATTCTTTCTGAATGAATCAAAATCAATGTTATCTATCCTATCTCCCCAATCCGCAGTCCGAGGATAAGCCGTATTGATCCATCCATCAATTCTACCAAACTTATTTATTACATTTTCAATTAAATTTTTAATTGAATTTTCATCTGTAATATCACATTCAAAATTGTGTTTATCAAGATCAGAATCTAGCTTAATATCTGCATTAATAGCAATGCCTTCATTTTCCCGAATCTCTTTCACAAACTCTTTTCCGAGCAATCCATTTCCACCAACAACAACAATAATTTTATTTTTTAAATTTATCATGACAAAGCAATTTTTAAAGTATTTAATGATTCAGATAATGAATTCGTAGGAATTTCATTCCTAGAAATAGTTTTGTAAAAATAGTCCATTTGATCTTTATATGTATCCAATCCTGTTTGTTTTGATTCAAAAACAACAGCACCATTTCCTTCATTACTAACGCTATTTGTGAGCAAATTTACATTCCATGTTGCATCATCAAACACTATTTCACAGGTTCTCTTTGCATCTCTTCTATAGTAATTCAAAATAATATTGACAACAAAATCATTGTAAATAAGCGCATAATTAGCATAATCAACTGCTTTAATATCAATTTTAGATTTACTTCTCAAAATAGATCTTACTTCAAGTGGCTGACCAAAAATCCATAAAACATAATCTAATTCATGTATCAAGTCCAAATGAGCACCACCACCTAAATCCGCGTTAGCACTGTAGTTATTTTTATAATCGCTATTGCTCCTCCAAGCTGGCAAATAGGAGCCACAATAAACATTCACTTCCTGAACTTTATTTATTTGAATATTTTTCTTTACATATTTTAAACAATCCAGGAAGCGCAAATTGAAAGCTGTATAGGTTTTAAGGTTGTTCTCTGAAACGATATCCATAACCTCCTTCGCATTATCTAACTTATGAAATGGAGGCTTTTCAATGAATAAAGGCTTTTTTAGGTGAGCAACTTTTCGAATTGCATCTGCATGAAATGCTGTTGGGTTTGAAATAATAACAAAATCAATTTCCGGACATTCATCCACGGAAAAAACATTTATAACATCTTCATAGTTTTCAGAAACAGCGCTATTACGTAAGGCATATAAATGAACATTGGCATCGACCTCCTTAATTGCTTTAATATGCTTTTTAGCGATTGAGCCTAATCCAATAATAAGTATTTTCATAGTTCAAAATTTAATTTTTTATTCTTCAATAAAAATTCTAAAAATTCAAAATCTAAAGGTTCATCTAAGTCAAAACAAACGTGAGGCACTTCATAAATGATGCTTTTAGGAGTCATTGCAGAATTATACATTTCAAAGAAATTGCGTTTAAAAATATAAAATGATGCATTTAAGTCGTAAACCTTTGGTGAAGACTGACGTGTTAAAAAATTTCCACTTTTTACTAAATAATAAAAGCCACCAGGCTGCTCTTCTACCATATTAAAGTAAGGATTACGGTGCGCCTTACTTACCGAAAATAAATTAACAGCTTCTTCATTTGCAATTAAAATATTTAATGCCGATTCCAGATCTTCAATTGTCCTTAAAGGGGAAGTAATATCCAGATCAATAACAAAGTCAAAAGTTATATTATTTATTTTCTCATGATAAAGCATAACATCCTTAATTACAGGCAATTTTCCTGCACTATCGGTTGCCAAATCTGCAGAACGAACATAATCTGTTTTAATTCCAAATTCTTCTGCAGTGTTTTTAATATCAATAGAATCTGTTGAAAGACCAATTTGAACATTATGCAACTTTGAATACTTCAAGGCCGTTTCAATTGTATAGGCAATCAAAGGGCGCCCATTCATTATCTTAATATTCTTTCCAGGAATACCTTTTGATCCACCTCGTGCACAAATAGTAATTAATATATTTTTCATTCTTTTAAAATCTTTACTATATCAAAGTTTTATTCGCTTAAATGCGTCAATAAAAGAGACCTCACTAGCATTTAAAACGGAACAATTGTGGGCAATTGCATAATCATTAATCAGATGATATGCATAAAAAGTTCTGCTCCAAATATCGAAAAATTCGTGTGCTTTACGAGTTCCGTTTGCGGGAATTCCACATATATAATACGGCACTAATTTAATTTCCGAATCATTTTCATAAAAGTGAGTCACTTTTGTATGAAGGATGTTTTCATAACTCATATGCAAATTCTCATGCCAGGTATGATCTGCACCAACTAAAAAGATTTCTTTATAACCAATATTGACACCCAAAAACAAAGCTGTGATAGTAACATTTAAACTTTGTGGCATTGCCAAATTTTTATTGTAAAACCAATGAGCAATGTTCGGAAATCCTTTAAATACAGTATAATTAAATGGTGTTAATATTACATTGCTGTTTTTATTTTTTAAGGCCTGAAAAGCTGGATTATTCATCGCGTGTTTCGGAATAAGTAAATACAATTTCCAAGTTGTTTTTTCTTCCAGATTTTTAAATGTCTTTAAATTGGTCTCATTTTTTATATCCCATAAAAACGGATCAAGCATCACATAATACCTTGGTTTCAATGACTCAAACTCATCGGTTACGGCAAATGTATTCACGCAAACAAGTGGATTTTGCTTAAATAATTCAGGATTTTTTTCAAGTGATTTTTTTAAAGAAGGTCCGTTTGCAAGTACAATACATCTATCTCCTTCGGCTTTTGGAAGTTTCAATCCAAATTTCGATTGAACAGTAATTTTCAAAACAGAAAGGAAAGTATTCACACATTGTGTAATGAAAGAAACAAAACCTTTATATGCTTTTTCGCCCGACATAGATGTTATTTAAGGAATCTCTATTTTACAAATGTAATTATAATCATTAAAAAATGAATAGCATTATGCTATAATACAAAAACAAGCGGATTTTAAACCATACTACATTAGGAATTTCAGTAATTGCAGGTCATATTTTTTTGTTATTTTTGACATCTGTTATATGAATTAAATAAGATCATAAATGAAAAGTAAATTACCAAGACCGATAGTCAATTTAGCCAAAAAAGTAGTTATCCCAGTTTTGAGAAACCGCTGGAAAAAAAATCCTATTGTCGCAGAATGGATTAAGAAGGGATATATCGATGATGCAGAAATTGATTTTATTGTAATGGACTGGAACAGATACAATGCTCCTACTCCACCTCCCCATAAAATAAAACAACTTACCATTGCCGAATATGGTAAAAAACATGGATGTAAAGTGTTGGTGGAGACAGGCACTTTCAGAGGAGATATGATGGAAGCTCAAAAAAACAATTTCGATAAGTTATATTCTGTTGAGTTAAGCACTGAATTTTGGGAAAAGGCGAAACAACGTTTCAAAAACGATTCTCAAATAAATTTGATACAAGGAGATAGCGGAGAAATATTACCAAAACTTGTGCCTACACTTGACCAACCAACTTTATTTTGGCTGGATGGTCACTATTGCGGTGGCGACACGGCTTTAAGTAAAGTTGAATGTCCGATCTATGCTGAAATTGACGCTGTTTTCAAAAACAACAAAGGCCACGTGATGATCATTGATGATGCTCGTTTATTTATCGGGAAACGAGATTACCCTACAATAGCTGAATTAACAGATCACGTAAAAAAAATAAATCCTAAGTACAATGTTACCGTGAAGGATGATATGATAAGAGTAATTGCCGAATAGAAAAATATAATTTTACACTCTATGAATACCTTCGAACGCATAACAAAAAAACTTTTTCAAAATTGCGGAATCCTTATTCGCAAATATAATGCAGCGACAAGTGAGGAGCTAAGAAGGATCAAACTTCTGGAGCATTATAACATTGATCTGGTTTTTGATATTGGTGCAAACAAAGGCCAATACGCAACAGGAATTATTGATGCCGGCTATAAAAATAAAATTGTATCATTTGAACCTCTGACTTCCGCTTACAGCGAAATAAAAAAGGAATCTGAAAAATATAAAAATTGGGATGTTGCCCCTCGTTGCGCAATAGGTAGTAAAAAAGAAGAAATTGAAATTAATATTTCTGCCAATTCTGTTAGTAGCACTTTGCTAACAATGCTCGACTCACATTATGAGGGCGCTCCAGATTCAAATATTATTGGCAAAGAAAAAGTACAAGTATTTCCTTTGGATGAAATTGGTGCTGAATACAGCAAAAATTCACAAAATATTTTCTTAAAAATTGATGTCCAAGGTTTTGAGCAGGAAGTTTTAAAAGGGGCTCAAAACATGATCGACAAAGCCAAAGGAATTGAAATGGAAATTTCACTAATTCCTCTGTACGAAAACCAAAATTGGTTATTGCCTCAAGTTTTGCAATATATGGAACAAAATGGATTTCAACTAAATAGCATTGTTCCTGCATTTACAGATAATAAAACCGGTGTTGTTCTGCAATGTAACGGGATATTTTTCCGAAAAAAATAATTTCAAAATTTGTTTAATTTCCCTTAAACTTAAAACACCAAACCAATAAAAAATGAAAATTAACATTATCGGAGCAGGTGTTTCAGGATTATCTGCGGGATGTTATTTGCAAATGAATGGATTCGAAACTCAGATCTTCGAAAAACATTCTATTCCTGGCGGACTTTGTACTAGTTGGACAAAAGATGGTTACACCTTTGATGGCAGTGCACATTGGATACTAGGCTCCGATTCAGGAAGCTCATTTTACAAATTATGGTCAGAATTACTGGATATGAAAAAAATAAAATTTCATAACCACGACATTCGAATTGAAGTTGGCTTGCTAAACAACAAAAATAAATACGGGGAAAAGAATTTCAAATTATATACGAACCTCGATAAACTTCAAGCGTATTTAATTGATCTTGCTCCTGAAGATACCAAAGCAATAAAGAATTTTATCAAACCAATGCGCATCATGCAAAAGTTTGACCTCCCTCCTATTTTGGATGATCTCCCATTTTTTAAATCAATGATTCGAGGAATAAAAATGATGCGTTATGCTGAGTTTTTGTATTGGTTCCTGAAAATCAAGAATGAAACAAACTTTACCTATGCAAAAAGATTTAAAAATCCATTTTTAAGGGAAAGTTTCGAATTGTTATATGATGGCGAAGAAGTAAATATGATGGTGCTCACTATGCCATTATCTGTTTTCGATAAAAAAAGTGCTGGATATCCAATTGGAGGATCCTTATCATTCTCAAAAAAAATTGAAGACAGTTATTTATCACTAGGCGGAAAAATTCATTACAATACTCCTGTAAAAAAAATAATTACAGAAAATGGAATAGCAAAAGGCATATTAGTTAGAAATGATGTTAAACATTATTCAGACATTACGCTTTCTGCTGCAGATTGGAATTATACAGTGTTTGATGCCTTAGAGGGGAAATTCGCAAATCAGGAAATACTCGACTTAAAAAATTTAAAAAAACTGGAAGTTTTTTATTCTGTAATGCAATTTTCATTTGGTATCGCAAAAGAATTTAAAGATTTTCCACACTATTCCAGAGTTCCTCTTGAAGAAAAATTAGTTTCACCTGACGGAACAATATACGAGCGTTTAGAAGTACATGTTTATAATTACGACCCAACAAAAGCTCCTGAAGGGAAAACAACGGTAACAGTTAGTTTTTATACCACAAAACGAGAATTCTGGATCGATGCACGAAAAAATAACAGACCGGTATATAGAAAAGCAAAAAATGATTTCTTAGAAAAAATAATTGAGCTTTTAGACAAAAGACTTGGAGGAATAAAAGACAAAATTGAAGTAATTGACGTTGCTACTCCGGCTACATTTCTTCGATACACAAATAACTGGAAAGGCAGTACACAAGGGTGGTTACCGGGTAAAAACTTATTAGCTAAATCTCCAGTAGGTTTTAAATTACCAGGATTAAAAAACTTTTACTACTCAAGTCATTGGAATCAACCCGGTGGGGGATTACCTATCGCGATCAAAACAGGAAGAGATGTTGCTAAGTTGATTTGTAAAGAGAACAAAATAAAATTCAGTGTAAACCACTAAAATGCAAGAAAGCCAATACCAAGTCTCAAATTTATAAATTGCTGATAGAATATTTTATCAAATGTTTTATTGGCTAATTCGGCTTCATAATCCGAATGGATTTTATTTAAATCATCATTTAAATTAATTACAATAGCTCCCCTAATTCCATAATCAATCAATAATTTATCAAAAAACACTCTTTGTTTACCAAAACCAAAAGCAGCTCCAAAAGCTTTTGAATATAATTGTCCACCATTGTAGCTTTTCGTCTCAGAAGTGTTTGGATTATAATTATAGTAGGTATAGGAATATGGCTTATATTTTATTGAGTTCAACAAAAATATCCCCTCCCACTTCACATACGGCCCTAATGGGGCAAATAGTGACCTTTTAAACAATTTCAGTCCCAGAGAAAAACCCAAAGATGACGACCTTGCATTATATTTTGGCTCGGTAAAATTATAAGAATAGTAATTTAGATAATCAGGTGCAACTGAGTTGTTTTCTATTTTCGAACCTATATAGGATACCGAAACACAAATTGCTTTGCGATATTGAATAATATAATTCAAATCTAATATGTGTGATACATTTAATCCTTTGATCCTTAATTGAGAGCCATAAATTGAACTGTAATTATTACCAATGTATGGTGAAAACAAATTAGAATACCCAATTGAAAATCTTTTACCCATATATCCTGCTACTTGCGCAGAAAGTGTTATAGTGGAAAATAAAAGTAAGAGAGCAACGATTTTTTTCATTTATCAAAAAGCTAAAAAACTTATACCTAAATAAAGATTAAAACATTGTTGTCGTAATATTCGATATTGTGCATCACAGTTAAATGTATCTCTGGTTTTATTCCTCTCATCTCTGTTATCTTGCCATGTAAGGATAAACATGCCAGGTTTACAAGCCATTCTGATTCCATAATCAAGTATAAACTTATTAGACAAAACTCTTTGTTTACCATAGGAACAAGCCGTTGAAAAATTTGAAAAGCTATATTTTCCATTACCCCTACTAACATTTTCTGTGGTAGAATTCTGGTAATCTTGTATTTGGAATTGTTCGTTGTTGTATTTTAAATCGTAAAACAATAACAATAATTCGAACTTCATATATTTACCAACCGGAGCTACATAATGTTTTTTAAAAATCTTAAATCCAAATCCAATATTATTTGAAGTTAATATTGCCGGCTTTTTCAAATCACCAATATAATAAGCCCTATCATAATGATTATGAATTCTGTAATCAACTCCTGTTTTAAAATGTTGGAATGAAAGACAAATACTTATTTTGCTTTTTACAACATAATCAAGATTTAAACAATGAACATTGTTTATACCAAGCAAATTAATAACTGTTGGTGTTGTTCTGTTGGAATGGCTTACAGTTGGGCCTGCAAATGCAATAAAAAAATAGTTTTCATAACCTACAGAAAATCGTTTGCCCATATATCCGGCAACTTGAGCATTCAAATTAATTTCAAGAAAAAGAAAAAAAAGAAATGCAATTTTTTTCATTTATTAGAAAGCTAAAAAACCTATACCAATATGGAAATTAAATAATTGTTGTCGGAATAATCGAAAACGAGCATCTTGTTTAAAAGATACCTCTGCGGTATTTGCATTGTCACTTGCAGAAACAACTGTAATGATATTAAAAGCTGGGGTATAAGCAATCCTTATCCCATAATCCAAAACTATTTTATCATAAAATATTTGTTGCTTTCCAAAAGTAACAGCAAGCGCAAAATTTTTATAATTATACTCCCCTGTTCCCAAAGTAACGGCAGTTTCATTGCCATAACTATAATCGTAAGTAGAAAATTTAGTGTTTTGATATTTAACTTTTTCGAAAAAAAGCAATAGCTCAATCTTTTTATATTTTCCTACAGGTGCAATGGATCCCCTTCTGAATACCTTAATTCCAAATCCTAAATTGTTTGAACTCAACTGAGCTGGAGTTGCAAAATCACCAGTAAATGTAGAAGAATTTGGGTAGGCATATTTATCCTTTTTATAAGCTATTCCGGTATTTAAGTGTTGGGCAGAAAAACATATATTCAAACGATTTTTTACTGTGATATCAATATTTACGCAATGCGTAGAATTGAATCCTGGAGAAAAAATCGAATTGGGATTCGCTTCATTTTTCCCTGGTCCCCAAATGGCTGGCAAAAAATAATTATCGTATCCTATTACAAAATGCTTTCCCATGTATCCTGGTACTTGAGAAAAAGCTGTGCTTGAAACCAGCAGCAATAATATTATTATCTTATTTTTCATTTTTAAAATGCTAAAAATCCTATACCAATATGAAAATTAAATAACTGTGCAGCAAATAATCGATAATTCATGTTTTGCTTTAATTCACCCTCAAAACCTGTGTTATTAGTCCGCACTTCAAAAACATCATCAACAAGAAAACTAAAAACCGCATTTGTTGAAACACCCAAACGGAATCCGGTATCAATAATCACCGAATTAAACAAAACCCGCTGTCTCCCGAATGTTAAAGCAATTGCAAAAGATTTAAAATCATATTCGCCAGTACCAAAAGATGAAAGATTATTACCAGGAGAATAATATTGATCATAAAATGAGTTACGATCGTAAGTTATCTTATTTGAAAGCAAAATAAATTCTAATTTTTGATATTTCCCAACTGGAGCAATGAATCCTGGTCGAAAAAATTTGAACCCTAATGAAAAATTAGTCGTCCTTAACTGAATTGGTGTTCCATCTCCCGAACGATAAACAGCTGAGCCATAATCATAAGCCCCGTTATATGAATAACCGTATCCTCCTTCTCTTGCCATACCTGTTTTATAAAAATCAACAGAAAAACAAAATGTTGTTCGCTTTTTTATAGCATATTCAATATCAATACAATGTGTCGTGTTTACACCCAATTCATACCTATCAGTGCTATTTGCAGATGGATAAAACAAAGAAGGAAAAAGGTTATTTGAATATCCAATACTAAAACGTTTACCTAGATAACCTGGTACTTGAGAAAAAACAGAGCATGAAATAAGAAGTAAAAAGACAACTATTTTATTTTTCATGTATACAATTGATTATTATCCGATGCTATTTCAATATTAATTTCTAAAATAACTATTGTCATTTTTTAACCTATAAAACAAAAATTATTTAGGTTTCTTTGCAACATGCATTAACGAGTTGTAAACAAATGAAGTTATTAGGTCGTTGCTATCTTTCGATCTTGTATAGCGGGTTTCGAACTTCATTAATTTCCCTGTTTCCAGATCTAATAATATAAAGAAATAGGTATTTCTGAATGATCGACCTCTGCTATTATAAACACCACTCCATGCCACGTATTTAGCACCTAGCTTATCAATAAGCTGTTTCATGTTTTCTGAACTTGTTACCAGTTCATCATTATTATCACCATGCTTAAACCGTTCGCCTAACCATTCATTTAACAATGCATTATCGTTATATTTTTCAATATCTCCTGCAGCAATATCTTTTGTAGTCAAACAAGTATATTGCAATTTTAAACGATCAGCACATTTTTTTTGAATATCCAATAACACTTGTTGACGATCTTCCGATTCATAAAACTGAACATTTTCATTTCCATGTTCATTTTTTACTTTCATATAAAATGGATCAATAAAAACAACTTTATCAATACCAAAGAAGGGAGCATCAGTAGTTTTTTTCTTTGCCTGAGGTTTTGATTTTTTTACATACTCATCAGTTGTAGTAGGCTTTTGAGTTAAGCCTCTTGCCATTTTTGAATATCGGTTTACAAATTCATCATCTTTCAACAATCCGACAAATGCATATTTTGTAAAATTATCATCCGTCTCAACTTCAACTTTTTGTTGTTGTTTTTTTATTTTTGAATATTTGCTTTCTTCAACATCTGTTGAATCTACTTTAACAACTGCAACTGTATCTAGACTTTTTAATTCGGCTTTTGATTTTTTTGAGAAATCATTAAGAAATAAACTATTTGAGTTTATCATAAATGAAAACAAACTGTCGGTCAAAGCCGACAAAGTTTTATCATCAGGATATTGTTTATGAGCTTTAAATGTATATGACAATGCAAGAGTGTTTAGTTCTTTTGACTCAAGATTTTCCATCATATAATATACACGTTGGGATGCACCTTCTATTGATGCATAATCAGGAATAGCATAACTCCTAGATGACATTGTACTATTACCAGATATTGATAAAGTAGAGCGATTACCAGTTGTGGATTTATTTACAAGAACATTGTATAATCCCTGAGAAACAGTTTTTTTAAGAAATAAATTATCTGGATATTTTTCTAATAAAATATAGGAAGCATAAATAGCATTCATATAATCTCTTTCAACCATATATAATCTGCAAAGTTCAAAACGAGCAGATTCTCGTGTACTTTTAAATAC
>CAIXIP010000346.1 GCA_903919535.1 uncultured Bacteroidota bacterium | reverse complement strand
TTTTGAAATTTGTATTTGTACTCTGTTACATATATTATATATTTGTTGAACAAAACAAACAAAACAAACAAATGAAAAAACTAATTTTACTATTAGCCGCTCCAGCAATCTTAACTATGGTAAGTTGTGGTGGGTCAAAAAAAGATGATGCTACTGTTTCTATCCCAGGAATGACAGAGGTGAATTTACAAATCAATGGTAACCAATTATCAATTATGGTTCCTGATTCTACAAAAGGGAAAATGGAACTTATAGAACAATCATGGGGAGCAACTGAAATAAAAGTTGGAAAAGATTTTCAAATTTCAATTTCGGAAGGTGAAGGAGATATCGCTTTAACAAAAAGTGACATTGCAGGTAATGACGTAAATAAATTCAAACGTTATGTAAAAGAGGAAGCCAATTTTTTATTCTGGGAATCGGAAATAACCGGACCTGAATTCCATTTTTATACAATTGTAAAACCTGGTACAGTTTCCTACATTGTAGAAGACATTAAAGGGGAAATTTTTGATGAAAAAGCTGCTCAAACAATGATTGATGCTGCTAAAAGCTTGAAAGCAAAAGAAGCCGCTAAACCAAATTCGTAATTTAATTATTACCAAAAAAATAAAAATGTCCAACAAATTTTGTTGGACATTTTTATTTTAAAAAAAGGTCGCTTCGTCCTATTTGATAGAAATACCCTCTGCCATTTCTACTAATTGATTAATGGTGTTCCAATTTCTAGTTGTCGCCACCACCTTTAATTTATTTTCAAAAAAATTGTTGGTCAATTTAGTTCTACCATATCCATCCGGACAAAATAAATAAACAGTTTTACCAGATAGAATAAATTCATCGTTATTATAATTACCAGCTTTTATTGTCGCCAAACTGTCCATTTCAGGCTCCTTCGACAAGAATGTGACATGAAGCTTGGTAACGTCTTCTTTCCTTTTATCGAGGAATGGATTGTTCTGCAAAATAGTAATTAACTCACTTTTTTCTTTCACCAATACAGGAACTTCAAAATGAAAATCATTCGCTATTTGTTTTGAGATCTTTTCCTCCAGATTTTTGCAATTTGTTTTTTTATCTTGAAAAACGACATTTCCACTTTGAATATATGTTTTCACTTTTTTAAAATTTAAGCTTTCATACATTTTAAGCAATTCTGGCATTTTTATCAATTTATGCCCACTTACATTGATTCCTCGTAAAATAGAAATATACGTTTCCATGTTCGGTAAAATTCTTTTAAGTCGTTTTTTTATAGTTCAGAATTGCCCAGCCATTCAAAACAAAAGCAAATATTGTAACGATTACAAAATGCCATTTAATATCCTTAAAGCTACTGCCTTTTAATACTATCATTCGCATCACTTCGATAAAATAAGTTACAGGATTAAGCTGTGCAATTATCTTAGCCCAACCAGGCATGCTGTCAATTGATGTAAATAATCCGCTCATTAAAATAAAGATCATTACAAAGAAAAATGCTACAGAGATCGCTTGTTGCTGGGTTTCTGAATATGTTGAAACCAACAATCCAAAACCTAAAAGAGCAACTAAATAAATTGATAAAAAACTATAAAGCAAGACAATATTCCCCATTGGGACAATCCCGTAAATAAGCCTAGAAACAACTACTAAACCAACAGTAAAAACAAAAATACCAATAATCCAGAACGGAATTAATTTCCCTAAAATGAAATGAATTTTCTTTATTGGAGTAACATTTATCTGTTCAATCGTCCCGATTTCTTTTTCCTTTACAATATTTAAGGCACACATATATCCACCAACCATTGTAACCAAAATAGCCAATATCCCTGGCACTATAAAAAACTTATAATTCATAAAAGGATTAAACCAATTCGATGAAACTACTTCGATAACTGGAGTAGCATTGTTTCTTGAAGGTTGAATTAATTGTAACCGAATATCTGCATTGAAATTGGCAATAATTTTATTCAAGTACGCACCTCCTAAACTTGCCTTAACACCATTGATAGCATTTACTGCTATAAATAATTTCTGTTCATTTTCACGAACAAGATTTTTTTCAAAACCAGATGGAACTTCCAAAACAAGATCAGCTTTATCTAGTTCCACTAAATGGATTGCTTCTGGATAAGAATTTGTATATCCAATAAGTTTAAAATAGCCCGAAGAAGTTATTGAGGAAATAAGCTTGTGTGAATAAGTTGAATGATCATGATCAACAACTGAAATCGAAATATTTTTCACTTCATAATCTGCCGCCAAAGGCAATACGACCAATTGTATCAGAGGCATTACAAATATCATTGGCAAAAGCGCTTTATTTCTAAAGATCTGACGAAACTCCTTTTCTAATAATAATCGTATCGTCCTCATGCTAATCGAATTTTAAATTTTCTAAAACTTATTGTAAGCAGGAATACTGTCATCCCAACAAGTATTAATGTTTCTTTCCAGATAGCTGAAAAACCCAAGCCTTTTATCATAATTGATTTTACAATTATATAATACCATTTTGCAGGAACAAGATTTGAAATCATTTGCAAAGGGAATGGCATATTTTCAATCGGAAACATAAAACCGGAAAAAAAAACCGTTGGCAACATCATTCCCATCATTGATAATAACATGGCAGCTTGTTGCGATTCTGTGGCAGTTGATATAAGTAGTCCCAAAGAAAGAGCCGTAATAATCAATAAAGTGCTTTCAGCAAAAAGCAACAATACGCTTCCATTAATTGGCAAGTCGAGTAAGTAAACACTTAATAATAATATTATAGAAACATTTACTAATGAAATTAATAAATAGGGAACTGCTTTTGATATAATAACCAAAATCGGTCGGAATGGAGAAACCAATAAAACCTCCATCGTTCCTTTTTCCTTTTCTTTTACAATAGATACTGATGTCATCATCACACAAATAAGCATCATCACAAGCGCCATAACTCCGGGAACAAAATTGGGTGCCCCTTTCAATTCGGGATTATACAACATCCGTAATTCAGGAACAATACGATATGGGATTGAATTGTTTTTCATCAATTCAGTTTGATAGGTCATTACTATGGAAGAGATGTATGTAGTGAGGGTTGTTCCCGTATTCGGATCGGATGCATCGACAATTAATTGAATTTGCGATTTATTCAAATGAAGCAATTCATTATTAAAACCCGCGGGAAAAACAACTGCCATTTTTATTTTTCCTTCTTTGAAAGCGGCTTCTATCTCATTATGACTCATCAAAGATTTGTCAATATCAAAATATTTACTTGCTTCTATTTTATTAATAATCTGCTGTGATGCTAAATCTTTCGCATAATCAACAATTACAATTCTATTGTTTTTTATTTCATTGGTCAAGGCAAATCCAAAAAGTACAATTTGTGCTATCGGCAAACCAAAAAGCATAAGCAAGGTTTTCCGGTCACGAAAAACATGATAAAATTCTTTTTTTATAAAAACTAAAAATTGTTTCATTTTTTATTCTCCTCTTTTTGCTCCTCGTGCCAATTCAAAAAACACCTCATCCATTGAAGTTGCCGAAAATTGTTTTTTTAAATTTGATGGCGAATCCAATGCTTTGATACTTCCATCCACCATCATCGAAACCCTATTGCAATATTCTGCTTCATCCATATAATGTGTTGTTACAAATATTGTTATTCCACTGTTCGCAGCTTCATATATCAAATCCCAAAACTGTCTTCGCGTTACAGGATCAACGCCCCCTGTGGGCTCATCCAGAAAAACAATTTTTGGCTGATGGATTATCGCAACGGAAAAAGCCAATTTCTGTTTCCATCCCAACGGTAGGGCACCTACTAATTTTTTAGTTTCGTTCTGTAAACCTAAAGTCAGAACAAGTTCGCTACTTTTTTCTTTCAGTTGCTTATCTGACAAACCATAAATACCACCAAAGAATCTTATATTTTCAAGTACCGTCAGGTCTTCATACAGCGAAAATTTCTGACTCATGTATCCAATATTTCTTTTGATATTTTCTGTTTGCTTAAAAACATCAAATCCGGCAACAGTGGCTATTCCGGAAGAGGGGACGGAAAGTCCGCATAGCATCCGCATAGCTGTTGTTTTTCCTGCACCATTGGCTCCCAGAAATCCAAAAACTTCACCTTTGAATACTTCAAATGAAATTTC
The DNA here is from genome assembly GCA_903919535.1 of uncultured Bacteroidota bacterium. GTDB lineage: Bacteria > Bacteroidota > Bacteroidia > 2-12-FULL-35-15 > 2-12-FULL-35-15 > 2-12-FULL-35-15. The sequence continues at coordinate 7,708 of CAIXIP010000346.1, read as the reverse complement.
ATTCACAGCAACAAAATCGCCAAAGCGTTTCGTAAGTTTTTCTGTTTTTATGACTGATTCTTTCATTTTTATTGATAATGTCAATTAATTATTTTAAGTCCCCCGCCTATTTCGACAAACTCAACATGACCAGCGCAGGGTCAGTCTGAGTTTGTCGAAGACTGTGTGCAAGCATTTTTTAGAATTAACATTATAGTTATCCACTACTACTCATTAACTTAATAAAACAATCCTCAATAGTCGGAATAGTTCGTTCGAATTCTATTTGCTGATGTCCTTTCTCTTTCAAAATGTTCATCAATTCTTTTTCAAAATGTTCATTTTCATTCTTGAAAGAAAGATGTAAATACTCACCAAAAGCATAGCAACTAAGCATGTTCTCATATGAATGCAAATCATTTGACAACTTATTCATCATATCCGATTTTATTTTATAAAGTGTACCGGAATAGGCCTTAACAATATTATTTGGAGTATCGATAGACATAATTTTTCCCGTTTGGATCAATGCGATCCGATCACAAAGAGTTGCTTCATCCATATATGGTGTGGATACCAAAATAGTAATGCCTTGTTCTTTTAAGCGTTTCAACATTTCCCAAAACTCTTTTCGGGAGACTGCATCAACACCTGTTGTAGGTTCATCTAAAAAAAGAACTGTTGGTTTATGAATCAGCGCACAACAGAGTGCTAATTTTTGTTTCATTCCACCCGAAAGTTTTTCCGCTCTCCGATTTTTGAATGGCTCAATCTGAACATAAATTTCTTTGATGAGCTCGTAATTTTCTTTAATGGTTGTATTAAAAATGGTAGCAAAAAAATTTAGATTCTCTTCCACAGTCAAATCTTGATATAAAGAAAATTTACCGGGCATGTAACCAACCTGAGAGCGAATTTTTTTATAATCTATCACCACATCACATCCATCAACTGTTGCTGAACCTCCATCAGGCAGTAAAAGAGTAGTAAGCACTCTGAATATGCTTGTCTTCCCTGCCCCATCCGGCCCAATTAATCCAAAAAGCTCACCCTTACCAACGGAAAACGAAACGTCATCAACAGCAATTGTGTTTCCTTTATTATACGTTTTTGTTATGTTATTAAGTATTACCATTTTTGATTCTAACAAAAATTAAAATTTCACTTCTGCATACATGCCAATTTTTAATTGGCCGGTGTTTTTTACTAAAATTTTTATTGCATACACCATGTTTGATCTTTCATCTTTGGTTTGAATTGTTTTAGGAGTAAATTCAGCCTTGTCATTTACCCATGTAATAATCCCTTCTGTTTCATTAAATTTTCCAGAACCATCATCGGTCATCAATTTTACTTTTTGATTTAACTTTACCAATGGCAATTGATTTCCTGTTATATATGCGCGAAGAATTAAATTAGATAGATCTGCGATTTTATAAAGCGGTTTTCCCGGACTTGTAATTTCATTAACCTCTGCATATTTTGTAAGTACTGTTCCATTCACTGAATTTATTAATTTGCATTTCTGCAACTGGTCGTTTAACTGTTCTATCTGAACTTGCAAAGGCATTGCATCTTTATTTATTCCTTCCGATGAAATACTCAAGGTAGATTTTTGTGCATCTATTTGCTTTTTCAAAATTTCAACTTGAGCGGTAATATCATCAACCTGTTTTGTGGTAGCCGCACCTGATTTTAACAAATTAGAAAAACGCATTTGTTCTTTTTCAGCAGTTTTTAATTGTTCCTGCAATGTTGCAAGCTGAACAGAGATATTGGGCTTTTTACTAAGCAATGAATTGATCTGTGCCTCCAACTGTTTTTTCTTTAAAAACAATTGGGTGCTATCCACATAGCCTATTTGCTGGCCTGCACTTATGGATTGACCTTCCTGAATATCAAATTGTTTTATTGTTCCTGATGCTTCAGATGAAATAATTGTTTCTTCAGTTTCAAAAGAACCGGATGCATCATAATTATTTTTTGAGTTATTGCATGCAAGAAACAAGCTTGCCAGCGCAAATGAGAAAATTATTTTTTTGTCCATCTTGTTTGTATTTTATCTAGTAATAAATATTCTATTTAACCTTCATAATGGCCTTGATCCATTTTGGAATTAACTTTTTACGCTGTTGCATTAATTTGTCAAACTCTTCTTGATTTAGGCCTCCTAAATTTTTAAGCATCGGACTTGCCACAAAAGGGAAAACAGTTAAACTCATCATATTCATGAAAAAATGTACTGGACTGATGTCAGATATTTTTTCATCCTTAATAGCCTGTTGAATCTGCTTCATAAAAAATGATTTCATCAGATTATTATCCAAGCTCATTTTTTTAATTAACTCATTAGGATTATTTCTTAATTCACTCAAAACAAACAAAGGGATATCAGGTTGAATGATCAGAAGATCGATGTAATTCGAAACCATTGATTCAATTTTTTTTTCTAAGGATGTTTTTTCGTCATTAAAAACCGAGATCATTGATCTCATAAATTCCTGAAAGCTTTCCAACATAATAATATCAAAAAGTTTTTCTTTGCTTCTGAAATAATAATTAAGCAAGGCAAGATTGATTCCCGCTTCCTCTGCTATATCTCTAGTTTTTGTTCCGGCATACCCCTTTTGAGTAAAAACTTTTCTAGCAGCGTTCTTAATTTTTTCTTCTGTTGAATGATCTATTATTTCTTTTTTAATTTTCATCATCATAAATTAACTGTACAAAATTAAATTTATATTTTGATTTAAACAACATATTTAATCATTTGTTTAATTTTTACAAACAAAAAAAAGGCTCTGCATTTCTGCAGAACCTTTTCAAATTCAAAAATAGAAAATTACAATTTCGCTTTTATTTCAACTAATTCATATCCTTCAATAATATCACCAACTTTGATACCGTTGAAATTTTTAATATTCAATCCACACTCGAATCCTTTGTTTACTTCTTTCACATCATCTTTAAAACGTTTCAATGAACCAAGCTCACCTGTGTGAACAACAATACCATCGCTAATTACACGAACCTTAGTGTTACGGGTTACTTTTCCGTCTAACACAAAACATCCCGCAATAGTACCAACTCTTGTTATATTAAACACTTCACGAATTTCGATATTGCAAACAATTTTTTCTTCAAACTCAGGAGCTAACATTCCTTCCATCGCAGCTTTAATTTCATTGATAGCATCATAAATAATAGAATACAAACGAATATCAATTTGTTCTGTTTCTGCTATTTTACGAGCACCTGCTGAAGGACGAACCTGGAAACCAACAACAATAGCATTCGATGCAGAAGCTAACAATACATCAGACTCACTGATTGCGCCAACAGATTTATGAATAATTTTTACCTGAATTTTTTCAGTAGATAATTTTTGTAATGAATCGGCTAATGCTTCAACTGAACCATCCACGTCACCTTTTACAATTACGTTCAATTCTTTAAAGTCCCCAATCGCTAATCGTCTTCCAATTTCATCTAATGTAATGTGCTTGTTGGTTCTGATACCTTGCTCACGCTGCAACTGCAAACGTTTTGCAGCAATTTCACGTGCTTCACGTTCGTCTGACATCACATGAAATTTATCACCAGCTTGTGGCGCACCACTTAAACCAAGTAATATTACTGGCATTGCAGGCCCTGCTTCTTTTACAACTTGTCCACGTTCATTATGTAATGCTTTTACCTTACCACTGAAGCAACCTGCTAATACAATATCTCCAACTTTCAATGTTCCAGCTTCCACAAGAATTGTACTTACATATCCACGACCTTTATCAAGTTCTGATTCAATTACAGTACCCGTAGCATTTTTATTTGGGTTAGCTTTTAAATTAAGCATCTCTGCTTCAAGCAAAACTTTTTCAAGTAATGCTTCAATATTAGTTCCTTTTTTTGCAGAAATTTCCTGACACTGAACTTTTCCTCCCCACTCTTCTACCAAAATATTTAGTTGTGATAATGCTTCACGAATTTTATCTGGATTTGCTCCTGGCTTATCAATTTTATTAATAGCAATTACAATAGGAACATTGGCTGCTTGAGCGTGATTAATAGCTTCTTTAGTTTGAGGCATTACACTGTCATCAGCTGCAACTACAATAATTGCAATATCCGTTACTTGAGCACCACGAGCACGCATCGCTGTAAAGGCTTCGTGGCCGGGAGTATCAAGGAATGTAATTGTTTTTCCGTTTTCTAATTTTACATTGTATGCACCAATATGTTGAGTGATACCACCAGCTTCACCCGCAATAACATTGGCTTTACGAACATAATCCAGCAATGATGTTTTACCATGGTCAACGTGACCCATTACCGTAACAATTGGTGAACGAGCCAACAATTGATCTTCTGTATCTTCTTCTTCTTTAATTGCCTCTTGTACCTCAACACTTACAAACTCAAGTGAGTAGCCAAACTCTTCTGCCACAATAGAAATAGTTTCAGCATCTAAACGCTGATTGATAGAAACAAACATTCCTAAACTCATACAGGTGGAAATAATTTCGTTTACCGAAATATCCATCATTTGTGCTAATTGATTGGCCGAAACGAACTCTGTTACCTTAATTACTTTTTTCTCTGCTTCTTGCTGATCAGCTGCTTCCTGAATACGCTCACTCACCATATCTCGCTTAGATTTACGGTGTTTGGAAGCTTTGGATTTACCCGCTCCACTTAAGCGTGCAAGTGTTTCTTTTATCTGTGCCTGAATTTCTTCAGGAGTTAAAACTACTTTACCTGGTTTGGAATATTTCCCTCTCGGTGCTTGATTAAAAGTATTGTTAGGATATTGTTTCCTTGGAGCGTTATTTACAGGAGTACCAGTTCCCGTTGCTCCTACAGTTGTCCCTGCAGTTCCAGGGGTTCCAGGCTTTTTATTTGCGTTCCAATTATCGCCAATTGTTGCACCACCATAACTCTTTTTAATGCGCTTACGCTTTTTCTTATTTTCGTTTGCTGCAGATGCAGGAGTTGATGAAGCTACGGGCTTTTTGCGTTCTTCTTTTACAGGCAAATCAATTTTACCCATAATTTTCGGACCTTCCAGTTTTTCAACTTTAGTTGCTAGGAAATCTTCCTGTGGATGTTGATATTCAGTTGATTTAATTTCAGGAATAACTTCAACTTCAACAATAGGGGCAGGTGTTTCTTTTTCTTCTTTTTCTTCTTTTTGCTCTTCTACAATAATCTCTTCTTCTTTCTTTACTTTCCCTTTTGCTTTTGTTGTTGCTGCTGTTGTTGTTGATTTTGCCTTAGATTTTTTCTCTTCTTCTTTCGCAGCTTTCTCTTCTTCCTTCGTTAATTTCGACTTTTTTGCGGGTTTAGTTTTTGAATTTAGAGAATCTAAATCAATTTTAGAAACTACAGTAAACTTAACATCCGATTTAATAACTTCTTTTTCATCCTCAGGCTCTATCTTTTCTGCAATAACTTCAGGTGCAGGTTTCTCTTTTATTTTTTCAGGAGGAGTAACACTTTGTACATTTTTAATTATTATTTCTTCTTCCTCTTCTACCTTTTTGGGTTCAGAAATTTTTGCTTCTTCATCCAAGGAAATACTTTCTTTTTTTGCACGAGAACTGGATGTCACCTGCTTTGCTTCTTCTTTAGCGGCCTTTTCAGATTGATATTCTTTCGAAAGGATTGAATAAAGATCTTCAGAAATTTTTGCCATAGGGTTATTTTCTATGACATGCCCTTTACTCTTAAGAAATTCTGTTATTGTTGAAACACTAACATTTAGTTCTTTAGCTACTTTACTTAATCGTTGTACTGTATTTTCTGACATATAATTGTGTACTGGTTGATTCGGTTAATTGGTCAATTGGGGTTAATCAGGTTAAAATAGAATCAACCCAATAAACTTAATCAACATTTTATTCAAACTCTGACTGTAAAATTTGTTTTATTTCTTTTACTGTTTCTTCTTCTAGATCAGTTCTTTTTACAAGCTCTTCAGTTGATAATTCCAACACACTTTTTGCTGTATCACAACCAATATTTTTAAGTTCATCTAAGATCCAACTTTCAATTTCATCTGCAAATTCTTCAAGATCGACATCTTCAAGATCAATATCTGTATCACGATAAACATCTATTTCATACCCAGTTAATTTACCGGCTAATTTAATATTGTGTCCACCCTTTCCTATAGCAAGAGAAACCTGATCAGGCTTCAAGAATACTTCAGCTCGTTTTGTTTCTTCATCAATTTTTACAGAAGTGATTTTTGCAGGACTTAGTGCTCTTGTAATAAACAATGTTGGATTACTTGTGTAATTAATAACATCGATATTCTCATTACGTAATTCACGAACAATTCCATGAATACGAGAACCCTTCATACCTACACAAGCTCCAACAGGATCAATCCTGTCATCATAAGATTCAACAGCCACTTTCGCTCTTTCACCCGGCTCACGTACAATTTTTTTAATGGTGATCAGACCATCAAATACTTCAGGAACCTCTAATTCAAATAAACGCTCTAAAAATGCAGATGATGTTCTTGATAAAATAATTACCGGTGAATTGTTTTTCATTTCAACACGTTGAACAACTGCACGAATAGTATCTCCCTTTTTAAAGAAATCGGAAGCAATTTGTTCTGATTTCGGTAACAATAATTCATTGCCTTCTTCATCAAGTATTAATAATTCCTTTTTCCATATCTGATATACTTCGCCAGTCATTATTTCTCCAACTCTTTCTTTGTATTTTTTATACAAACTATCTTTTTCAAGTTCAAGAATTTTAGAAACCAAATTTTGACGAACAGCTAATACGGCACGTCTTCCGAAATCATTCAATCTTACAGGTGTTGTAACTTCTTCACCAAGATCAAAGTCTGCTTCAATTTTTCTAGCTTCAGTTAAACTTATATGCTTCCCTTCTTCATAATCAAAACTATCCTCAGCAAACTCATCGTCAACTATGGTACGATTTTGCCATATCTCAATATCTCCACGATCAGGATTAACAATAATATCAAAGTTTTCATCTGAGCCATATTTTTTTACTAACATGCTACGAAACACGTCTTCAATAATGCTCATTAATGTAGCTCTATCGATATTTTTTATTTCTTTAAATTCTGAGAATGATTCAATTAAATTAATGCTTTCCATTTTTTTTAGTATTAAAATGATATTACAATTTTTGTTTCTTTGATTTGATTAAATGTTAATTTGATATTATTGGTAATTAGTTGTTTCCCTTTTTTGCCATCTACTTTTTCTTTTGTTTTTGTTTCAAGAACAATAGATAAATCATCTACTGATATTAATTTGCCAGATATTTTTTTATTTTCCTTTGTTGTAATATCTATATGTTTGCCAACATTTTTTTGGTATTGACGCAAAATTTTAAAAGGTTCTGTAAGTCCTGGTGACATTACATTCAATTCAAAATCTTCAGATTCTCTATCCAAACTAAATTCTATATGACGGCTCATTTCAACACAATCAACTACAGATATCCCATTGTCGTTATCCAATAAAACAACAATTTTATTACCTGGCTTAACGCTTATATCAACAATAAAATTAGACCCTTCGGCAATTTTAGCGTCTGCTAATTGTTTAATTTTTTCAATAGTAATCATATCACTTGAGGCAAAAGAAAGAGGGGACATTGGTCCCCTCTATAATTAATTCATCTATAACAAAAGCAAATGTAAGTCAATATTTACAATTTACCAAATATTTTTTCGCAA
>CAIXIP010000345.1 GCA_903919535.1 uncultured Bacteroidota bacterium | reverse complement strand
TTAAATCAGAATTACTGTTTATCATGCTTCCACAGTTTTTTTTTATGAAATTTTTGATTTCGTTTAGATTTTTGTCGCTAAAAAGTTCATACACTATGGCATCAATAACTGTTTCAAACGAAGGTTTTCCTTCTAAGGAAGAAAATATTATTTTTTCCTCGTTGTACATAAAAACTTTACATATTTAATTTTGCTAGATGTTTTTTTAATCTTAAATGCTCTGTATAATCCGACTTTTCATAAGGTATATAAAAACAAACCGCAATCATTGAGAAACCCAGCACCACCAACAATATCAAACAATAGTTTTGAATATTCTCGTTGCCACAGAAATAAGGAACAATTAAAATAGATAGAAAAAATGTAATTAATTTACCAATAGCAAATGCTAAGCTCATTTGAGTAAATCTCTGTAAAACCGGAAGACTCTTTATAATAGATCCAAAAATTAAATTCCAATTCACAAATGAAATCATAAAAATTTGAAGCGTAATATAATACCATAAAGGTAAATCTTTGTCTATTTTTCCAAAATAAAACGTTAACATACAAACAGCTACAATTACATGATAAACTAACATGGTTATTTTTTTGTCAAAATTCAATTTGATAGGTATATACACAGTAAGATAAGTAAATAAAAATTCAAAAAAAGTTATGATAAAATTGTAATTGATTAAAAATTCCTGTGTATATCCAAATTTCTTAACTACAATAGGACTCAAAACGGTAAAGTTGAACACAAAAATGCATGGGTATGAGAAACATAATATAGCACACGCAAAAAAAGCCACTTTTGAAAATCGCAAAGAATTAAAATGTTTTCTAATTTCTTCTGTATTCAATATGGAAAAACGTTTGTTAAATGGTGCGTTTATATATTCTTTAGTTTCAGAAACAAAAAATCTCAAGTAAAAAATAAATCCACAGGATAAAAAAGCAACAATGAAAGGAATTCTCCAAGCATGTTCCCAACTTAAAAAATTTATCGATAGACCAGCGATCCCTAACGCTATCATTCCTCCTACACTTTGGGTCATTGACATTGTAGCAACATTCATGGGAATTATTTTACTAATAATTATATTCTCATCTTTTTTGCTGGCTTGTAAATTTTCAATTGAGTATAACTTAGCAGCTAATGGTTCTCCTGCAATTGCAATTCCTTGAAGTATCCTTAGTATAAACAACAAAAATATCGGCATTATTTTTAAACTTTCAGGCCACCAATTGTAATTTGGAATAATCATTATTATAGAAGTTGAGAATGCCATTAGAAAAGAGCCTAAAATCAATACCTTTTTTCTTCCAATTAAATCCCCATAAATACCCCAAAATATTGATGCTAATGGGGCAACAAAATACATGCTTACCAAAGAAAATATCTTTAATATTTGGTTGTCTGGTTCGATATCAGGAAAAAAATGTTTGTTAATGAGAAAGGCTAAATGTATGTAAAGATAAAGATCATAGTATTCTAGGGTGTTCCCTATCATAACTAGTGTGTTAGTCTGGAATCGTTTGAGAAAGTTCATAATTTATCCAATTTCTTTAGGCAATTCAGAATATTTGCTACATACCCAATGTTCCATAAGGCTTTTTATTATTTTTTCTAGATTTTCGTTGCAAAAATTATACCCAGAAACCTTTGCTGCTTTTTTAATTAAATCATCCGTTATAATCGTGGCATCTACATAATATAACAGATTAGAGCCTGTCTCACTTAGCTTCTTCAGTTCCTCCAACACTAAGATAAGTGGTGTTTCAAGCTCATTATGAAAAAAACATTGAACGGAACTCAATATTTCTATTCTGTTTTTTATGTTTTCGATAACCCATTCTTTATCAGGATTAACTTCATATGGTTCGGAATCTTCTTTCATATCAATCACCTCTCCTCAAATTTATTGCCAATCTTCGATTTCTTTGATGATTCCTGCGAGACGGAAATAAGAATCTTTTAACTCCGAATATTCTTCTTTAACTTAGCTCAGGGTCTTCTAACTCATCTTTTAACTTTTTTAAAACATCATATAACTCACTTTTGGTGTTAGAATATACTGACGCCCTAATATCTTCTAAACTAAGGTCCTCTAATTTTAATGACATTCCAGTTTTTCCCATTAATCAATCTCCCTTAACTCTAAATTTTTCTACATCTTTATTGAGGATACTAACAATTTCATTCAGGTTAATCATTTCTTTATACAGGTTAACCATGTCGTGTTGCATGTGAATTATTTCTTTGCGAATATATAAAACCATTCTAATAAATTTAAAACTTACAATAATTCCAACCAAATGCACAATAATTGTTAAACATTGTGCAAAATTCAATTCCATTATTTTTGTTCCTGAATTTTTTTTAAATACTCTTTCATTTTTTCAACGTTACCAAGCACATGCAATAAAGAAAAATCAACCTCAATAGAGTTATCTAAATCATCATCTGTCATCTGATATAAAGAATGGTACGTTTACAAAAACAAATTACTAATTAATTTAAACAATGTCAACTGATGCTAACTTTACGATAACTTAACAAAAATTAAAATAAAAAATGGCTCAAAATAAGGGTGTTTGTTACACCAACGTCGCCCTATTAAGGCGGGAACACGGGTTCGAATCCCGTTGGGGACGCCAACGTTTTCAAGGCTTCTTTGGCTCTCTACCTTACTCTTACTCCTATTAATAAACCTCTTCATACCCCATTCAATCCTTATTTAACCCCATTCAATTTTGAATAAACATTGTTCTGATGCTAACTTTTTGCTATCGTAAAAAAACATTAACAGATTAGGAGTTTTAATAATGCCACAACTAACTAAAGCATGGGTTGACAGGAGTCCCAATAAGGAAAAGGATTATATTATATGGGATGATACCATAGCAGGCTTTGGCTGCAGAATTTATCCCTCTAAAAAAACCTTTGTATATATGTATCGCTCTCCAATAAGTAAAAAGGCTTCTTGTATAAAGATTGGAGTATATGGAAGTGTTACAGTTGATGAGGCTCGCATCCAAGCTAAGAAGTTTGCACATAGTGTACAGATCGAAAAAATTGACCCTAAAGAGATGAAGAAAGCAAAAGAAGTTGAAGTTCAGCAGTCCATTCTTTTTAAAGATTTTTTAACAATATTTTTAGATAAATATCCAAAACAAGCAAAATGGAAACCTTCTACGTCTAAGCGAAATCAATCAAGAATTAATGGGCACATTCTTCCTTTTTTTGCAAATATGCCAATAGCTGATATTAAAAGAAAGGATATATTGGAGTTCTCGGATATATTTCATAAAAACAAAACCAAAAATAAAAAATGTCTTGATTTATTGAGCAGCATGTTTAAACAAGCTGCTCTTTGGGAGTATATGCCAAGCCATGGCAATCCTTGTGATAGTGTTCATAAGGATGCAGACAGAAAGATGGAGGAATTTTTAAGAGAAGAAGATTTAGCTCGAATAGAAAAAATATTATTAGAAAAAGAAACCAAATCTTTACCCTCTATCATCAATGCAATAAGATTGCTGATCTACACTGGATGCCGTTCAGGAGAAATCCTTCAACTGAAATGGGAAAATGTTGATTTTAAAACACACTGCTTGCGCTTGAATGATAGTAAAACCGGCAAAAGAACAATTCCTCTAAATGAGTCAGCCATGAAAGTTTTGTATAATACTCAAAAAACAGAAGGCAATCCATATGTATTTTGTGGAAAGAAACCAGGAACTCATTTAAATACTGTTCACAGGAATTGGAAAAGTATCTGCAAAGAAGCTAACATCTCTCCTTTACGCATCCATGATATACGCCACTCATTTGCGTCATTTATGATTATGAGTGGCGTAAACATTTTTGAGCTTTCAAAATTATTAGGACATGCAGACATAAAAACGACAATGCGATATGCACACTTAACTGACCAGTCATTAATCGAAGTCACAAACAAAGGTGGCAAAATGTTTGAAACTAACAACAAATATTTTGCTCACGCTGCTTAAAAATTGCTTGAGGTAGGGGAATATCCCCTACCTATTGGAACGCTCCAACTTTTGTTTCATCTTCATTATTGGTCATAGCATAAGGCAAGTATAAGTAATTGTTTTTTCATAATGATTTCCTTTTTAAAATTTATTTAGGTTTCTATTTCTTTTAATTATTATTAGTTTGGGATTTGGGGATTTGGGGATTTGGGGATTTGGGGATTTGGGGATTTGGGGATTTGGGGAGCATTCTGCGCTAGTGTCATAAAGCACCACACAGATAAAAAACGCTGTTAACATCTTCCTAATCATGATTACCTTTTATGATAATTTGATGAGCAAACTATGCGCCTTAATTTTTAATCCTGCAATCCCTATTCGTCAGATTTAATCGGCTTAGATTTATTCTTCATCACAGCGAGTAGAGATTGAGTTGTTGCTCCTGTGCTTTCCTTGATCAGGTTGTTGAGCTGTTGAGCAAGCGGTTCGGTTGGTTCTTTAGCAAACTTCGTGGCAAGATTTAAGAATCGTTTGTTGGTCAGCAGCTCAGTAAGTACAGCTCCACCTCCAATGACCGTGAGAGGAGTGATAAAATCTCCATTTGCAATTGAACCTATGAGACCAAGAGCCGCCATGAATGGACCTGTGCCAGACTTATTGGGGATGTTCCTTTCCGCCGTAGCCATCGCTTCTGCCACTTTCGTAAAATCCTTTAATTTCTTGAACTGTTGACCGCCTAAGGTATTTTCCAATTGTTTAGAATATTTTTTATTGTTTAAAAGCTTAGCCAGAGGAATATAGGCAACCTCTTTAGTAATCGGATCCTCAATTTTCCCTGCCAAAAGGTTGTCCAGCTTCTCTCTTTTTGCGGTTGCTTCAAAAGATCGCTCTGCTTTGTCAAAGGCCTCACCCCATGCGGGGTTAGTTTTTTTATACTCTTGAATATCGTCCAGCAAAAATTTTTGCACGCCTCGCAAGAGGTTTTTCGTGCCTTCGTTTTTATCCCATTTGATGGTTTCGTTTAAACTTTTTTTTGTTCCGACAAGCATTTCAACTGGGGCAGGAATATTGGAAAGCCTCTTTTTAAGGTTATTGAGAGTTTTAAGTAAAGACTTTTCAGATTCGGCAGGAGAAAATGTTTTGAGGTTAGCTTTTATGTCTTTGATCGCTTGCAAAGTTTTGGTTGGTTTTATAGCGGCATCACTGGGCAGAAGATTTTTAGCATTTTTGTAATTGTTTCTGATCTCCGCTTCCACTAGCTCAGTTTTTAAAGGACCGACCTTTTCAAGCATATCCTTAAATCCTGTTTGAAACTGATTGGAGGCAGTTTTAACCTTATTCCTCACCACATCTCCCAGCACTGGAGCTGCTGCTACCATTTGATTGGCTAAACCCATCAACTTGGCATCCGTGACACCCGCAGCCGGTAAATCTATGCCCAAACGTTCGGCTGCTTCAAGCGCATCCGTTTTAAGTTTTTTCGGGTTGAGCCCTAAGGTTTTCATGGCTGCTTTAGCTGGAAGATTTAATGTTTTCTTATTAAATAGGACATTTGCGAGCACACCTGCGCCAATACCCTCACCAAAGGCCGCTGGCAGACTTTGCCCCCTTTCCATAGCTTCACTAGTGACACCGCTAGAAATTCCGCCTACAGCTAAATCTCGAGCTTTTGTACTTCCAAACTTTTCTAAAACTTTACCAATTCGATTAGCTCCGAACTTTACTGCCCCTTTAGCTGC
>CAIXIP010000344.1 GCA_903919535.1 uncultured Bacteroidota bacterium | reverse complement strand
GTAATCTATTAATATATAATTGATATAGATACATTTTGGTGATATATTATTATGTTTCACTCTATAATCTGTAATCATTCTATTAATTTTTGTAATAAAATGTCTGGTTATATAAGAATGGCAAATTAGTTCTGGTGGATGTTTTTGAAACATAGCTTCATATAAGTCATTTTCTTCAAACCAATAATCTTCTATTTTATATATTTCTTTTAGGTCCTATTTGCAGAGCTTTATTAGCAGGTGATTCAGAGGTTCGTTGTTTTTGTGTTGTCAATTACATGGGAGCTTAACTGTCTGGTTCCGCTAATCATTTAACCCCTTTCCATTGAGAATTTGCTTCACACATTTTTCAACTCTGGATTCTCGAGTTTTGGATTGTTTGGGTGCAGAAAAATAAAGACTGTATGCTCTTTGGCGTCCTGGCGTTAATGCACCAAAAGCTATTTTCAAGGCAGGATTTTTATCTAATTTACTTTTAAATTCTTCAGGAAATATTAATTCTGTATTCTTTTTAATTACTTTCAACCCGGATTTTTCTACTTCAATGGCTTCATTAATATAGGCTTTCAAGATGGGGTCTAACTTCACTATTTCCCTAACAGACGTGAACCGGATTTGGCGTCCAGCCTGCACATTCTCTGTTTGTTGGATAAGGATACCCTTGGCATCTTTTAACAAAGCACCTTTTATAAAAAGCATCGCACAGTATTCTTTAAATGCATGTATTAAAACTATGTTGCTTTTCTGAAATGTATAACAAGGAACTCCCCATTTCAATTCTTCGGTAAGTTCAGAATCAAGAATTATCATTCTCAATTTTTTACATTCTTCCTGCCACTTTTTGGCTTTACTTAAATAAAGATCTACTTGAGGATTCATTCTACTATTATTCATAGTTTGCTATTTTATAAGTATCGGTTGTATGGTATTTTATTTTGTGCCAAATTGATATTGGCAGCGGCCTTTAATATTGTCAGTTTAATTTTACTTTCATCATTATATCTGTCTGCTCGTCATCACCTAATTTAAATATGTGCTTGTCAAATTCAACGAATCCATTTTTCTTATAAAAATTTATCGCTCTTGGGTTTTCTTCCCAAACACCTAGCCAAATATAGTCTGCCTTATTCTGTTTGGCTATTTCAATTACTTTATCGTAAAGTAATTGTCCAACGTTTTTTCCATGAAACTTTTTTAACACATAAATGCGTTCAATTTCAAGCGACTTTTCGTCTTGTAGCTCTGTTTGAGATTGTCCAAAATTTAGTTTTAAGTAAGCAATTACGTTCTCGTTATGAGTGGCAAAGTAAAATTCAGTGAACTTGTCGCTGAGTTCAGTCGTAAGTTTTTCAATAGAAAATCCCTCGTCCAAATATTTTAACATATTAGCTTCGGTGTTTCCTTCCGAAAATGTTTCGCTAAAAGTTTGTCTGCCAATTTTTTGTAATTGGTCAATGTCGTTAATCGTTACTTTTTTTATGTTAATGTTGGTCATTTTCTAATGACGATTTCGTTTATTTAATTTTCCACTAAAGGCTATAGCGCCAATGGATTTATGGGTTTTCTTTAACCAACTAACCTTACGAATATTTTTATTAAATGTACAAAGTTAATTGTATTTGCGAAAATACACCAAGTCCTCCTTTAGTCATGATGATTTTAGCAAAGGCCGAATATTATCAATAGGGAACTATTCTGATTTATTTCTAAATAGACCTTAATTTTCTTTGTATTCTTTACTTGTTATTGAAATTGCATCTTGTGGGGACGACTTTTTTGATTCTTTAACTATATATTTCATTGTGATGTTACTATAGCCTCTCTTCTGGTCAGCTATTACCTCAAAAGGTTTCTCTTTACTAAATAGAGTATCATTACCAATTAAGGTGTCTTTATTAATCAACACTGCCTGACTTTTTGTAAAATAACGCCCAGTTTCGTTAAAGTATATGATTTGTTTTCCTTTGGGAGAAACTACATCAGTTTTATAAAGTGTTGCTTTTTTTTCTGGGCCCTTCATTATTTTCACTGTCAAATACCTATCGGACTTATTTATAATTGTCAAACTTGCCTGCTGAGAAAAAGATTGAATAGAGGTTGCAATCATAAAAATTATTAATAAAGTGATGTTTCTTTTCATAATTATTTTTTGTTTATTTTGTTAAGACATTAAAATATATTCTCTTGTAATATTGATTTGTCGGCCTATTGTTAAGGGTTATCAGCTAAAAGAAGTGCGGAATTATTTATACTTAAACTAAAGCTAGACAAATATAAATTAAAAGCGATGAAGGAACTGGCAAATGTTCGGAAATAAATTTATACCGCTGTGAAAAACATTTGCAACGTGCACCATCTCCGCATCTCGGCCTAGGTGATGTTAGCAACAGTAAATTTAGTATTCTCTGGATTTATTATGTCTTTGATAGGTTAAACTGTCCAAAGAGTTTTTACCTCCAACTATAGTGTCATCCCTAAATTTAGCTACAAAAAAGTCTGAGGGGCCAACAAAAACAGAGTCGCCAATTTCCAATGCATGCCCTTCTAGTGCATGCATGTTGGCAATACTGTCTTTTAAGTTACAGTAGTCAAAACCTAAGTATCCAGGATCTTTATATTCTGCTTTATTCGATTCAACTACTTTTATTTTTATATCCGCACTACCATGATCGCGATACTTTATTTCAAGTATAACACCTTTAAATTTTAGATTGAAGCTATCTCTGAAATTCTTAAGATTTTTATTTGACTTTTGGATATTCAGTACAGCAAAAACTATGAAAGAAATAAATATGATAACTAAAAATATTGCTTTTCTTTTCGTCATTATTTATTGTTGCTAACGGTTAGGGGTTAGAAGATTTGCGGATTTACTTGCACTAACTTACTTAACCGACATAAATTTATAAATAAAAAGTGAACTAACTTGCAAATGCCAAACATCTTCAACCGCTGAAAAATGCATTTGCAACATGCACCAAAACCCGCATATTTTTTAGCACATGTTAGTGGCTGGGCTTTATTTATAAGCTTGGATCAAGACTTCAGTTG
>CAIXIP010000343.1 GCA_903919535.1 uncultured Bacteroidota bacterium | reverse complement strand
TGTGCCTGAAATCTTTCCATTGGAATTTGAAGTTATGATAACACTCCCAGAAGTTCCAGTATAATTTGTCATTGTATAATGAAAATCAACATCTCCAATATTAGTACTGACAGGATAAGTACCAGGGGAAGATGTATGTGTCAAAATTTGAATAACTGTTAAATTATCAGAGTTGATTGCCTGAATTATTCCAGGTGAAGCATGGAAAGAAACATTGCTAGTTGTTTTTGCAGTCCCTCCATTTTCACTCCATGAAAAAGGAGGATTCGCATTTACTGGTGCAGGAGTTGGAGTTGGAGTTGGCGCTTTACTTTTTTTGCAAGAAAACATAAAAACTGTACTTACAGCTATTAGCAAAATTGGAACTAATTTAAAGTTTTTCATATTTGTTTGGTTTAATAATTTAACTACTCTTAAGCTTTTCGGTTTTCCGCCCTAGTTTTGTAAAAAGCCTTTTCCAAATATTGCTTTCTTAAAGCAAAATTTTGGTTTTATTTATTAATAATAATTTTTTGCAATATTATCCCTGCATCTGTTTTTATATTTATAAAATAAATACCGTTGGGTTGATTTGACAAATCAATTTCTGTTTTCAAATTGATAGTTTCAGATCGATAAATTTTCTCCCCTATAATATTAAAAACTCCAACACTTAATATTTTATAATTACTTCCTGAAATTTTGAATATTCCATTGCTTGGATTTGGAGAAACTTCAAATTCACCTTCAAGTAAAAAATTTTGTGAAATACCCGTTGCTAAATTTGTATTATGCACATTAATCGT
This sequence comes from uncultured Bacteroidota bacterium, assembly GCA_903919535.1. Lineage (GTDB taxonomy): Bacteria > Bacteroidota > Bacteroidia > 2-12-FULL-35-15 > 2-12-FULL-35-15 > 2-12-FULL-35-15. Next base: position 21,825 of record CAIXIP010000343.1, on the reverse strand, counting down.
AAAGCCGGTATTACGGTATATGTCCCCTAAATAATCTTTACCTATAATATGGCAAAAAGAACAAGAATCACCATCCGCAGTGAATATTTTCATACATACATTATAAGTGGTATCAACTGTGTATGTATGTGATGGAGTAGCAAGTGATGAATTTGTACCATCGCCAAAATCCCAATGATAAGCAATGGCCAAATTACTTGTAACAGAGTTAACATTTAAATCAAAATTGTTTTGAAGTGAATCATAAGTTGTTGTGTATTTTGCATAACAAATTGTTGAGTCGTGATACTTAAACACAGTCCCTACTGCCATTGTGCCTGAATTATATGTCATTCCATATAAAAAATCCCCATCCGTAATTAGTGACCCATAGGTAGATTTCCCACCTGAAGGTTCAACAAAATTGTGGAGATTAACATACCCGGTACCATCAGGCATTATTTTAAATAATACTCCACCTTGATTTAAACCACCATTATATGTTGTTCCGTACAAAAACGCCCCGTTTGAAACAAGCGAGCCATATGGTATACCTCCATTTATTCCATTAAAATCATGCAAATCAACATACCCTGAACCATCGGGCAATATTTTAAATATATTAGCAGAACCCGAAGTCATCCCATATAAAAAGGTTCCATCATATGTAAGAGAGCCATATGGATTTGCTCCATAAGTTGCTCCTCCTGGGAAGTGCCGTAAATTGGTATATCCAGTACTGTCCGTTTTTATTTTGAAAATTGTACCCTTATTATTTAAACCTCCACTCGATGTCATCCCATAAAGATATGTGCCAACAAAAATTAAATTACCATAAGGGTTAGCTCCATTAACTGCACCTGAAAATGAAACCAAATGAGAATATCCTGTCCCGTCAAGTTTTATTTTGAAGACTACACCTAAATTGTTCGCACCACCAGTTTTTGTCATTCCATACAAATATGTTCCATCAGAAATCAGAGAGCCATATGGATATGCTCCATTTTTTGTACCGTAAGGATTATACCAAAAATCAAATAATTTGAAATATCCTGTTCCATCAGGTTTTATTTTAAAAATAGTTCCATAACCATATTGGCCTCCATATGTTGTCATTCCATATAAAAAAGCACCATCAAGTATGAGCGATCCATAAGGATTCGCACCATCATACGTACCTCCGAAATTGTGCATGTCAACATATCCAGTTCCATCGGGTTTGACTTTAAAGAGCACTCCACATTGACAAGAAGAAATAGTACCACCAGCTGTTGTCATTCCATATAAATATGTCCCATCATAAACAAGAGAGTTATAGTATGGCCTCATTCCATTATTGACGGTAAAATTAAAAAGCGTTGTAAATTGAGCAATACAATTAAAACTTAAAAATGTAGCATTCAGAATTAAAATTGCAATTGTGATTAATAGTTTTTGTTTCATGTAGTTTTAATTTGAAGCAAGAAATTTAAACCTTTTGTTCGGGTATTACAAATATATAATAATTTTTCAGATGCAACATATCGGTTTCTTTACTATCTTTTTACAAGCATCATATTTGTTGCCAACTATAATGGCAATAAAGAGAGAAATATTTTTACAACACCTTGGTCTTCACCTTAGAAATTTGAGGCTAAGTAAAAATATTACCCAATTTGATTTAGGAAGCATAATAAATAAAGACCGCCAAAGCATCCAACGTGTAGAAAGTGGCAAAGTAAATCCTACCATTTATTATTTACAAGAACTTTCTGATGGCTTGCAAATTCCTTTATCAGAAATTGTAAATTTTAAAATTCCTGAAAAAAATAAAAAGAATAAGAATACACGGTAAATTAAACTATTCACCTTGAGATTTTTATTTAACATTTTTTAGTCAGTCAATATATCATCCCTTCTGCACACAAACTTACGCGCCCCCTTCTCAATCGCACATGCTAACACTCAAGGGGGACATTGATTGTGCACTTCTTTTGATTTACATCATTCATTTTCCTGCGCAATTCCATTGCGAAGCATTTCCCTCCTCAATACATTTGTTCTGATTTAAAATAAAATGCCATGGGAAATATACTTTATTATGTAGCTATTATACTTTTAATAATATGGGCTATCGGATTCTTTGCCTATAATGCAGGTACAATTATTCACATACTTCTTGTTATTGCTGTTATTTCGGTACTTCTGAAAATAATTAGTGGAAGAAGACCAATTTTATAATATCTCAATCATTCTTCAATAATATTAATTTGAAAAATCGAAGTTCATAAAATTGAACAAACTAACACTGTTCTGTCAAAGCAAATTAAAAATAAAACTCAAGGTCGGCCAACTCCCCGTAATTAAAAGAGGAAAAGACACAGAAAACACTCACAATAATTTTTCAATCAAATAAGAAGAAATCATGATAAAAAAAATCTTAATACCCGCAACCATTGGACTTTTTGCAATTTCAATTATTATTGCTTGCAACCCTTCTGAAAAGAAAGTAGAAGTGGCTAAAGAAAATGTGATAAATGCTGAACAAAATTTGCAGAAAGCAAAAGAAGAAGCAGCTAAAACAAAAGAAGAGTGGCTTAAATACAAAGCTGATTCAGAAGAAAGAATAAGTACGAATGAGAAACAAATCGCAGAATTGAAAACAAAAATCGCAAAAGCTGATCTGAAAGTAAAAGCTGCATTAGATATAATGATAGATCAACTTGAACAGAAAAACAATGTTCTTAAAAAAAACTTGACCGAATATAAGGATGAAAGTGAGGACAAATGGAAAACATTCAAGGCGGAGTTTAGTCATGATATGGATGAACTAAGCGATGCCATAAAGGATTTTACAGTTAAAAACATCAAATAAATTAGCGAAAAAAACTTTAAAAATTACAGAAATAAAATATTATTGCAGGTGTCCTCCCATCTTATTGGGTAGTATTTATAGAGCGCATACTATGGATAAAATAAAAAGGTCGCCATTTCTGGCGACCTTTTCCCTAAAAACCATGGCGTGATTTTTAGATTCTGTAAGCCGTGTATTGCCTACAAAATATTATTCAGATTTTTTTGACTTCTTTTCTGACTCTTCCATATCTGCTTTCAGATTTGAAAGAACATCCATATCGCCTAATGTTGTTTTCTCAACACTACTTTTTACTTTTTTAACAGCTTTAACTGTTTCTTCTGCTTCAGCTTTCTTTTCGTTAGCTACTGCAGTTTTTTCAGCTGCAACAACTTCTTCATTTATTTTGCTGTGAGAAACAATTATTTTCTTGCCTTCTTTGTTAAACTCAAGGATTTTGAAATCCAAGACTTCTTCTACTTTCGCAGATGAATTATCTTGTTTTACCAAGTGACGAGTTGGGCAAAATGCTTCCACACCATAAGGCATTGAAACGATAGCACCTTTTTCCATTACATTGATAATTGTTCCTTGGTGAATTGAGTCAACAGTGAAGATTGTTTCAAACACATCCCATGGATTTTCTTCCAATTGTTTGTGTCCTAAACTTAATCTACGGTTCTCTCCATCTATTTCTAAAACAACTACATCTATCTTGTCACCAATTTTAGTGAATTCTGATGGATGTTTGATTTTTTTAGACCAAGAAAGATCAGAGATATGAATTAAACCATCAACACCTTCTTCTAATTCAACAAAAATACCGAAGTTGGTAAAGTTGCGAACAGTAGCAGTGTGCTTAGTTCCTTTTGCATATTTATCTAATACTACTGACCAAGGATCAGGCATTAATTGTTTAATACCTAATGACATTTTGCGTTCTTCACGGTCAAGTGTCAAAACAACAGCTTCAACTTCATCACCCACTTTTAAGAAATCGTGAGCAGTGCGTAAATGTTGACTCCAGCTCATTTCTGAAACGTGGATCAAACCTTCAACACCAGGAGCTATTTCAACAAAAGCACCATAATCAGCAATAACAACTACTTTACCTTTGATTTTATCACCAACAGCTAAATCAGCTTTTAATGAATCCCAAGGATGTTGAGAAAGTTGTTTCAAGCCTAATGCAATACGTTTTTTCTCGTTATCGAAATCAAGAATAACAACATTGATCTTCTGATCTAATTTAACAATTTCTTCAGGATGATTGATACGTCCCCAAGATAAGTCAGTAATATGGATCAATCCATCAACACCACCTAAGTCAATAAACACACCATAAGAAGTAATGTTTTTAACAGTTCCTTCTAACACTTGACCTTTTTCTAATTTAGAAATGATCTCTTTTTTCTGAAGCTCTAATTCAGCTTCGATAAGCGCTTTGTGAGATACTACAACGTTTTTGAACTCATTGTTGATTTTCACAACTTTAAATTCCATTGTTTTTCCAACATATACATCATAATCACGAATTGGTTTCACATCAATTTGTGAACCAGGTAAGAATGCTTCAATACCAAATACATCAGCGATAAGACCACCTTTTGTACGGCATTTAACATAACCTTTAATAATTTCGTTGTTATTAAGTGCTTGATTAACTCTATCCCATGATTTCATGGCACGAGCAGTTTTATGAGAAAGAATCAGCTGACCGCTTTTATCTTCTTGGCTTTCAACGTAAACTTCAACAACATCACCAATTTTAAGATCAGGATTGTAACGAAATTCAGATAATTGAACTACACCATCAGATTTGTATCCAATGTTCACAACAACTTCTTTACTGTTTTTTGATACCACTTTACCGTCAATGATTTCATTTGCGGCAACTGATTTCAAGGTTTTCTCATACATTGCGTCTAATTGCTCACGCTCTTCTTTTGAATAAGATTCACCTTTTTTTCCAACTGAACTCCAGTCGAATTCTTGTAGCTCAGTTTGAGCTGATAATGTTTCTGCCATTGTATTTGGCTTGTTTTTTTGTATTCAAAACTTATATTATATAAGTATTTGAAGGGGTTAGTAATAAATATATTTTCGCCCTAAATAATTTAGGGGTGACAAATGTAAGAAAATTTGCCTAATGAGGAGAAATAAATTGAAAATTATTTTTGATTTTCTGACAACTCCTTTTGCAGAAGTATAAGAATAGAAAACCCGCATTATTAATTAAATATCAGCTAGTTACAAACAAACCAAGCCAACAACTTGCCCTTTTTTCCGATTTTTGACAAATCAAAAAATGTGGCAATATTGATGTAATTGCATTTTTTTGAAAAACACGAAACAAGAACTCCGAACCCTGAAAAATTGAAAAAATTACCACTTAATAATATCGGAAACATGTTTATCTAAAAAACTGATTGTTTTTTCATCCTTAACTTTTCCTTGCTCATCGAGAATAGTAAATACATTTGAAACGGCTAGTTTATTATGATGAACATGCAAACCTAGATAATTGAATATTCCGGTTAAATGATCCATCCCACGCATATTACCTGCGCGCCCACTTGACACGCCAATTAAAGCAACTTTTTTACCCCGATTAAGTTCTGGAGGAACAGCATCAAGAAAAACTTTCAATATTCCGGGAAAACTACCATTGTATTCTGGTGAAACAACTACAAATTTTTGAGCAGGAATAACATATTCGTTTAATATCTTCTGGAAAGCTTCCGAACGATTACTATATAAGTCACTAAAAGCTATGTTAACCGGTAACGATTCTAAGGATAGAATCTGAGAACCAACACCCTGCTTTTCCATTAATTGTGCATAATATGAAGCAATTTTCAGAGTATTACTATTTGGTCGGTTGGTGGCAGAAATAATTGTGATCATGATAAAAAATTATTAACAAATATTGTTTAAAAAGTATAATAAGTTTTGAGGGCTTATGCCTGTAAAAAGTGTACTTTTAATTTTTCTAAAATTTAACTCACAAAGTAAAGCATTTTCATTAATATGAACATTACCTATTTCGGTCATTCGTGTTTTGGTGTAGAAGTAAATGGGAAGCATTTATTATTCGATCCCTTTATTTCTCAAAATGAGCTTGCTAAAAGTATTGACGTTAACTCAGTAAAAGCTGATTATATTTTAATTTCTCATGGTCACGAAGATCATATTCTTGATGCCGAAAAGATTGCAAAGCGCACGGGAGCTCAAGTAATTTGCACCTTTGAAATTCACAGTTGGTTGAACAACAAAGGAGTTGAAAACACTCATCCAATGAACATTGGTGGGAAATGGGGATTTGATTTTGGATTTGTAAAATGTGTAGCTGCATCACATTCCAGCAGTTTGCCTGATGGTACTTATGGTGGAAATCCAATGGGATTTATTATTGAATCCAGTAAAGGTAATTTTTACTATGCCGGAGATACTGCATTGACCTATGATATGAAGTTAATTGGAGATTACAGATCAATTGATTTTGCGTTTTTACCTATTGGTGATAATTTTACTATGAGCGCTGACAATGCCATTATTGCAGCCGAATTTGTAAAATGCAATAAAATTATAGGAATGCATTATGATACTTTTGGATATATTAAAATTAACAAAGAAGAAGCTATCCGAAAATTTGAAAACTCAGGAAAAGAGTTGATCTTATTTGGAATAGGAGAAACTAAATCAGTTGAAAATTGAGATTAGAATTACAAAAAATAAAATAAACAAATAAAATAAATAAGGGATGGGAAAGATAATAGCAATAGCAAATCAGAAAGGCGGAGTAGGAAAAACCACTACAGCTATTAATTTGGCAGCAAGCTTGGCAGTATTAGAGTTTAAAACATTATTAATTGATGCTGACCCTCAAGCAAATTCAACTTCAGGGGTTGGTTTTGATCCACGTAATATCAAAACAGGAATTTACGAATGCATCATTGATGGTGTAAACCCAAAAGATATTATTCTTCAAACTGAAACACCTAATCTTTTTCTTTTACCTGCACACATTGATTTAGTTGGTGCAGAAATTGAAATGATTAATCTTCCGAATCGTGAAAAGATGATGAAGATGGCTTTAGAAAAAATTAAAAATGATTATGATTTCATTATCATCGATTGCTCTCCATCATTAGGATTAATTACTGTGAATGCTCTTTCTGCAGCTGATTCTGTTTTAATTCCGGTACAATGTGAATATTTTGCATTAGAAGGATTAGGGAAATTACTAAACACCATAAAAATTGTTCAATCACGCTTAAATCCGGAATTATCAATTGAAGGAATTTTATTAACCATGTATGATATGCGTTTGCGCTTGAGTAATCAAGTAGTTGAAGAAGTGAAAACACATTTTCAGCAAATGGTTTTCGATACTATCATTCAGCGTAATACAAAATTGGGTGAAGCACCAAGTTTCGGACAAAGCATTATTATGCATGATGCAAGCGGAAAAGCATCAATAAATTATTTAAATTTGGCACGCGAAATTCTTCAAAAGAATGGAAAAACCAGAATGAATGATTCGGAAAAAATTATTAATATAGAAGAAGAAAACTAAAAATAAATTAGACTCGGAAGTGGAATTTGAAAAAAATCAGATTGCCTTCCGATATTGAAATTTAAAAATTATTTTATAAAATGAGCACAAAGAAAAACGCATTAGGAAGAGGATTAAGCGCATTGTTGGAAAATGCCAATACCGATATTACAAATAATAAATTAGAAGGCGAAGGGAAAGTTGTTGGAGCAATCTCAAACATTGAGATATCAAAAATAGAAGCAAACCCTTTTCAGCCACGAACAAATTTTGAAGAAGATGCATTGAATGAATTAGCCTCTTCTATTAAGGAACATGGTATAATTCAGCCTGTAACTGTTCGTAAATTAGGATATGACAAGTATCAATTGATATCTGGTGAAAGACGATTCCGCGCTTCTCAGCTTGCAGGGTTAACTAGTGTGCCAGCATATATCCGTATTGCAAATGACCAAGCTATGTTAGAAATGGCTTTGGTAGAAAATATTCAACGCGAACAATTGGATGCTATTGAAGTTGCAATTAGTTACAAGCGTTTGATCGATGAATGTAATTTGACTCAAGAACAACTTTCTCAAAAAGTAAGTAAGCAACGTTCAACCATTACTAACTATTTACGTTTATTAAAATTGCCAATTGAAATTCAATTAGGTATTCGCAACAGCGATATTTCAATGGGACATGCACGTGCATTGATTAACATTGAAAACCCTGAAAAACAACTTGAAATTTTCAACCATATAATTTTAAATAATTTATCTGTTCGTGAAGCAGAAGATCTTGCTCGTGGCGTAAAAACATCTGTTGAAACAACCAAAACCTCATCAAGTAAAAAAACTACTAAATCATCGTTGTCAGTTGAACAACAAGTTCTTGTTGAAGACCTTCGTGCTGTTTTTAATACTAAAGTTGCCATCAATCGTGAAGAAAATGGAAAAGGGAAAATTGTAATTCCATTCAAATCGGATAATGACCTAAAACGTATTCTCGATCTGTTAGATATTTAATTTTCGTATCAAGATGATAATTTACACATGTTAAAATTAATGAATCGTCAGTATTTTAAAATTCGGTTATTCCAATTTTTTATTGGAATAACTTTTTTGTTTTTATATACATTTAGTTCATTCGCTCAATTAACAGATACTTCAAAAACATTTTCTCAAAAGCCCTCATCGGAAATTCAAAAATCTCATTCGCCAAAAAGGGCTGCATTATTTTCTGCAGCTTTGCCTGGCTTAGGGCAAGTTTACAATAAAAAATATTGGAAGGTTCCAATTATTTATGTTGGATTTGGTGCACTTGCCTATTCATTTCAATTTAATCAATCGGGCTACGTTAAATACCGTACTGCTTATAAATACCGCATAGATACTGACCCATTAACAATTGACGATTATCCAAAATACAGCAATGCAGATTTGGAAATGCTTCAAAAATATTATCACCGATACCGCGATCTTTCAGTAATTGGAATTGCAGCTTTATATCTGCTGAACATAGTTGACGCTAGTGTTGATGCTCACATGTTCACTTTTGATGTTTCAGATAACCTTACACTTCAGCTCCATCCAACCTTAATAAACACCGCTAATGTAAATCATTACACAACTGGTATTGGTTTAAATATTAAGTTCTAACTTTGTCGTGTATATGAACATTGCACTTATCGGATATGGCAAAATGGGTAAAGAGATCGAGCAAATTGCTATTTCTCGCGGACACAAAATTGTGTTAAAAGTTGATATAACAAACGCTTCAACTTTTACCATTACTGATTTAAAACAGGCTGATGTTGCAATTGAATTTAGTACTCCCGAATCGGCAATAAATAATATTTACAAATGCTTTGACGCAAACATTCCTATTGTTGTAGGAACAACCGGTTGGATGAATCACCTGGACGAAGTCAAAGAAAAATGCAAAGAAAAAAATCAAACATTATTTTATGCATCTAATTATAGCATTGGAGTAAATTTATTTTTTAAACTCAATCAACACCTTGCCAAATTGATGAATTCATATCCCGACTATAATGTTACAATGGAAGAAATTCATCATGTTCATAAATTGGATGCACCAAGTGGAACAGCTATTTCGTTGGCTAATCAAGTTATCGAATTGAATGACATAAAAAACAAATGGGTAAATAATACAACTAAAAACAATAATGAATTAAGTATTATTTCAAAACGAATAGATGAAGTACCGGGGACACATACAATAACTTATTCTTCACCTGTTGATGAAATTAATATTACTCACATTGCACACAATCGAAAAGGTTTTGCATTAGGCGCTTTATTAGCAGCCGAATTTACAATTGGTAAAAAAGGAATATTTGGAATGAATGATTTGATGGATATTAAATAATAATCTCCAAAACCTAACAACTTTAAACTAAAAACTTAAACTAAATTTATGGATACCTCTTATTTATTTCTGATATTATTTTCGATCACCACAATGATCGGTCTTTGGAAACTATTTTCCATTGCAGGCGAAGCAGGTTGGAAAGCATTTATTCCTGTTTATAATTTTATCGTTTGGTTGAAGATCATAAAAAAACCATGGTGGTGGATATTTTTAATAATCACCCCAGGAGTAAACTTTTTGATGTATGTCATTATGTGTTTATTGATGGCGAAAGTTTTTAACAAAAGGAGTTTTTCGGAAAAGGCTGCTGCTGCTGCTTTTGGATACTTTTATTTAGTTTACATCGGTTTTCAGAAAGATATTAAATATGTTGGCCCTGAAGATGTAAGCAAAAGAAAACCTTCTATCGCAAGAGAATGGACCGAAGCAATATTATTTGCCGTTATAGCCGCAACTGTTATTAGAACATTTTTTCTGGAAGCATTTACTATCCCAACTTCTTCATTGGAAAAATCGTTAATGGTTGGTGATTATTTATTTGTTAGTAAAATTAGTTACGGTGCAAAAATTCCGAATACGCCATTATCTTTCCCTTTTGCACACCATACTTTACCTGCAACAAAATCAACAAAATCTTATTTAGAGTGGTTTAAGCTTCCTTACTTCCGTTTACCAGGATTGGGCTCAGTGAGCAACAATGACATTGTTGTTTTTAATTATCCTGATGGAGATACTGTTGCATTGAATTATCAAGACCAAAGTTATTATCAAATCTGCAGAGATAATAATTATAAAAGTTTGTACAATAATGAAACCGCTCCAATTAAAACAGGAGTTGATATGGAACAACAAAAATATATATACTCTCCTATAGGCGAAGTTGTATATCGACCTGCTGATAAACGTGAAAACTATGTAAAACGTTGTGTAGCTATTGCCGGTGATACCTTAGAAATAAAAAATCAAAAATTATTTATTAATTCTAAACCTGCATATGTTGCCGAAACAATGCAATACAGATATAAAGTAAGAACAACTGATGGAACAACATTAAGCACAAAACTTATCGAGCGATTTGATGTGTCTGACCCGATTCAAACCGAACAAGATAGTATAGGCATGTACTACATCGTTAATCTGCCGAATAATAAAGTGGATCAATTTAAAAAAATTGGAAATATAAAATCCGTTGATTCCATTATAGAAGCCAAAGGAGAATATAGTCCGAGAATATTTCCACATAATCCAAATTTCAAATGGAACAATGATAATTTCGGACCATTATTCATCCCTAAAAAAGGTATCACTGTGAATATTGATACAACCAACATTTCATTGTATAGCAGAATTATCATTAATTACGAATTAAACACAATGGAAATTAAGGGCAATAAAATTTTCATTAATGGAACAGAATCAAAAACCTATACATTTAAACTGGACTATTATTTTATGATGGGTGATAATCGTCAAAACTCTGCTGATTCGAGGTATTGGGGATTTGTGCCAGAAGACCATATTGTAGGAAAACCTGTTTTCGTATGGATGAGTATTAAAGAGGATAATAAAAACACATCAGATGCTGACCATCCAAGCGGTTTTATCAAGAAATTAAAAACATCCTTATTTTCTGATCCTGCTCGAAGAGCCCGTTTCTTTTGCTTTGTTACAAAGGATGGCTTATCTCATTCATATTTTATACATTTTATTGTAATCGTGCTTGCAATAACAGGATTTGGTTATTTCAGAAAAAAGCGTGCTGAAAAAAGCGTGAAAAAATAAACTATTTTGAAAAATAAATCAACAATAAAAGAGTGGATAAAAGCAATACTATTAGCTTTTATTACCATTGTTGTGTTTCGTGGATGTTTTTTGGATGTTTACACAATCCCTTCTGCTTCTATGGAAAAAACATTGCTAACAGGTGATTTTATTGTTGTAAGTAAAATAAGCTATGGATTTAGATTGCCAATAACACCACTTTCTTTTCCTTTTGCTCATCAGCGATTACCCTTTACTGAAAGTACAAAGTCGTATCTTGATTGGATAAATATTCCATATACACGTTTGTTCGGCCCTCCCGGTATTGACAGAAATGATATTGTGGTTTTTAATTTCCCAATAGAAGATGAATTTCCGGTTGATCAAAAAACATTTTACATAAAACGTTGTGTTGCTGTTGCTGGCGATACAATTGAAGTAAAGGAAGGACAAGTATACATTAATGGAAAATATAATGACTTACCTGACAAATTAGAATTTACATACAAAGTTGTTTCTGATACTATTTATCTCAATTCTGATTCTTTGACTAAATATGGCTTGGTAAATGGAGGAAATATGCGTAAAGATGGAGAGTTCTGGTTTACATTAAATCTTGACGATCTTGAAAAAATTAAAAAAGTCCCTCGTGTAATAAGTGTTGAACCTTTTCTCGAAAAAAAGGGACACTACAATGACTATATGTTTCCTGCAAACGAACATTTTTTGTGGAATGTAGATTTTTATGGACCACTTTATGTTCCTAAAAAAGGAGACTTTGTTAAATTAAGTGTCGACTCCCTCCCACTCTATGAAAGAATCATAAAGGTTTACGAAAAAAACGAATTGCGTGTATCTAATGATTCCATTTTTATAAATAATAAGTACTCAACACACTATACATTTAAAATGAATTATTTTTTTATGATGGGTGATAACCGCCATAATTCTGCCGATTCACGTTTCTGGGGATTTGTGCCGGAAGACCATATCGTAGGAAAAACTGTTGGTGTGCTTATGTCAATTGACAAAGCAGACGAGGGAAATCATATTCGTTGGAACAGGTGGTTTAAATCCGTTAATTAATGAAGAATCAGACAGCCATATTATCTACAGCCTACCTTGCTCCTATTCAATACTATTCGAAATTGAAAAATTATTCAAATTGTATTATTGAACATTATGAGCATTTACCTAAACAGACTTTTCGGAGTCGATGCGATATTTATTCTCCAAATGGAATACTAACGTTAAGCATTCCTTTAGTAAAACGTAATCAACGACAGGTAATAAAAGACGTTAAAATTTCTAATGAATATGATTGGCAAAAATTGCATTGGCGTTCATTAGAATCATGTTACAGACGTTCACCTTTTTTTGAATATTTTGAAGATGATTTAAAAGGTTTTTATTTAGAAAAGAAATTCGACTTTTTAATTGATTTTAATGAAACAATTCAGAATGAAATATTTACCCTATTAAAATTAAAACCAAATTTTATTTTTTCAACTGAATATCACAACAACTATGAGAATGTAGATGATTTCAGAAACATTATTTCTCCGAAAAAATCACTATCACTTGATGTTGATTTCACCCCACCAACATATATTCAAGTGTTTGAAAACAAACTAGGTTTTATTCCAAATTTAAGTATTGTTGATCTCCTTTTCAATTTAGGCTCAAGAGCTTTGGAAAATATCTGATTTTAAACACATAAACCTTTATCGATTTTATGTTAGTTTTTGAGTTATTATGCCACCGCTAGTATCAAAAAACTATTAGAATGAAAACTTATTATTTGGCAAGAAGCCATACGGTAACCTGAAAGCTCTGCTCAACTAAAGTTAATTTCCTTATCTTTAATTAATGGTTCAAAATATTGTTTATTCTGTAAAGTTTATTTTTTTGTTATTTCTGTCTCTTTGTTCACTAAATACATATAGCCAACAAGGGAAAATTCGTTTGAATTTGAATGACAACTACTTTAATGATACGATTCCGTTAGATATTCGCTTATATCGTAAAAATGATGAGTTGATTTACAGAGCTAAAATAAACAATGAATCAACAGTATACATAGATAGCTTAAAGCCAGATAATTATATTTTAAAAGTTTATATACGTGGTAAACAAGGCTTGACCTACCACAATGTTAAAGTAATTGCTGATAGCCTAACCATACTTGAGTGCCCTTTATCCAGTCTTAACCCAGAACTTATTTCAATAGAAGAAGAGTATAGCAAAAAAAGAGAGGGACCTGAGGCTGAGTTATCTTTCTTTTGTCAAACCTTCCAACCACAACTCTCCCCTAAAAAAGAATTCGTTGAAAGTGCTTACGTATTTGGAATGAGAGTTTCTCCAATTTATTATCCTTCGAAACAGTATGGCATTGGATCACATATAGGTACAAGCTTTGGGTTTAATAATTTAAAAAAGGGGGGATTTTCTTTGTTCCCATATTCATTCAAACATGAAAGATATTATTCTTGGAAATTTTTTGTGGCATTCAACAACCGTTTTGTTTTTAAACAACCTTCAGAAAAAAATCACCAACCTTGGTTTCTTGATATAAGTTTGGGATATAATTTCCCACTGATTTACCGTTATGTTGCAATAGAAGGCAGTTCCAAACAAATGATTCGTTCAATTTCCAACTATAAAGACTTTTCAGCAATGGCAAGATTGGCTTTTGGATTCATTTCCTTTAACGCAGAATATCGCCTTACAAATAGTTTAAAAACTATATTTCCTGAGGTGCCACACTTAATATTAGGTATTGATTTTATTATACCAACCAATTAATATGTATCGTTTTCCCTTATACACCTTATTACTTCTTTTATCTGTATGCTTCATTGAATGCAACAGCGATAAGACTCTAAGATCAAAAAAACGTGATAAATCGGATGCGTTGTTCAGTTACAGCCGGAAGAAACCGTTTAAATACGGTTATGCGTATACACTTGAAGAATGTAAAAACTTTGCAGATATAGCCAAAGAGTATGGTATAAAAAAAGGAGATATAATAGCTGATGTTGGTGCCGCAAGCGGGTATACAGATGGAGCTATGTCGCTAGTGTGCGACAGTGTAACTTTTTATATTGAAGATATCAATAAGGTGTATTTAAACCAAAAGGAGCTGAATAAAATGGTAAAATATTATTCTGAAATAAGAAAAACACCACAAACGAATAAATTTTATTTCACTATTGGTAATGAACGTAGAACAAATTTACCTGATTCCATATTTGATAAAGTAATTGTTAATAATGCTTTTCATGAATTTAACTATGTAAGCGATATGTTAAATGATATATATAAAAAACTTAAACCAGATGGACAACTTATCATTAGTGAGAATTTTTCAATTGAAAACTCCCCTGTTGTTTTACGAGGATGTTTTATTTCAGGATACACCACCAATGAGGTTGTAGAATTACTGAGTTTTCACGGTCTTTATCTTACAAAAATGACCTTTCCTGAATGGATAAATAACAATATGTTGATCTTTGAAAAAGACAAAAAAAAATCAGATATATATCTTATTAAAAAGGAGGATGTAAATGCCTATGTAAAAAACATAAACATGCTGGATTCAGCAGCTTTTTCGGAAGATTCACTAAAAACAAAGGCGCTGGGGGACTCATTACTACTTCGACTTAAAGAAATCAATGAGATTTACCCCTTTCTGGAATCATGGATAAATGGATTGGGCTATGATTGGATGAATAGAAAATATTATCAGAAGGCTATAAATGTTTTCATGGTAAATGTTTTGCTTTATCCCGACTCAGCGAATGTTTATGATAGTCTTGGAGAAGCCTATATGGAGAACAAACAATATGAGCTGGCGTTAAAATATTATTCAAAATCATTGGAGCTGAATCCAAGTAATACTTCCGGAGCAGAAAAAATCAACAAATTAAAAAATTTGCTTAGAAACTGATTTGTTTGTTTCACTTTCCTCCCATTTATGTTAATTCGAAAACAAATTATGTCTGGCAATATAATCACTCAAAAAAAACGATATCTCTAACTAGGCTTTACAATTTATGCAACAAGCATTATTTTGTATTAAAAAAAATTAAAACATATCTGATTTTAATCATCTCACGCAAGCCCGTTTTTTACAAAAATTATTCAGATTTGTTACTATATTTGGCAATCTAAAACGATTCAAGAATAAATTATTTTCATATGGATATAGTATTTAACAAAAACGAAGACAAAATGAATTTGCTGATTTCTGCTATGGAGCAAAAATTAGCAAAAATATATTTAGGTGGTGGGAAAAGCAGAATTGACAAACAACATGAACAAGGTAAACTTTCTGCTCGCGAACGTATTGAATTTTTAGTTGATAAAAACTCAAGAACAATTGAGGTTGGCGCTTTTGCAGGCGATGACATGTACAAAGATCATGGAGGATGTCCTGCAGGTGGAGTTGTTGTAGTTATTGGCTATGTAAGTGGCAGGCAATGTATCATAGTGGCAAATGACGCAACAGTAAAAGCTGGTGCTTGGTTTCCAATTACAGGAAAAAAGAGTTTGCGTGCACAGGAAATTGCAATGGAAAACCGTTTACCAATTATTTATTTAGTTGATAGCGCAGGTGTTTATCTTCCGATGCAAGATGAAATTTTTCCAGACAAAGAACATTTCGGACGTATATTCCGCAACAATGCTATCATGTCGGGAATGGGGATTTTACAAATTGCTGCCGTAATGGGAAGCTGTGTTGCTGGTGGCGCATATTTGCCAATCATGAGTGATGAAGCAATGATTGTTGATAAAACAGGAAGTATTTTTCTTGCAGGATCATATCTTGTTAAAGCTGCAATTGGTGAGACAATTGACAACGAAACATTAGGTGGTGCAACTACACATTGCGAAATATCAGGGGTTACCGACTATAAATGCAAAGATGACCAGGATGCACTTACACGTATTCGAAACATCATGAGCAAGGTAGGGCACTTTGACAATGCTGGATTTAATCGTATTGAAGCAAAAGCACCAATCAAAGATCCAAAAGAAATTTTAGGAATTATCCCCGCTGCACGCGATCAACAATATGATATGCATGAGGTAATTGCGAGATTGGTAGATGATTCTGATTTTGAGGAGTATAAAGATTCTTATGGTCAAAGTATTATTTGCGGTCTTGCACGTATAGAAGGATGGAGTGTTGGAATAGTTGCAAATCAGCGCAAAGTGGTAAAAAGTAAAAAAGGCGAAATGCAGTTCGGTGGTGTCATATATAGCGACAGTGCAGAAAAATCTGCTCGCTTTATCATGAATTGCAATCAAAAGAAAATCCCTTTAGTATTTTTACAAGATGTTACTGGCTTTATGGTGGGTTCTCGTTCTGAGCATGGTGGAATAATAAAAGATGGAGCTAAAATGGTGAACGCAATGAGTAACTCTGTTGTTCCTAAATTTACAATTGTTATTGGAAATTCATATGGTGCCGGTAACTATGCAATGTGTGGAAAAGCATACGACCCTCGATTAATCGTTGGTTGGCCTACTGCACAAATAGCCGTTATGGGTGGTGCGCAAGCAGCAAAAGTATTAGGACAGATAGAAGTAGCATCTCTTAAAGCAAAAGGAGAAGTAATCACACCTGAGCGAGAAGCTGAATTATTCAATAAAATGAAAGAACGCTACGATAGCCAAACAACACCTTACTATGCTGCAGCAAGATTATGGGTTGACGCAATCATCAATCCTTTAGATACTCGTAAATGGATCTCAATGGGAATTGAAATGGCGAATCTCTCACCGATTACAAAAGCTTATAATGTTGGTGTAATTCAAACCTAAGTTTTATATTTAACAAAAGAAACTTTCAAAAAAAGAGCACTTACGACACTTAAAAACTTCGGAAACAGAGACTTCCATTCGATAAAGAAAAGTCCTTTAGTATAAAATATTTTTTTTAAACGTTAAGATATTCTTTATTATAATAAAAAAACATATTTTTGTTAAAAATCAAATTAAGCATTATGAAATTGAAATTTATTACCCCTCGTTTTATTTTTATTACATCAGCAATATTAATAGCTGCGGTTAGTCGCATATTTCCGCATATCCCTAACTTCACACCGCTTGCTGCAATGGCATTATTTGGAGGTGTTTATTTATCAGATAAACGTTTAGCGATTATTATTCCTTTGTTGGCAATGTTTATTAGTGATGCAGCACTTGAAGTAACAACAGGATGGGGATTTCATAATACAATGATCTATGTATACATTGGATTTATCTTAACCTCATTAATTGGAATGCAGCTTAGAAAAAACACAACTGTATTATCCGTGGCTACAGCATCTATACTTTCATCTGCAATATTTTTTGTACTTACCAATTTTGGTGTTTGGGCTGCATCCGGATTTCAAATGGGGATTGCTGGCTTAGGCACAACTTATATCTTAGGAATACCTTTCTTTGGTCCAACTTTAGGCGGTGATTTATTTTTTAACGCTATTCTATTTGGATCGTTTTACTTAGCACAACAAAAATTCCCTGCTCTTATAAGAGTGAAATAAATATTTCGAAATTATATTGAACGTGCTAATAATTTAGCACGTTTTTTTTTGCCTTTTTGTCATTCGAAAAAGCAACTCAATATTTTATTGTACCTTTCCTCTACATTCAAATCTCACCTAAAAATTGCTACTCATGAAAACAAAAGAAAAGCGACAAGAACTTGAACTTGCTATTGTAAAAGTATTAGAAGGTGTCTTAATAAAAGAGCATCCTGAAGTTGGCAAAATGATTCGGAAAACCACTTTTGAAAGCGCAAAAAAATTAGCAAAGAAATTTTACAAAACATTAAAAATTTTGCAACCTAAAAGTAAACCTGCAAAAAAAGTTCCTTCTGCACCACCTAAAAAATTAACACTACAGAGAACTAAAGTTAACACTAAATTAACTGCCAAAGTGGCTAAAAAGCCCGTAAAAACAATTGTTTTAAAAGCAGGAAACAAAAAATAATTTTCATATTTTTGTTCTCTTAAAAAAAATTGAAACATGGCTAAAAAAAATATAGTTTTAATTAACCGTGAATTAAGTTGGTTAGCATTCAATGAAAGAGTTTTACAAGAAGCGGCCGACCAGTCCGTTCCACTTATAGAACGGATAAAATTTTTGGGCATCTATTCCAATAACCTTGACGAATTTTTTCGTGTTAGGGTAGCAACACTCAAACGCATAATTAAACTTCGCAAAACAGCAAAAGTTTTAGTTGGTGAAAATCCGCAACTTCTATTAGATAAAATTCAGAAAATTGTAATAACCCAACAAAATAAATTCGAAAAAATTTACCAGTCAATTTTAAAAGAACTTGATAAAAACAATATTTCCATAATTAATGAAAAACAATTAAGTAGTAAACAATCAACCTTTGTTAAAGATTATTTTTCAGAAAAAGTAATGCCTACACTTTTTCCTATTATGTTGAATGAAGCGTCTCATTTCCCCTACTTAAAAGACAGAACAGGATATTTGATCATAAAATTAGGTAATAAGAATAAGCTCAAAAAAAACAAATTCGCTTTGCTTGAGATTCCTACAGATAGTCTGTCTCGCTTTCTTGTTTTGCCAAAAGAAAATGAAATAAATCATATTATTCTGTTAGATGATGTTATTCGTTTTTGTTTAGATGATGTATTCTCTAATTTTGAATACGATCATGTGGAAACTTATAATATTAAAATGACCCGAGATGCTGAAATTGATATGGATAATGATCTATCAAAAAGCTTTGTGGAAAAAATCTCTAAAGGTTTAAAAGCCAGAAAAAAGGGACAACCTGTGCGTTTGGTTTACGATCATGAAATTGCTCCTGATATTTTATCATTCATTATTAAAAAAATAAAACTGCGTAAGGAAGACAATCTTATACCGGGAGGGCGCTACCATAATTTTAAAGATTTTATTTCCTTCCCGAATATTGGAGGACAAGAGTTAAGTTATAAAAAAAACATACCACTTAAACATCCAGACTTAATAGGGCAATCGAGCATAATAAAAGTGCTCAAAAAAAAGGATGTTTTACTTACATATCCTTATCAATCTTATGAACACATTATAGATTTGTTGCGTGAAGCATCAATTGATCCAAAAGTTCAAAGTATTAAAATTACATTATACCGTGTTGCAAAAAATTCAAATGTTGTAAAAGCACTTATTAATGCGGTAAAAAATGGGAAACAAGTTACTGCTGTTGTAGAACTTCAAGCACGTTTTGATGAAGAAGCAAATATTTATTGGGCGAACAAGTTGCAGGAAGAAGGAGCCACAGTTATATACGGTGTACCAGGTTTAAAAGTACATTCAAAAATGTTTTTAATAAGTCGGAAAGAATCGGGAAAAATAATTCAGTATGCTCACGTAGGAACAGGGAATTTCAATGGCGACACAGCTAAAATATATACTGATCACGCATTACTAACTTCTGATAAGCGAATAACAGATGAAGTAGCAAATGTGTTTACTTTTTATTCCGACAATTTAAAAAAAGGAACATATAAACATTTATTGGTTTCTCCGTTTTATATGAGGAAACGAATTGTCCAGCTTATCAACAAAGAAATTCAGAATGCAAGAAATAACAAACCAGCATATTTTATTTTAAAATTAAATAATCTGGTAGATCCCGAAATGATAAAAAAAATATATGATGCAAGTGCAGAAGGCGTAAAAATAAAATTAATCATAAGGGGCATCTGTTCTCTAGTTGCAGGAATTAAAGGCTTAAGCGACAACATCGAAGCAATAAGTATTGTCGATAAATTTTTAGAACATAGCAGAGTGTTCATATTTTGTAATGGAGGAGATGAAAAATTCTATATATCTTCAGGCGATTGGATGACTCGAAACCTTGATTTTCGTTCAGAGGTTGCTGTCCCAATTTATGATTCAACGATTCAACAGGAAATTAGAGATATAATAGAGTTGCTTTTAGCAGATAATACAAAAGCTCGCATTTTAGGAAGCGATCAGAATAATGAATATCGAAAAGCAAAAGTTAAAATTAAAGTAAGATCACAAGAAGCAATTTATAATTTATTCAAAACTAAAAAGAATTAAGTACATCCTTGAAATTTGCAGCAATTGATATTGGTTCCAACGCAGTTAGATTATTATTCTGTAACGTTTATGATGACAATGGAATTGTTGCTTTTAAAAAAGCAGAACTCATTCGTGTTCCTATCCGCTTAGGCGAAGACTCATTTTTGAAAGGAAATATTTCACGCGAAAAAACTGAAAAATTAATAACCGCAATGAAAGCGTTTAAAAATTTGATCAGTGTATATGATGCTGTTGATTACAGAGCTTGTGCAACATCTGCGATGCGTGATGCAGAAAACCGTTGGGACGTTATCGAACGTGTGCGCAAAGAATCCGGAATCAAGATTGAAATTATTGATGGTAAAACAGAAGCCGATATTATTTTTTCTAACCATATCGAAGAACATCTGGATAAAAGCAACAACTACCTATACATTGATATTGGAGGGGGAAGCACTGAAATCACCTTGTTCTCGAAAAACAAAGCTATTGTTTCCCAATCTTTCAACATAGGAACAATACGCATGCTCCATGATAAGATCGATAAGGAATACTGGAACTATTTTAAAAACTGGGTTCAGGAAATCACAAAGGGATACAAACCTTTAATTGCAATCGGTTCCGGAGGAAACATCAACAAGCTTTTTAAAATGTCGGGCAGAAAATTAAATAAACCTTTGCCAACATCAAAATTAAAAAACCTTTATGAACTACTTGAATCATATACTTATGATGAACGGGTAAAAATACTTGGACTTAATCCTGATAGAGCAGATGTTATTATTACAGCTTCTAAAATAGTATTAACAGTCCTTAAAAAAGCGGAGATTGAAAAGATCATCGTTCCTCAAATTGGCTTATCTGATGGCATTGTTCACCAATTATACGAAAAGTATTTAATCGAAAAATCAGTAAAAAAGTAGAGTCGATAACTTTCTAATTTTTATATGGGATATCAAAACTGATAATTAATTTTTTTTCCTCATCCTTATTACAATCCATAACAATAATAATGCAACAGGCAGCAAAACAACCCAGAGTGGATAAGCCGTTACTTTCTGAGTAAACCCATAGTCTTCAACAAAAATAGAAATTGAATTGGAGGAATTAAACTTATGCATAAAAGAAGCTTCTCCATTTACAAAAAGCAACTTTTTATTTTCTCCATTAATTATAAATTCAATTTCATTTTTACAAGCTTGTAACTTTGTGTGTTGAATATTTTTAAACTTCAACT
>CAIXIP010000342.1 GCA_903919535.1 uncultured Bacteroidota bacterium | reverse complement strand
TTAACTCGAGATACTGCAAATAATTATATTTATCTGGCAAATGGAATTCATTATCCGGTAGCGATTGTTCATGCAAATAAAAATAATGTGATAAAAGATGTGGAATATTATAATGGTGTATATGTTGGAGTTAATGAACTTGTAGCCGATAACATTAACATTTCAGTATATCCGAATCCTAGCAACGGACAATTTAATATAGTGGATAAACAAAACAAATTAATGAATGCTACTTTTCAGATCATAAATATGTTAGGAGAAGTAATTCGTGAGGATAAAATAAATGATAAAATAACGTTGATTGATATAAACAATCAAGCAAAAGGTATTTATTTGTTAAATATTAATACATCTGAAGGGGTAATAAAAACAAAACTCATAAAAGAATAATCAGAATTTATTTGATTGAAAGGGGCTCTTAATTTTGAGCCCTTTTTCATTTCTTTTTGCTTACTATCTCAAATTGCTGAACAATTGATTCCCCTTCTTCATCAACTAAAGTGAGCGTGTGAATTCCTTCGTCAGGGCTTAATCCCATTTGGTGAACAGTTTGAGTGCTGCCAATATATACACCATCTAGATGCCAGTAAATTAGTGCGTTTGCTTTTCGATGTGCAACCTGAAAAATTGTTTTCCCCATTGTTCCGTCCAACTCAACAGGTACATAAATTTTACTAAATTGTTTAGGGTAAATAATTTCCATTGCGATCAAACCACTTGTTTCACAATCACTTCTTAGCATAGGTAGCTCTTCATAGGAAGGGTTCTTAGATTTATAATACCACTCCATTGCAGGAGGCAAAACAAACCAGCTTCTGTGTTGCATCTTATTTACATCTTCGCAATTACTGTTTACTCTGTATTTCCCGCTTGCATCCAAATGAATCAAACGATGGTATTTACAAGGCTCTGATCGTAATCCGGATTTTTGTATCCAAGCAGTATCAATAGGTTCACATATTTCTGTTGACCGACAACCACTTTGATGGCAGATAGCAACTCTTTCCATTTCATCATATGGTGTTGAAAACCATTTGCTCTGTTTTAATACACTGAAAATGTCAAATAAAATTGGAGCTGCAGTTTGAATTCCTACTAATCCAGGACGGCCCTCACCGTCAGAATTGCCAACCCAAACACCAACCACATAGTTTGGAGTTACACCAATTGCCCATCCATCTCGATAGCCGAAACTTGTTCCTGTTTTCCAAGCTACTTTATTAGCTGATGTATATTGGCGCCAACCTGCATCTTCATCCGGACGAGATACTTCTACCATTGCTTCAAATGTTAAATAAATTGAGGCAGCATCTAAAATAGTAGTGTTGCCAAGGTCAACATCCTTTGTCTTTTTCGAAGAATAATATGGCGGATGAAAATCATTTTTGTCATATTTTCCATTGTAAGTGGTGTAATGATTTAATGTTCTTGCCATACTTGCATACATGCCTACGATGTCCCATAGTTTTCCTTCTGCTCCTCCTAAAATAATTGACAATCCGTAATGGTCGGGAGTGAATTTTAGGGTTGTCATACCGATTTTTTTTAAATTATAATTAAATTTTTCAATACCATAATTTTGTAACATGCGAACGGCAGGAATGTTTAAACTACGTGCTAACGCTCTTTTAGCAGGAACCGCTCCATCAAATGTCTGATTGTAGTTTTGAGGTGCATATCCCGCAATTTGTGTTGGAATGTCAGGAATTAAAGTGGTAGCAAGCATTTCGCCATCATTTAACATGCTGGCAAATAGAAATGGTTTTAAAATACTACCAGTGCTTCGTGGAGCATTAATAACATCTACATCGCTTTGGTATTCTGGTTTTCCTGTGTTGTCAGTGTTCCCAACATAAGCCAATACATTTCCGGAATTTACATCTAACACAATCGCGCAAGCATTATGAATTTCGTTTGCCTTTAAAATTTTATGATGGTTTTCTACAATTTCATTTACACGTTCTTGTAAATGTCCGTCAATTGTGGAAGTTACGCGTTCTCCATTATAGCCTTCCTGAGCGATACGTTGTAATAAGTGTGGAGCAATTTGAGGAAGAGTGTGTGGCTTTCCTGGTAAGGGTTCTTCTTTGCTTAATTCACATGTTTCTTTGTCAATAATTTTCGCTTTAAACAATTGGTCCAGCAAGCGATTTCGTTTATCTTTTAATCGATCTTGGTTTTTCCCCGGATAGATCAAACTTGGAGCATTCGGTAAAATTGCTAATGTGGCAGCTTCTGCCCATGATAATTTACTTACGTCTCGGCCGAAATATCGCCAGGATGCAGCATCTATGCCAACAACATTTCCTCCAAAAGGAGCATTGGAAGCGTATAGAGAAAGAATCTCATATTTTGAATATGTTAACTCAAGTCGTGTCGCTAAAATAATTTCGATGCATTTTTCAAAAAAACTTCTGTTTTTCCCTTTTCGTGAAAGTCGTATAACCTGCATGGATAATGTGCTTCCACCACTCACAATTTTTTTTGCTTTTATGTTTTGATAAATTGCTCTTGTAAATGCTGCTGGATCAAATCCTTTATGTGCAAAAAATGCGCGGTCCTCAAATTGAATAATTGAAGCGATAAATTTTATTGGAACATTTTTGTTTTGTGGAAATCTCCATTGTTTGTCATCCGCGATACGGGCAGCAAGAAGATTGCCATCTTTATCTTCAAGTACAGTAGAAGTTTTGTTTTTAAATAATGGTGCGGGTAAACAAAACCAAAACCAAATGCAACATAATAGTAATGTAATTAAAAGAATTCCCTTTTTTGTTTTGAGATATTTCAAAGCGGCTTTCAGATAATGTTTGTTTTATAAAGTGTTAGTAAATATAGCTTTTCCGCATAAAATTTGTTTGATAAAAAATTTGATTACGCTTTAATTTCTTCTTTTTATTTTTTTTAATGGAAATATTATTTCCCCGGAGTATAGCATTCAAGAGGTTTGGCGCTTTAAAAATCAACAAAAAGCTTGATTTTAATCATGTTATTTCGGGCAATTGTTAACAAAAGTGAGATTTATCAACAAATTTATATTTTTTTTGCTCTGAAACTTGCTTTGTATATACATTCTGTTTTAAATTCGTTATATAAATTAATGTTAAACCCTTAAAAAAAACAAGATGAACAAAGCAGAATTAGTTGACGCAATTGCAGCAGAATCAAAATTAACAAAAGCAGATTCTCAAAGAGCATTAGAAGCATTTGTTAATGCTACAACAAAAGCACTTAAAAAAGGTGACAGAGTTGCATTAGTTGGTTTCGGTTCTTTTTCTATTTCTAAAAGAGCAGCACGTAACGGACGCAATCCTCAAACTGGAAAAGCTATTAAAATTGCTGCTAAAAAAGTAGCAAAATTTAAAGCTGGTGCTGATTTAGCAAAAACTGTTAACAAATAGTCGTTGACTAAAAAAAATTAAAAAGGCTTCGCAGTTTTGCGAAGCCTTTTTAATTTCATCACGTATCTTTTTCATTCACTTTCGTTATATAATAAATTAAATTTTAAAAACGGAGGGCCCAATGAAAAATCTAAAATCAATTTTATCTTTCCTATTTATTTTCAGCGCTATTTTCAATTGTTTTTCACAGGAAAATAAACCTTCATTTTATCCCGATGTTCTTTTTCCAAAGGAAAATGTTAGAAATCGGAAACCAATCCCTTACACGAGTTTGCGTGAAGCAGATGTAATGTGGAGCAAGCGTGTTTGGCGTGTAATTGATTTGCGCGAGAAAATGAACTTGCCATTGTATTATCCCGATTCCCCAATTCTGGACAGAAAAAGTTTGTTTGATGCAATAAGAACTGCGGCATTGCAAGTTAATCCCGCAATAATTTGTTTTGATAATGCTGCAACTGATGATGAATTCAGATTTGATATGACTCAAACAGAAGTTTTGAATAAGTTAATTTCATACGATAAAGCAATGGTTCCTGATTTGGAAAATTCAGATCTTGAAACAAAAACTGCTATTAAAAAAGAAATTACAACAGCTGATGTATGGAAGTATTGGGTAAAGGAAGATTGGTTTTATGACAAACAGCGTTCCGTTATGGACGTTAGAATTATTGGCTTATGTCCATTGATAGAAAAACGTTCTGAAACAGGTGACCATCTGGGCGCAGACAAACCTTTGTTTTGGATCTATTTTGCTGAAGCTCGACCTGTATTTGCAAATACTGAAGTATATATGCGACACAATGATTCTGAACGCAGAACATTGGATGATGTTTTTTGGAAACGAATGTTCTCTAGCTATATTCGTAAAGAAAGTAATGTGTATGATAGAGGTATTTATGATTATAAGGTTGGCCTGGATCAGTTGATAGAATCAGAGCGTGTGAAAAATGATATTTTTACTTATGAGCACGACTTATGGCATTTTTAGATCAATCCAATTTATAGTAAAGTTGCTACTGTTATAATATTTGTTTTAACCGAAATCAAAAAGCTATCGCTATAAATTATTGCTAGAAGTAAAATATTGACTAAAGGAATGAAGTTAGTTTTTTATTTTTTTATAAATATTCAAAAATTGGTATCAGATTATATTCGGCAGTACCCATTTAAATGTCTATCGAGCAATAGTGTACTTAATGGATGATGAAAATTTATTACTTCGGATAATTAATAGATAATTTCCATTAGCAAATTTTTCAAATTGTAAATCTGTTTCGTGTTTTCCTTTAAGTTCGTTTGCCTTTTTCGCATAATAAACCCTTTCATTATTAACGTTATAAATTTCTATAATTAAATCTGTTTTTTCTGTAATCGTATAGCAAGCCTTTCCTTGATTTACAATAGGGTTTGGATATAATTTTAATTGTAGATTATCAACTGTTTTTTCTGAAATATTAACAGTAGATTTCAAGGCACTGTCGATAGCTACGAACAAAGCAAGTGAATCTCCCGCTAAGGAATCATTTTGATTGAAATATATTTTGTGATTTGCACCTCCGAAAATTAATACTTTAGGCATTCCGATTGCGCCATAATCATTCATAGTAACTGCATGAGAAGAAAAGACCGACACATCGGAAATGTTGTTTGCTGCTGCCCATGTATATAGATCAGAGCAGATATTACTACCAAAACCATCACTCAAATAAAATAAAACTCTATTTGGATAATTCAATTTGAAATCTTTAAATACTTTATAGGCTGATACGCTAGGTGTAATACAAAATCCGCATGGCATTACAAAGTCAAGTATTACTACTTTTCCTGAATCCAAATCAGAATATAAGTGATGGATGTTGCCCGTACAGTCGGCTGTGTTAAAATCTGTTGCTGTTGTTTGTGATATTAGAGCATTATTAATTAAAAGAAATGTAAAAATACTTGCTATTATTTTTCTCATTTATGAAATGGTTTGTAAAATAATTTATTTCTAACTTTTCTCTTCCCAGATCATGCATAAATTAACAATTGTCTCAACAACTTTTTCCATATCTTGTATAGAGATCCATTCATGTTTAGAGTGAAAAGCATGTTCGCCTGCAAAAATATTAGGACAAGGCAATCCCATATATGAAAAACGTGAGCCATCTGTTCCTCCGCGAATGCTTGATAATATAGGTTCAACGCCAGTTCGTTTTATTGCCTCCAATGCATTATTAACTATGGCAGGGTTTTTATCTAATACTTGTTTCATGTTCCGATATTGTTCTTTCACAACAAAATCGAATGAAGAATTTGGATATTTTGAAATGATTTTTTCGGTTAAATTTTTTAAAAATGCTTCTTGTGTTTTTAAGGTTTCTTCATCAAATGCTCGAATGATAAATTGAAGAACACTTTCTTCAATTCCTCCTGAAATGCTTACGGGATGAACAAATGGTTCTTGTTTTTCGGTTGCTTCCGGACACATGCTGTCTTTTGGTAAAGCGGCAACCAATTCGCTTGCGATTTTTATTGCACTTTCCATTTTGTTTTTTGCAAAACCAGGATGAGTGCTTACACCATGAAATTTTATTGTTACGCCATCAGCCGAAAATGTTTCATTCTCAATATGTCCTAGCTCTTCACCGTCAATAGTATAACCATAATCAGCACCTAGTTTTTTAAGATCTGCTTTATCAGCACCGCGGCCGATCTCTTCATCTGGAGTGAATAAAATTTTAATTGTTCCATGTTTTATTTCAGGATTGTTAATTAAATGATAAGTAGCATCCATGATTTCTGCAATGCCTGCTTTATTATCTGCTCCAAGCAAGGTGGACCCATCAGTTGTAATAATATCATTGCCGATTTGTTTTAGTAATGAAGGGTGTTCACTAGCTTTTATAATTTGGGTTTTATCATTGATCAAAACAATATCTTTTCCATCGTAATTATTTACAATCTGGGGGTTAACATCTTTTCCTGAACAATCAGGTGAAGTATCCATGTGAGCGCAAAAGCAAATTACAGGAACATTTTTTTTAGTATTACTTTGAATCGTTGCATACACATATCCATTCTCATCCATATGGGCATCCATAATTTCCATTGCTAATAATTCTTTTACTAACTCTCTTCCAAGATTTTTTTGTTTTTCGGTCGATGGACAGGTTTCAGAATTAGGATCACTTTGTGTATCAATTTTTACATATCTTAAAAATCGTTCTGTTACAGTATAGTTTATTTTCATTTTCTTAATTGATCTGAGTCATTCAATCGCTGTGAGTGCGCGCATCTGAAAGTAGTAATATAAACAAATTAACTAATCATGAACAAGCTTAATGTTCTCATCCTCGACATCGGTTCTCTCTATGTGAAGGTTGGTTTAAGTGGGGAGGATGCACCCAAGCACGTCTTTACGAACC
>CAIXIP010000341.1 GCA_903919535.1 uncultured Bacteroidota bacterium | reverse complement strand
GGGGAAGTGTATTTTAAATTTAACATTACTTCCAGAGAAGAAATAAAAACTCTCACAAAAATTATTTCTATCGATAATGTAAAAAACAATGAAGTGTTTGCGTATGCCAATAAAAGCGGCTTCGAAAAATTTATTGTCTTGAATTATCAATACACTATTTTACCTCCTCCAAGTTCTTTGAATAAGGTGAAGATGGGAAAAGGGAAAAGCTTCACTCAAGTTCAAACTATCTGGAACACGTATCCTACTTATCCAAATTATGAAACTATTATGAATCAGTTTGTTACTGATCATCCAACTATTTGCAAGCTAGTTACCATTAAAACGTTGACTAGCGGAAGAAAAATAATGCTTTTAAAAATATCAGATAATATAAATGTAAAAGAAAACGAACCTCAGTTTTTATATTCATCCAGTATGCATGGTGATGAAACTGCCGGATATATTGGTATGTTGCATTACATTGATTTTTTATTGACTAACTATGGTACAGATGCTCGCGTTACCAGCTTGGTAAATAGCATGGAGATTTGGATCTGTCCGCTCGCAAATCCTGATGGAACATATGCTGGTGGGAGCACAACTGTAAATGGTGCAACCCGTTTTAATGGAAATAATATTGATTTGAATCGTAATTATCCTGATCCGCAAGCCGGTCCACATCCTGATGGAAATTCGTGGCAACCCGAAACACAAGCATTCATGGATTTTGCAGACACGATGAATTTTGTAATGGCGGCTAATTTTCATGGTGGTGCAGAAGTAGTTAATTATCCATGGGATACCTGGGCACAATTACCTGCTGATGATAATTGGTGGATACGTGAATCATCAAAATATGCTGATACAGCAATGGCAAACGCTCCTGCAGGATACATGACAAGTGTAAATCCGAATGGGATTTCCAACGGATTCGCGTGGTATAGCATTACCGGTGGACGTCAGGATTATATGAATTATTTCAAACACTGCAGAGAGTTTACATTGGAATTATCGGATATAAAAGTTACGCCTACCGCAGATCTTCTTACTAACTGGAATGATAATTACAGATCATTTTTGAATTACATGGAAGAGGCGTTGCATGGTATTCGAGGAATAATAAAAGATGCATGTACCAATCAACCTATTAAAGCGAAAGTGTTTATTAGCGGTCACGATATTGATAGTTCCCATGTTTATTCAGCCTTGCCTGTTGGAAATTATCATCGGCCTATTTATCAGGGAACATACAATGTTACCTATTCAGCACCTGGTTATCAATCACAAACAATAAACAATATTGTTGTAACAGATGGAAATGCAACAATACAAGATATCAGTTTGAACCCAATCTCACCAGTTGCTAATTTTACTGCCGCCATTACAAGTGCATGTGGTGGAGCTGTTGATTTTACTGACCTTAGCGGAAGTTCAACTTCCTGGCTATGGAATTTTGGAGACGGAATTACTTCTACACAACAAAACCCTACACATATATATACTGCAAGCGGAACCTATTCGATCAAATTAAAAATAAGTAATTGTGCAGGAGCCGATTCTTTGATAAAAACGAATTTTGTTACTGTCACGGTTGTTGATGCACCAGTTGTTCAATCAGCAATAGCACCTGGTTGTGTTCCTGCGTCACTTGTATTAACAGCATCAGCAAGTGGAACTATTAATTGGTACGATGCAGCAACAGGAGGGAATTTAGTGAATACCGGAACATCCTTTACCACCCCAACCCTTACATCTACAACAACTTATTATGTTGAAAACGATGCAGGAGGAGCTTCTCAATACGTTGGTGCCCTTACAGGTAGTATTGGTGCGGGAGGATATTTTACTGCAGCAACGTATCATTATTTAAAGTTTAGTGCAACAAGTGCATTTACTCTTGTTTCGGTATGGGTAAATGCGAATACAGCCGGTAACAGAACTATTGAATTACGTAATAGTGCAGGAACTGTATTACAATCTGCAATAGTTAATGTTCCTTCAGGTCAAAATCGTATCACTTTGAATTTTAACGTTCCTATTGGAGTTGATCTTCAATTGGGTGTTGCAGGGAACAATAATTTATACAGAAATTCTGCTGGAGCGGTTTATCCTTATTCAATTGCAGGGATAGTTTCCATAACTGGTAACAGCGCAAATAATCCTGTTTATTATTATTACTTCTATAATTGGGAGATCAAACAAGGTTGTACCAGTGTACTGGTGCCGGTAACAGCAACCATTAATTCGGGAACAACTGTAGGTGCAAGCATTACTTCTCCATCAGCAAGTTTTTGTATAGGTACACCAGCAACATACACTGCTAGTGCAACAAATGGTGGAACAACCCCTAGTTATCAATGGCAGGTAAATGGAATAAATGCGGGAACAAATAGTCCAACATTTTCCAGTACAACTTTAAATACTAGTGATGCCGTAACTTGTATAATAAATTCGTCAAATGTTTGTGCATTAAATAATCCGGAAACATCAAATGCTCTTTTGGTAATAATTAATCCTTTGCCTACAACTCCTTTAATTACACAAATAAGTGGAACTCTTAACTCTAATGCAACAACAGGAAATCAGTGGTACAATAGTTCAGGAATTATTGTTGGTGCAACAGCAGCGAGTTACACCCCAACACAAGGCGGTAATTATTATGTGATTGTTACTGATGCTAATGGTTGTAATTCTGCTTCATCTAATGTTATTGTAATAACAAGCATTGATGAAAATAGCATTCTCTCTTTTTCAATTTATCCCAACCCGAACAATGGTGATTTTACTGTTGAACTGAAAAATTTTAACAATGCAGAAACGCTTGTAGAGCTTGTTTCTATTTTAGGACAGAATGTGTATTCAGAAAAAACAACTAACAAAACGATACATATAAACTCGATGAATTTTGAGAGCGGAATTTATTTTCTGAAAATTTCTACTGATAGATTTACGAAAATCCAAAAAATGATTGTGCAGAAAAAAGGGAATTAGAATATTTACTTAATGTCGATTGTTTTCTCCCCCTCAAGAGGGGGCAGGGGGAGGTTCTCTAGCTTTTTTTGATTTCTTCAATTCTCAATTCCAGTGATCTTCTCACATCTTCAATTCTTTTCAATACCTCTTCATCCGAAAATCGAATGACTGTAAATCCTGCAATTTCCAAATCTCTTTGTTTAATAATATCCTTTTCAATCACTTCATCCAACGTATGAGAATATCCATCAACTTCAATAATCAATTTTAATTCTTTACACATAAAATCGGCAATGTAATTTAAAACAGGTCGTTGTCTGTTAAATGTATAGCCGCACATCATTTTTGCCCTTAGCACATATTTCCACAAACACGCTTCGGCTTTAGTCATTTGGTAACGGTTTTCGTGTGCAAATGGCTGAAGAGATTTGTTGTATAAATTGTGATTTTCTTTTGTGGCTTTCATTTATTCCTCCCCCTCCCCGAGGGGGCAGGGGGAGGTTTTGTTTATTCTTTGTATTATTTATTATGAGAGGATAATCGTGCCCTCCCCCTTTATCCCCCTCAAGAGGGGGAGATCGTCTACACAATCATTCTTATGGTTCAATTAGGAATATACTTGAATATTCTTAAATCTTCCAAAAACGCCTAGCGGAAGCTTGTTCCCTTTTGTGGCTTGCAGATATAATTCACCAACATTTAAATTATTGCCAGCTTTTTGTTTCAATAAATTTTCGATGATGAGTGATGAAAATCCTAATGAATATGCATTAAGAATAAGGAAGTGTTCTTTGTCATCTAACAGATTCAAAACACCTTTTATCATTTCATTTATATTATCTTCTAATTTCCATTTTTCACCATTGGGTCCGTGCCCAAATGCAGGAGGATCAAGGATAATTCCGTTGTATTTGTTACCTCGTTTTTCTTCACGCTTTACAAATTTCAAGGCATCTTCTACCACCCAGCGAATGTTTGTTAAGTTGGAAAGATCCATGTTTTCCTTACTCCAGGTTACTACCTGTTTTATAGAATCAACGTGTGTAACATCAGCTCCAGCCGCTTTAGCAGCCAATGATGCTCCACCGGTATATGCAAACAAATTCAACACTTTTGGTTGAGGTGTCTGCATTGTTTTTATAGTATCGAATATGTAATCCCAGTTGCTTGCTTGCTCGGGAAAAATACCTACATGTTTAAAAGAAGTTAACCCTAAACGGAAACAGATTTGCGTTTCCTGATTTCCGATAACAGGATAACTAATTTTCCATTGGTCGGGCATTGGTTTTAATTTTTTCCATTCACCTGAAGAGCTTGATTTGGAAATAAATTTTACGTGTGCTATTTTTTCCCATTCGGCATTGTTCATTGTTTTATCCCAAACAGCTTGTGGCTCGGGACGAATGGTAATATATTGACCAAATCGTTCGAGTTTTTCAAAATGACCAACATCTATTAATTCGTAATCCGTAAAATTTTGTGGTGTAAGTAATTGCATTGCGTTAAATTTTAATTCCTATCATTAATATATCATCGATTTGATCAAGTGTTCCTCTCCAATTTTCAATTTCATTGTCGATTAGTTTTTTCTGGTTTTCAAACGACAGTTTATGGTTTTTTAGAAGTTGTTCTTTAAATTGTTTGTATTTATATTTTTTCCCCTGTGGACCTCCGAACTGATCTGCAAAGCCATCAGTAAAAGAATAAATGCAATCATTTTTTTGCAAAGATATAGTTTGTAAGGTAAATGAGGATTGTTCATCCTGATATTTTCCAACAGGAAATTTATCTGATTTGTATTCTAAAAGTTTTTCATCACGTATCAAATACAATGAATTATTTGCTGCTGCAAAATCCAGTTGCATGGCGTCAAAATCATAACTGCATAATACAATATCCATTCCGTCCTTTGATTCCTCTAAAGCATCTTCGGGGTTGAGTGCTTTAATAATTTCTTCACGTAATTGATTTAATATTTTTTCAGGAGAAGTAATGTTTTTTTCAATAACAATTTCATTTAAAAAGGAGATGCCAAGCAAACTCATAAAAGCTCCAGGTACACCGTGTCCTGTACAATCTGCTACAGCCAAAAAGGTTTTGTTCTTGTGTTTGATACTCCAATAAAAATCACCGCTCACAATATCTTTAGGTTTATATAATACAAAATGCTCGGGTAATATTTTTTTTAGATAACTGTTTGAAGTTAGCATTGCATATTGAATTCGTTTCGCATAATGTATGCTATCCAATATTTCTTTGTTTTTTTCAAGTACTATTAAGCTTGTTTCTTCAACTTTTCTTTTCTGAGATTCAACTTCGTCTTTTTGTTTTAAAATAATTTCATTCGTTTTTTGTTTTTGTTTGTATCCTTTGAAAATGAAGAAAGCCAGTGCAAGCGCAAGCAGTAAACCACAAGAAACGAAATATGAAACAAGTTTTTGTTGTTTCAGTTCAGCTTGATAAGCAATATCTTTTTCTTTTTGAACAGAATAACGGATCAAACTATCTTGTTTTTCTTTATAAGCAGTAACAAAATTATATTCGATTTGTGCTTGTTGTTTTATTTGACCACTACTATTTGTGCTGTCATATGCATCCTTATTATATTTTAAATAATAAAATGCATTCTTGTAATCACGACCTGCTAAATATGATTTGTATAAAACATCTGAAGCATCAGAACAAAATCCGGAAGCATTTAATTTTTTTCCAATATCAAATGCCATCAAGCCTTTTTCAATAGCCTTATTGAATTGATTTTGCCTTAAATAAGCTTTTGAATAACCTATATAACAATATGCTAATTGATAAGGGTTGTTTGTTTTTTGACATAATTCAACTCCCTCTTTTAAATACAAAATTGCGATGTTGGAATTGCCGCGTTCAATTAATAGATCGGCAATTGCACATTTTAGGTCAACAATTCGACTAGTGTCCTTAATTGATTTTGCAATGGCTTCTCCTTTTTTATAATTCTGAATAGCCTCTTGAAAATCACCTTTGAATTGGTAAGTATTTCCTAGGGAACTCAAACAAAAAGCTTCGTCATTGAGGTATTTATTTTTTTCTGCAATATCAATTGCTTCAGTTAAATATTTTATTGCATCATCATACTGTTCAACACATCTATTGATATCGCCAATAATTGAAAGTGTATGACAAAGATTTTTTTTGTCATTCAACTCCTTATACAAATACATTGCTTCGAATAAATAGGTAAAAGCGATGGTATTGTTCTCTTGTAGGCGGTAGATGTCTCCTAAGGCAATCAATTCATCGGCAATACACTTTTTATTTGCTGTGCGTTGAGCTAGGTATAAAGATTTTGAATACCAATATTTTGCTCCAGCATAATTATCCAAATTGTAAAAATGTTCGCCTAAAAAATGGAAATAAAGAACTCTTTTTTCTATTGGATTGATTTTTGGCGCCAAGGTTAAAAATGGAGTAGAATCACTTAACGGTATCGCTTTTACAAAATGCTCCAACATCTTGTTTTCAGGAGGTTTGTTTTGGTTGAAGTAATAAACCAATGAGTCAGTTTGAGAAAACGACTTTAAGGCTGTTACGAAAAACAGGAATAGAAAAAATATAAATTTCGAATAGAATTTCAATGGCAAAAAATTTTTCAGTAAAAATTTCTTCAATCAGATTTTAAATATACCATTATCTTTGCGAAAAATAAAAAAACTATGGAAAACAGAAGAGTTCGTTTACGTTTTGCGCCAAGCCCAACAGGTGGTTTACACATGGGTGGTGTGCGTACCGCATTGTTTAGTTATTTATTTGCGAAAAAACACAATGGGGATTTTATATTACGTATTGAAGATACTGACCAAACCCGTTATGTTAAAGGCGCGGAAGAATATATTATCGAATCATTGAAGTGGTGTGGGATTGAACCTAATGAAGGTGTTGGTTTTGGTGACGGCCCTCATGCTCCTTACCGTCAGAGTGAACGAAAAGAATTGGGAATTTATAAAAAATATGCTGATCTACTTATAGCAAGTGGGCACGCTTATTTTGCGTTTGATACTTCCGAAGAATTAGATGCCATGCGTAAACGATTGGAAGCAGCAAAAGTTGTTGCCCCCCAATATAATTCAGTATCACGTCAAAACATGCGTAATTCCTTAACCTTGTCCGAAGATGAAGTGAAGAAATTGATGGATGCAGGCACACCTTATGTTATTCGATTAAAAGTTCCTCGTAATGAAGAAATTCGTTTTCATGATATAATTCGTGGTTGGGTGGTTGTAAATTCTACTCAAGTGGATGATAAAGTTTTATTGAAAAGTGACGGTATGCCAACTTATCATTTGGCACATATCGTTGATGATATTGAAATGGAGGTTTCTCATGCTGTACGTGGTGAAGAATGGTTGCCTTCGGCACCGTCACATGTATTGATATATCGTTATTTAGGGATGGAAGACAAAATGCCTTTATTAGCGCATTTGCCATTGATATTGAAACCTGATGGAAATGGAAAGCTATCTAAACGTGATAAATCCGGAATACCGATGTTCCCGCTTGATTGGTATGATGAACGAACCGGTGAAAAATATGTGGGTTATCGTGAAACAGGATTTTTCCCTGAAGCATTTATAAATATGTTAGCTATGCTGGGCTGGAACCCGGGAACAACACAAGAGATTTTTTCTCTCGAAGAATTGATTCAGGCATTTTCATTTGAACGGGTAAATAAATCGGGTGCTAAATTCGATCCTGAAAAAACAAAATGGTTCAATCAGCAGTATTTAAGAAAGAAATCTAATTTAGAATTGGCAGAATTATTTTCTCCCATTTTAAAAGAAAAAGGAATTAATGCTGATGCTAAATTTATAGAAGGTGTTTGTAATTTGGTAAAAGAAAAAGCACATTTTGTTTCTGAATTTTGGTCAGGAGGTAGTTATTTCTTTATTGCACCAACAACATTTGATGCTGATGTAATTAAAAAACGATGGAATGAGCAGAGTGCAGGATTCATCAAAGAAGTGGCTGAAGCATTTAAAAATTTAACTACGTTTACTGCAGCAGAAAGCGAAGCCACATTTAAAGCAACAGCAGAAAAAATGGGCATTGGAGCAGGACAAGTTATGCAACTATTCAGAGTGTGTTTAAGTGGTGTTGGTGGCGGACCGATGTTATTTGAAATGGTTGAATTGCTTGGAAAAGATGAAGTTGTGAAGCGATTGGAAACAGCATTAAATAGTATTAAGTAAAATGAACAAAATACTTGTTGAAGGGATTAAGCTATATGCTTATCATGGTTGTATGGAAGAGGAAGGTAAAATTGGTGGAAATTACATCGTAGATGTAACAATGGAAACTGATTTTTCGGAAGCTGCTGAAACCGATGACCTTACAAAAACGATTGATTATGTGATTGTTTACAATATCGTAAAAAAGCAAATGTCAATTCGTTCCATGTTGATTGAAAATGTTGGAAAACGGATAATTACCGAGTTGAAAAAGGAATTACAGGGATTAATAAAAGTGGATCTAAAAATCACTAAGCTTAATCCACCAATGAATGGGAATGTGGAAAGTGTAAGTATTATTATATCAGAATAGTTTAAATATCCCTAAATTGAAGGGGTATGGGGGAATAAAATGTCTGTCAAAAAATGTTCGAAATGTTCTGAACCATTTTCCTGTAAAAATGAAGAAACGGGCTGCTGGTGCGAAAAGGTAGAGTTGAATATGGAAGCGTTAAACTACTTAAAAGAACACTACGATAACTGTTTATGTCCGGGATGCCTAAAAACATTTGAGATACAATTTTCGAGTAAGCTTCCAAATAAATAAATATTTATTACCTTTGCCAAACTTAAAAACAAAAGGTCCTGTGGCCGAGTGGCTAGGCTGAGCTCTGCAAAAGCTCCTACTGCGGTTCGAATCCGCACGGGACCTCAACCAAAAAACCCTTGAAAATAATACTTTCAAGGGTTTTGTTTTTAGGGGTGTCAAATGTGCCAGACGATCTTAAGGCTTTGCCCCCTGGCTGATCCAGGCTAAAACTAATTCCTGTTCATTGGATGTTAAGTATGGTGCATTAGTTGGCATTTGACCACTAATGCCATTATAAGCCGATGTTACTGCAATATAGAAACGACTGGAAGCAGGATTTGAATTAATAAGTTGTGGGTTTCCAGTTGTAATGTCAGAATAAGCATTTTGAGAAGTAGAAAGATCCGGAAAATTATCTCCCGGGGAATGACAATTGGCGCAGTTATAACTTGTCATTAATGGGTAAATATTTGTTGCAAATGATAGATCAGGTGGAGGAGGAACAAATTTTTGTACGTATAGATAGTCCTTTTTGCACGACTGGATTGATAAAGCTAGCAATGCAACTGAAATGAAGAATAGTTTTTTCATTTATTGTGAGTTTATTAATATGTCTTTCAATGCAACCAATTACCTTCCATAAAGCGTCCTTTGTTTGGTATAATCAAAGATAACCTAAATCAAGTATTTTGATTTCTTTTTGCAATATGAAATAAGGCATAAATATTTATGCTGAATGTATATATTATAGAAACAATTTAAGTTAGTAATGAACATAGCACACATTTCTTGATGCCCTTGATTTTGCTAACTATTTTGCTTATTTTTGGTAGTATTACAGATTTTGAATTAATCCATTTGATTTTGTAAATGAAGCATTCCAGTAGAAAATATTTGCTTCTTGTATTTCTATTTGCCTTTATCAAGGTTGGTTTTTCTATTGGTATTAAGCATCCTGTGCCTCAAAGCGCTATCAAATTCACTGAAAATAAATCACAATGGGATAAAAAAGTACTTTTCCAAGCTCAACTTGATGGCGGTGTTTTATTCCTTGAAAAAAATTGTTTTACCTATAATTTTTACGACAAAGAAACTCTGCGAAAAGAGCATGTTAAAAAGCAACGTTCTTCAACATCAGCAAAAATGAGTGGTATTCGTTCTCACGCATTCCGCATGACATTTGTTAATTCATTAAAGGAGCCTCTAACATCAGCTAAACAAATAACTCACGATTATTGCAATTTTTTTATCGGAAAGGATCAAAGCAAATGGGCTGGAAATGTAAAAAACTATAAAGAAGTAAACTATAAAGATCTTTATGATGGAATTGATTTGCAAATACTCGGTTTGCAAAATAGTTTGAAGTATAATTTTATTGTTGCCCCTTTGGCAAGCGCCAATGAAATAAAACTTCAGTATGAAGGATTAGAAAAAATTTCAGTAGAAAAAAAATCACTACGAATAAAAACCAGTCTTAATGAGCTTATCGAAGAGAAGCCATACGCCTATCAATTTATAGATGGAAAAAAAGTAGAAGTACCATGTGAGTTTGAATTGGACGGCACAACAGTGAGTTTCCGATTCCCAAAAGGTTATGACAAAAATGTAGAATTGGTTATTGATCCGATATTAGTTTTTGCGTGTTCATCAGGTTCAACTGCTGATAATTTTGGGATGACAGCAACGTATGATGATGCTGGAAATTTATATGGAGGAGGAACATGTTTCGACCAAGGGTACCCAGTCACACTGGGAGCTTATGATGAAACATATAACGGAATTGTACAGTATGCAAGAACGGATGTGGTTATTACAAAATATGATTCGTCCGGCATTTTTTTACAATATGCAACTTATATTGGAGGAGCTGTAGGTACCGAAATTGTAAGCAGCTTAATTGTAAATTCTCAAAATGAATTAATGCTCTTTGGGGCAACAGGGTCTAGCGATTTTCCTGTAACTCCCAATGCATATGATACAAGTTTTAGTGGAGGAGCATATTTAATGTTTTCCTCAAATGGAACAGAATATCCAAATGGAACAGATTTATATGTAGCAAAATTTAATAACACAGGGACAACTTTGTTAGCCTCTTCTTTTATCGGTGGTAGTGATAATGATGGTGCCAATAATAGTAGCACATTGGTATATAACTATGGTGATTATTACCGTGGAGAAATTCAAGTGGATAATGCAGGTAATTGCTACATTGCTAGTTGTACTTATTCATCTGATTTTCCAACAACAGCAGGTTGTCCGCAGCCAATAGCAGGGGGAGGTATGGATGGCGTGGTGTTTAAAATGGACCCTAGTTTATCTTCACTTTTGTGGAGTACATATGTTGGTGGAAGTGCTGACGATGGTTGCTATGCCCTCACATTAGATAATTTGTCAAATATTTATACTACTGGAGGAACCTCAAGTATTAATTTCCCTGTCACTCCAGGAGCGATCAGCACAGTTTATCATGGAGGTATTACTGACGGTTTTGTTACAAAAATTAAGAATGATGGTACCGCATTTTTAAAATCAACATTTATAGGTACCGCTTCTTATGATCAATCATTTTTAATTCAACTGGATAATAATTACGATGTATATATTATTGGTCAATCCGAAGGAGTGATGCCTATAATAGGAAGTGTATATTCAAATCCGAACAGTAAACAGTTTATTTGGAAAATGGATAATAATTTATCCTCCCAGCTGATTACTACTGTTTTCGGGAATGGTAGCGGACAAGTTAATATTTCTCCCTCTTCTTTTTTAGTAGATAATTGTGGAAACATTTATGTATGTGGTTGGGGAGGAAATATACTAAATGGTACTCCTACTAGCAATATGCCGCTTACAAGTAATGCTTTGCAACCAACAACAGATGGATTTAATTTTTATTTATTTGTGCTTACTCCCAATGCCGCTTCTTTACTTTATGGAACTTATTTTGGTGGTCCATTAAGTAGAGAGCATGTTGACGGAGGAACAAGTCGTTTTGATAAAAAAGGAATTGTATATCAGGCTGTTTGTGCTGGCTGTCCTGGCAATGATGATTTTCCTGTTACTCCAGGTTCGTGGCCACACGCAATAATTGATGCCACAAATCCCACAAATGTAAATCAATCATGGAATTGCAATATGGGTGTTTTTAAATTTGATTTTCAGGCAGCAGGTGTGAATGCAAATGCTGTAATATCTCCCAATGATACCATATGTCTTGGTGAAACAATTAACTTTAGTAATGCGAGTGCAAATGCCTATAATTATATATGGAATTTTGGTGATGGATCATCAAACAGCACTGTGACATCTCCAAGCCATACCTATTCAGCACCTGGAACATTTATTGTCACACTTATTGCCATCGACTCTTCTGGATGCCTCTTTTCTGACACATCTCATCTGGCAATCACTGTGGCACCGCTTCCTAATGTAAATATCGGAAATGATACTGTTTTATGTCAAACACCAAATTTAGTATTGAATGCAGGAACATCCGGAACGATTTATAATTGGTCAACTGGTGCAACAACACAAACTATATCGGCAGATACTGTGGGCAATTTCTGGGTTGAGATAAGTAATGGAAATTGCACGGCATCTGACACCATTAACATTCAACAACTTAATTTATTTTCACCATTAGGAAACGATACAACCTTATGTGCCGGTCAACTTGTAACACTAAATGCTTTTGTTTCGGGAGCTACATATTTATGGTCAACAGGTGTTACAACTCCATCAATTACTGTATCATCGGCTGGACAGTATTGGGTTAAAATTTCATTGGCAACGTGCCATACGTTTGATACTGTTGCCATAAATTACATTCCATATCCCATTGTTAATTTACCTTCGAGCAGTATTATTTGTCAAAATGATTCAGTATTGTTAGATGCAGGTGCTCCTGCAACTTCTTATTTATGGTCTACTGGTGATACCACACAAAGTATTTTTGCATCCACAGGTGGAGTGTTTTATGTAACAGCTTTTAATGCGCAATGCAGTGTGTCGGATACCGCAACAGTTATTCAACGCATCATACCAAAATTAGGAAGCGATACAACTTTATGTGCCGGTCAAAATGTAACATTAAATGTTTTTGTATCGGGTGCAACTTATCTATGGTCAACAGGTGCCACTTCATCATCCATCAATGTTCTATCATCAGGGCAATATATTGTAACTACAACTTTAGGGGCTTGCCAATCAAAAGATACGATGGATGTAAATTTCGTTTCCTATCCGATTGTAAATCTTCCGCCAAGTATAATTCTTTGTCCAAATAATTCTGCTGTTTTAGATGCAGGAGCTCCTGCAATATCCTATTTATGGTCAACAGGTGATACAGCTCAATCAATTACAGTTTCTACGGGAGGTGTTTATACAGTAGTAGTGGCGAATGCTCAATGCAAAACAAATGACACAACGCTAGTTAAGCTTATCCTACCAATTGCTTGGGAAAAGAGTTCTACGCTTTGTGATTTAGAAAAATACACACTTAATGCGGGTGAAGCTGGAGCTTCTTATATCTGGTCAACAGGTGCAATAACACAAACAATAGATGTTACAGAGCCAGGTACTTATTGGGTAGTAATGAACAAAGATAATTGTATCCTAAGTGATACAATATTACTGGATGGTGGTTTAGGAGCCGGTATTATTTGGTTTCCCAATTCGTTTACTCCTAATGCAAACGGACTGAATGATAATTTTACAGGAAAAGGCATCGATATTACTTATTTTCATTTGACGATATTTAATCGTTGGGGGGAATTAATTTTTGAATCGGAAAAAGAAAACAATGGATGGAACGGAACCTTCAAAGGCAATCCTGTTGAACAAGATGTGTATGTATGGAAGTTGAGTTATAAAACAAAATGCACACAAGATAAATTGAAAACAAAAATTGGACATGTAACAGTTGTACGTTGATGTGCTTGTAAATTTTCTTATTTTTGGTAATAGCATTAAAATTTATTTAATATCGAATCCTTCGGATGAAGCAACTAGTTAAAATATATTTCTTGTTTATTTTTCTATTTGTTTATGCTTCAAATAGTTTTGCTGGAGGTGTTAAAACTCCACAGCCTCAAAACTCCATTAAGTTTACAGAGAATAAAAACCAATGGGATAAAAAAGTAATTTATCGCGCTCAACTTGATGGGGGAGCATTGTTTTTGGAAAAAAATGCATTCACCTATAATTTTTATGACAAAGAAACCTTGCGCGAAAGCCATGGTCATCAAGGAAAAAACCTGACGGAGAAAGATGTGAAACCAATTCGTTCCCATGCTTTTCGGATGACATTTTTGGATTCAAAAAAGACTGTGGAAACCTCTGCAAAACAAATTTCACCTGATTATTGTAACTATTATCTTGGAAAGGATAAAAGTAAATGGGTTGGTAATGCAAAAAATTACAAGGAAATAAATTATAAAAATATTTATGAGAAAATTGATCTGCAAATTCTCGGTTTTCAGAACAGTGTGAAATATAATTTTATTGTTGCACCGCAAGGAAACACAGATGAAATAAAACTTTTTTATGAAGGACAAGATAATCTTTCGCTTGAAAAAGGTGCTTTGAAAATAAAAACAAGTGTTAACGAAATGATGGAAGAGCAACCTTTTGCTTACCAATGGATTGGTGGTAAAAGAGTAAATGTTCCTTGCGAATTTGTTTTGAAAAATTCAACTGTAAGTTTTCATTTTCCGTTGGGTTATGATAAGGGTTATGAATTAGTAATTGACCCAATTCTTGTTTTTGCTTGTTCGTCAGGTTCAACGGCCGATAACTTTGGAATGACCGCTACATACGATTCCCAAGGGAATTTGTATTCAGGAGGAACATGTTTTGATATAGGGTTTCCAACTACTCTTGGAGCGTATGATGTTTCATTTAATGGCGCAACAGCTTATGGCAGAACAGATGTTGTTATTACAAAATACGATTCATCAGGTACTTTTTTACAGTATTCTACTTATCTGGGTGGCGCTACAAGTACCGAAATTGTTACCAGTTTAGTAGTTGATGCGCAGAATAATTTATTTGCCTACGGAGCAACTGGCTCTTCCGATTTTCCGATAACTCCTAATGCATATGATGCAACTTTTAATGGAGGAATACTTTTACATTTCATTTATAACGGATCTTTTTTTGACAACGGGACAGATATTTATGTAGCAAAATTTAATTCTACTGGCACGTCACTGTTGGCTTCAACATACATTGGTGGCAGTATGAATGATGGCGTTAATGTGAATAACGATAGCATATTTATTCCAGCAATAAGTTCATATGAATTTCCTCCTGATTCATTACAATACAATTATGGAGATCAATATCGTGGTGAAATAAATGTTGATCAGTTTGGAAATGCATACATTTCAAGTTCCACACGTTCATCTAATTTCCCGATTGTTAATGGTTTCGATAATACTCTTGGCGGGGAGCAGGATGCTGTGGCTTTTAAGTTTAATAGCGATCTTACACAATTACTTTGGAGTACATATTTAGGTGGAAGTGATAATGATGCGGGTTACGCATTAGCACTGGATGATTCAGCAAATGTATACATCACAGGTGGTACTCGCAGTTCTAATTTCCCTACAACAGCTGGAGTATTAAAACCGATATACAATGGTGGTAAAGCCGATGGCTATATCACAAAAATAAAAAAGGATGGTACAGCAATTCTGCAATCAACTTTTTGGGGTACAACAGGCTATGATCAAACTTATTTTGTACAGTTAGATAAACATAATAATGTATATGTTGTTGGACAAACAGAGGGTGTAATGCCTGTTTCTGCTGGGGTTTATAATAATCCGAATAGCGGACAGTTTATTACTAAGATGAATGACTCTCTTAACACATTAATTTTTTCTACTGTTTTTGGAAATGGAAACGGACAACCAAATATTTCACCTTCAGCCTTTCTTGTAGATTATTGTGAAAACATTTATGTTTCAGGTTGGGGAGGAAATATTATTTCGGGTTTCCCAACAACTGGAATGCCGCTCACAGCAAATGCAATTCAGCCTACTACCGATGGATTTAATTTTTATTTATTTGTACTTTCTACAAATGCAAGTTCATTACTATATGCTACTTATTTTGGTGGCGCCTCAAGTCGTGAGCACGTTGATGGAGGAACAAGTCGCTTCGATAAAAAAGGAATTATTTATCAGTCAGTTTGTGCTGGTTGCGGAGGTAACGATGACTTTCCTGTAACTCCAGGTTCATGGCCCAATACGGGAACAAACGTGAATCATGCAAGTAATTGTAATAATGGAACATTCAAATTTGATTTTCAAGTTGCAATTGCCGATGCAAATTTTACCGTAAATTATTATAATGGATGTGCTCCTCTAACAGTCCATTTTGATAACCAAAGCACACAAGGAGGAAATTATTTATGGAATTTTGGAAATGGAGATACAACATCAACAGTTTTTGATCCGA
Source organism: uncultured Bacteroidota bacterium (assembly GCA_903919535.1). Taxonomy (GTDB): domain Bacteria; phylum Bacteroidota; class Bacteroidia; order 2-12-FULL-35-15; family 2-12-FULL-35-15; genus 2-12-FULL-35-15. The sequence continues at coordinate 22,438 of CAIXIP010000341.1, read as the reverse complement.
TAAGAACATTTCCTTTGCCAGGAACATATCTTGTGCAATTGTTTGTGAATAATCCGGCAAGTTGTAATGTTTGGGATACTGCATTTCAGTATGTTACAGTTTATCCTTCAATCACTGCTGATTTTAATGTTGTAACAACTCCTTGTACTAATCAAGCTGCATTCTTCGATTCGTCTGCTGTTGCGCCAGTTTCTTGGTTGTGGTATTTTGATGATGGAGACTCTTCCATTGTTCAAAATCCAACACATTTGTATGACACTACCGGAACTTACAATGTTCAATTAATTACTTCAACAATTCATGGTTGTAAAGATACCGCTGTTGTGTTAGTTGATTTTGTTGGTTCAAATCCAGTCGTGATAAATCCGAATTCAACAATTTGTAATGGTAACAGTTCTCAACTAAATGCTTCGGGCGGATTTTCTTATAGCTGGAGTCCTCCAACAGGATTAAGCAATCCAAATATTCCAAATCCTATTGCAACACCTGATTCAACTACTACATATACTGTAACTGTTACATCAGTAAATTCGCTTGGTGATACTTGTGTTCAAGCATTATCAACAACAGTATTTGTGATAAATCCTTCAACATTGGTGTTGACAGCAACTGTGGACGATGATACACTTGATCAAGGGCAATCAACAACAATTCATGCAATTACAGATACCACTTTACAGGTAACATGGACTCCTTCCGTTGGATTGAGTAATTCAAATTCTTTTAACCCCATTGCAACACCTGAATCAACTACAACTTACACAGTTACAATATCAAATAGTGCTGGCTGTGTTGTAAGTGCAACAGTTACAATTTATGTTATTTCTATGAAATGTAATACAGCGGATGTGTTTGTGCCCAATACATTTACACCCAATGGTGATGGACAAAATGATGTTTTATTTGTTAGAGGAAATGAATTAACCGAATTGTATTTTGCTGTTTACAACCGTTGGGGCGAAATGGTTTTTGAAACAACAGATATAACAAAAGGTTGGGATGGAATATTTAAGGGAATGCAAGTAGACCCTGCTGTATTTGCGTGGTATTTGAAGGCAAAATGTTACAGTGGAAACGAATTAGAAAAGAAAGGCAACGTAACATTAATACGTTAAGAAAAATGAATAAATATAAGGTCATATTTATTTTAATTGTGTGCTGCTCAAGCTTTGCTTTTGCACAGGACATTCATTTTTCTCAATTCAATGCTTCTCCACAAAATTTGAATCCCGCTCAAACAGGTTTATTTGATGGCGATTGGCGATTTGTTGGGAATCATAGAAGACAGTGGTCTGTGATCCCTGTTCCTTATTCAACATTCTCGTTGTCAACAGATACGCGTTTAAAAACAAAATTACAAAACGATGTTCCGGCACTTGGAATGATTGTAAATACAGACAAAGCAGGAGATTCGAAATTTACCACAACGCAAGTTTTTGCAACAGCCTCCTATATAAAAAAACTGAGTAGCGATTCCACAAACTTTATATCTATAGGTGTTCAGCCCGGTATTACAACAAAAAGTTTTAATGTGAATGCATTAACATTCGATAATCAATACAATGGTGATCATTATAATGCTGCTTTAGGAAGTGGAGAAAATTTTAATACTACACGTATTACTTATTTTGATCTTGGTGCCGGATTAGCTTATCTGTGGAGAAAAAATAGAAGAACACAAATAAATATCGGGTTCTCTGCTTTCCATTTAAACAGACCGAAACAATCCTTTTTTGATAACAGAGACATTAAATTAGATATTAAAACAACCTATAGCGGAATGGCTGAATTCCCTGTTGCTGAGCAATTAGATGTTATTCCGACAATTTTATATCAGCGTCAAGGTAAGTTTAATGAAACAGTTGTTGGTTTGTTTGGCAAATATTATTTAAAGCCGGTAAATGATATCCCAACGGCAATTTCTTTAGGAGGCTTTTATCGTTTGAAAGATGCTTTTATTGTTGTGGCTAATATGGATTATCGCAATTTTAACGTAGGTATAAGTTATGATATAAATACCTCAAAGCTCATCGCAGCAACAAGTCATCGTGGTGGTTTTGAAATTTCAGTAATTTATATATTCAAAAAAATTGCTCCGTTTGTTGCAAAAAAACGTGTTTGTCCAATTTATATGTAAGTATGATTTTTAAGAGGGAAGCTAAAATTAAATGTATTCTGAAAACAAGATTCGTCTTGTGTTTTGTCTCTTGTTTCTTCCTTTTTAACTCTTCTCTTGTTTCACAAAATCTTAAAAAACTTTTAGCCGATGGTGATAAAGCTGTTGCTGATAACGATTTTTTTAGTGCTGCGATTTATTATAACAAAGCGATATTGCAAGATTCAAGTGATATAACCATCCAATACAAATATGCTGATGCAAGTCGTTTAAATTATGATTATGCAATTGCTGATCATTGGTATAGTAAAGTTAATAAAGTGGATGCTCAGGGAAAGCAGTTTCCTGAATGTACATTTTGGTTAGCTAGCATCAAAAAAACGGAAGGAAAATATAAAGAGGCAAGAAAACTTTTTGATAAATACGCTAAAAAAAACAAGAAAAAAAAGAATGATTATTTTGTTCTGAAAGCAAATCAGGAAGTTCTTGCTTGTGACTATTCGCAATTGCTTACAGCGAGTCCGGATAAAAGCATTAACATTATTCATCTGGATAGTACTGTAAATAGTAAAGTGTCAGAATATGCACCAATTCAAATGGATAGCATTTTATATTTTTCTTCCTTGCGTGATGGAAAAGACAGAGACAAAAAACACAACGTTAATTACAATAAAATTTATACTTCTATTCAGGATTCTGTAAAATGGCAGAAGGCAAATGAACTTGATACTCTGTTTAACAGAGAAGCTATACACAATGCGAATACAGCTTTTAATTCAGATTTCACGAAAGTGTATATCACACGATGCGAACAAAAAAACACCCAGGATTTTATATGTGAGATATATTCTTCTGATTTTAAAAATGGACATTGGGAATCCTTACAAAAATTACCTTCCGAAATAAATATGAAAGGATATACAAATACCCAACCTGCAATAGGGTTTTTAGGTGAACAGGAAGTGTTGTTTTTTGCATCAGACCGACCGGGAGGAATTGGAAAAATGGATATCTGGCATAGCAAGATCAATTCAGATGGAACGTATGAAAAACCTATAAATGCAGGCAAAAAAGTGAATTCGATAGAAGATGAGGTGACTCCGTTTTATTGTAAACCTTGTCAGGAATTGTTTTTTAGTTCAACCTGGCACAAAGGCTTGGGAGGTTTTGATATTTTTAAAAGTGAATATAAAAACAGTGAATTAGGCGAACCTCAAAATCTTGGATTACCTATTAATAGTAATTATAACGATATATATTTTAGCATCAACTCAAAAAAAACGGAAGCGTTTATTTCATCAAATCGTATAGGTTCATACTTTGAAGAAAAAGAAAGTTGCTGTAATGATATTTATATGTTTAAAATTCCGCAGATCAACGAACCACCTAAAAAGGTTGATAGTACACAAGTGTTTGTGACTCAAATGAAGTTGTTGGTGCCTCTTACTTTATATTTTCATAATGATGAGCCCGACAAAAAAACACTTGCAATTACTACCACAAAAAATTATAAAAAGGCGTATGAAGATTATACAGTGATGCGCGAAATATATAAAAAAGAGTATTCAAAAGGTGCGAATGATAAAGAGTTGGAACGAGCCAACAGCGACATTGATAATCTTTTTGACGACAGTGTTGATGCAGGTATGCAGGATCTTGAAAAGTTTGCACAATTGCTGTTAAAAGTATTAAAGGATAGCGAAAAAGTAACAATCACAATGAAAGGCTATTGTAGCCCATTAGCCTCAACTGATTATAATGTGAATCTTGCAAAACGAAGAATTTCGAGCCTTCGAAATTATTTTATGGAATATCAAGATGGTGTATTTGTAAAATATGTGGATAACCCAAATCCAAATGAAGGTAGCATCACTTTTTTTAATGAGGATATTGGTGAATTGAAAGCCCGTCCGAATGTTAGTGATGATTATTATGATACAAAAAACTCTGTTTACAGTCCTGCTGCTGCATTAGAGAGAAAAATACAGATTATCGCAATTTCAACTTTTTCATCAAATAAATAAGGGAGTACATACCGGTTTTTTTCCTTTCTAAACTCCTCTAAATTGTTTAATTTTGCTAGATTCGAATTCTTTTTCTATGTATCGGTTTTTAATAATAATTTCATTTATTCTTCCTGTTGCAATTTTTGCACAGCCTGCTCAGAATGTAAATCCAAACGGATATAATACTTTTTACTACGATAATGGAAAGATTTCCAGCGAAGGCACTATGCGTGAAGGGAAGCCTGACGGTTATTGGAAGACATATTCCGAAAACGGAAAAATAAAATCAGAGGGGAATCGTAAAAATTTTAAGTTAGATAGCATTTGGAAGTTTTATAATGAGCAAGGGAAATTAGCCTTTGAATTTAATTATAAAGACGGAAAAAAGAACGGCTTAAAGAAAACCCTTGATCCAAAGGAAGGTTTTTTAATTACTTGTGAAAATTACGATATGGATGTGAAACAGGGGAATACAATAAATTATTATAAGGATGGTAAAGTAAAACAGATAATACCTTTCATTTCCGGAAAAGAAGAAGGGGCAGGTTTTGAATTGTCTCCAGATAGCACTGTTATTACGCTTACTCAATACAAAATGGGTTTTATTCAACGCGAAGAAAAAATAAATCGAAGAGATGGAAAAGGGTTGAAGCAAGCAGTTTGGAAAACATTCTATCCGACAGGAATAATAAAAACAGAAGTTACCTATACTGATGATAAAATGAATGGGTATCTCAAAGAATATTCAACCAAGGGAAGTCTAGTAAATACTACAAAATATATAAACGGTACAATTGAAATGAATGCACCTGAACTTGCAAAACTAGATGTACGAACGGAGTATTATCCAGGTGGCATAGTAAAATTTACAGGAACCTATAAAGAAGGTGTTGCTGAGGGTATTCACCGTGTGTTTTCTCCCGAAGGAATCGTGGTTGCAGCAAAAGTTTATGCGGAAGGCGTTCTTACTGGTGAAGGAATCCTAGATACAGCTGGTCGTCAGCAAGGACCATGGAAAGAATACCATCCGAACGGAGAGCTAAAATCAAAGGGTGAATATGTGAATGGAAAACGAATTGGAGACTGGGTATTTTATCATCCTAATGGAAAGATAGAACAAAAAGGGAAGTACGATAAACGTGGCAGAGCACAAGGTGCATGGAAATGGTTTTACGAAAGTGGGAATTTGTTGCGTGAAGAAAATTACAGAAATGATTTACAGGATGGTACCATGACAGAATATAGCGATGATGGAAAAATTATAACAAAAGGCGACTATCTGGATGGGCAAAAAGAAGGACCATGGGTGCTTGAGTTGGCTGATTATCGTGAAGAAGGTTCTTATAAAGGCGATAGACGCGATGGAGAATGGAAACATTACTACACAGATTCTGGCAAATTGAGGTTTGTAGGAAAGTTTATAGATGGAGTGCCAGATGGAATGCAAATTTTTTATTATCCCAATGGTAAGGAAAAACAAACAGGAAAATATGTTGGTGGCTTAAAGGATGGAGAGTGGAGATTTTATGAAGAAACAGGTTTTTTGTTTTTGACCATTTTGTTTAAAAATGATATTGAAATTCGTTTCGATGGAATAAAAGTAGTTCCCGAAACACCAACATCTGAGCCAAGTATAAAATAGGAATCCAATAAATGACGCTCTCAAAAAAAACGAAGACCGAACTTGTATCTGAAGTTAAAAAACTTCAGCGGAAAATCGAATTATTGAAAAAAAATAAACCTCTTTCTCAATTGCCTTCTGCAAAGGATATTTCAAACAACGATTCTAAATGGGACTATTTTTTAAAAAATTCTTTAGACATTATTATTGTTGATAGAAAACTTGTTATTCAGGATACAAATAAACTTGCCAAAAAATCAAAAAAGGAAAATGTTGTAGGTAAAAATATCGACTTTTTTTTAGCTGGTGATTCGTTACTGAAAATGAAAAAGGCGATTAATTCTGTTTTTAAAAATGGAGTGTTGCAGGAGTTAGAGTGTTGGAATTTGGGTAAAAATGGGAATAGAAGGTATTATAACAATAAAGTTACCCCGATTCTTGAAAACAAAAAAATCGTTTTTGTAGCAATCGAAGCGGTGGATATAACGAATGAAGTTGATGCAAAAAATCAATTATTGCAAAGTGAAGAAAAATTTAAAAAATTATCAGATTCAGCATTTGAAGGCGTTGCTATTCACAAAGATGGGAAAATTGTTGAAGCGAATAAAGCTTTGTACAAAACATTTCGATATACTGAAAAAGAAATTGTTGGTAAATCTTTTTTACAATTTTTTCACCCCGATTTTCATAAACTAGTAATTGAAAATATAAAAAACAAAGTTGAAACACCCTATGAAGTTATAATATTTCGTAAAGGAGGAGAGCCGGTTTGGGTCGAAATGATAGGAACGGAAATAGTTTATAAAGGGGAGCCTGCTCGAGTGGTTTCAATACGAGACATTAACAAGTATAAGGTAAATGAGCAAAGAATAAAGGAAAGTGAGGAAAAATTTAAAAAACTTTCTGATTCAGCATTCGAAGGGGTTGCAATTCATAGAAATGGAAAATTAATTGATATAAATAACGGCATAAGAAAAACATTTTACTATTCGGATAAAGAATTGATAAATCAGTCGATTCTAAAATTTATTCATCCCGATTTTCATAAAGTAGTTCTTAAAAATGTAAAAAGTAAGTCAGAAACGCCTTATGAAGTAAAAATGCTTCGAAAAGGAAATATAAGTTTTTGGGCAGAATTAATAGGGACTGAAATAATATACAAAGGAGAAGCAGCTCGCGTAACTTCTATAAGAGATATTACTAAGTATAAAGAAAATGAACTACGAATAAAGGAAAGTGAAGAGAGTCATAAACACTTTTTACAGGAAATACCAAGTGGTGTAATTATTTATGTGGGTAATGATGTTGTTTTTGCAAACAAAGCTGTTTTCGAAATGATAGGGCTCAAATATCAGCCGTTAGGCAAGGTAAAAACAACAAATATATTTGATTATATACTTCCAAACTACCAGAAAGAAATTCGCCAACGCGTTGAGCGTGTTTTTAAGGGCGAAAACTTACCGTTTTTTGAAATCGAAATAAAAACCCCTAATGGTGATATCCTAGCTGTTGAAACAAAATCAAAACTGGTTTTTCATAATGGAAGCAAGGGAATACAAACAATCTTTAATAATATCACAGATCGAAAAAACGCAGAAAAAATTCTAAAAGAGAATGAAAGGGTTCTTTCTACACTAATGAATCAATTGCCTGGCATGGCTTATCGTTGTGAATATAATGATGAATGGACCATGAGGTTTGTAAGCAAAGGTTCGTATAATCTAACTGGATATAAACCCAAGGATTTGGTTGATAATTTCAAGACAGCGTTTGCTTATATTATTCATCCAGGAGATAGATCACCCGATATAATTAAGAATGCAATAAAAAACAAACAACCTTTTGAATTAGAATACAGAATAATAAAAGCAAGTGGAGAGATAAAGTGGGTTCTTGAAAAAGGAGAAGGAGTGTTTTCCAGTGATGGAACATTACTATTTTTAGAAGGTTTTATTCTAGATATTGATGAGAAAAAGCGCTATGAATCAGATCTTAAACAAAGCCGTGAAAATTATAAAAGTCTGGTAGATAAATCTCCCGATGGAATTTTTATCTTTTATCCTACTGATGGTAAAGTGATTTTTGCAAACCCAAGTGCTTTTGAAATAGTGGAAATTAATTCTCTTAAGGAATTAAAAGAAAAAACCGTTTTAGATTTTATTCTTCCTGAGTACCATTCTGATGTTAAAGAGCGAATGCAGACTAATTATCCGCCTGCAGCACGTGCATTTAGGGAGATGAAAGTTAAGACAAATAAAGGGAATATTGTCGAGTTAGAATTGCAGGCAGAGCATGTTCAATATAATGGCATGGCTGCCATTCAGGTGACAATGCATAAAATAGGTATTGAAAAAGAGCTTGTCAAAGAACAATTAAGAGCGCAAATAGCGGAAGAAACAAATCAAAAATTACAAAACGAGATACTTGACCGTAAGAAAGCTGAAGCAGCGCTGCAAAGGACTCAAAAATACACACGCCTATTAATCGACAGTTCTTTGGACATGATTTGTGCGTCCGATAAAAATGGTTATATCATTGAATTTAATGCAGCAGCTCAAAAAACATTTGGATATGAATTAAGTGAAATTATTGGTAAACATGTAAGTCTGCTTTATGATAATCCTACGGATAGAAAAAAAATTGAGGACCATGGCTTATATGTAAATGGAGGTTTCTCGGGAGAAATTGTAAACATTAGAAAAAATGGAGAAAGATTTATCTCATTTCTTTCAGCTTCAAGTTTAAAAAATGAAGATGGAGAAATTATTGGAGCGATGGGAGTTTCCAGGGACATTTCTAAAATTAAAAAAGCAGAACAAGAACTGAAAGAGAGTGAAGAGAGATATCGTGCAATATACAATCAGGCATTTATTGGAATAGCTCAAGTTGATATGGATGGGAATTTTTTTCAGGTTAATGATCATTTATGCAATATTGTAGGCTATTCAAAAGAAGAACTTTGCAAAAAAACATTTATGGATATTTCAACACCTGATGAGGTAGATGTTAGTATCGATTATAGAAATAAATTGATGCGAGGGGAAATTAATAAGGCTACCTACGAAAAAAAATACATTCACAAGACTGGTCGAATTGTAAATATAAATTTAACACTTTCTGTTGTCAAGGATAATCAAGGTAAACCCTTACATTTTATTGCCGTTTCTCAGGATATTACAGAACGATTAAAAACAGAGCGTGAAAAACAAGCCCAAGCCGCAAAATTACGGGCTATTTTCGAAAGCAGTTCTCATGTTATCTGGACTGTTGATCAAAATTGTTGTCTTACCTCATACAATAAGAATTTTGATGAACACATGAAATTAAGATATGGTGTGCAACCTCACCTTGGTTTATCATTGATAGAAGGAGATGCGATTTCCTCCGATGAATATAACAATTACTGGATTAATAAATATCAGCAGGTTTTTAATGGGAATTCTCAATATTTTGAAACAAAACTGGTAGATGTAAATAACAATATTGTTTGGCGTGATATATATTTGAATCCAATTTTTGAAGAAGATGGTAGGGTAATTGAAGTTTCGGGAATTGCGCATGATATTACAGAAAAAAAGCTTTCAGAGGAACAGATTCGACTTTCACTTCAGGAAAAAGAGGTGTTATTGAAGGAGGTTCATCATCGCGTGAAAAATAATTTGCAGGTAATTTCAAGTATATTAAACCTGCAGTCGTCCTACGTCAAAGACCAGGGAACACTCAACATACTAAAAGAAAGCCAAAACCGTATCAAATCAATGGCTTTCATACATGAGAGCCTTTACCAAACAAAAGATTTTTCAAGCATTAATTTCACTGAATATGTGCAAAATCTTGCAAATAATTTGATGCATTCCTACTCCAATATTAATCATGATGTAAAATTAAAACTTGACATTCAAAATGTTTTTCTTAATTTAGACCTAGCAATTCCATGTGGGTTAATCATTAATGAAATTGTTTCTAACGCATTAAAATATGCTTTTGTCGAAAAAGTAGAGGGCGGGGAAATTAAAATTTCAATGTCCACAAAAGGAGAGAAATTATTTTTAATGGTGGGTGATAATGGAAAAGGATTACCATCGCATATTGATTACAGAAATACAGAGTCGCTTGGGTTGCAACTTGTAGTAACATTGGTTGATCAGCTTAGCGGAACAATAGAATTAGAAAATAATAATGGAGTGAATTTTATAATAAATTTTAAACATAACGAAGTAAAAAACCGCATATAATTATGTCAAAAACAAATATTCTTATAGTTGAAGACGAAAGCATTGTTGCTAAAGATATTCAGCATAGTTTAAAAAAACTTGGATATACTGTTGTCGGGATTTGTTCTACAGGTGAAGACGCAATAAAGTCTGCCGAAGAATTAAAACCCGATCTTGTATTGATGGATATCATGCTTAAAGGGGATATGAGTGGCATTGAAGCTGCCGGCCAAATCAGAGAAAAATATAATGTTCCTATTATTTATCTGACAGCTTATGCTGACGAAAGCACATTAAGCAAAGCAAAAGTATCAGAGCCTTATGGTTACATCATTAAGCCATTCAAAGAAATTGATTTACATACATCAATTGAAATGGCTATTTACAAGCATGAGAAAGAAACAGATGTAAAAAAAGAAAGAGATTTTTTATATTCTATCGTTGAGAATAAAGAATCAAAAGATATAATTTTTGTGAAATCAAATTCACGTTTGGTAAAAGTTAAAACAAGCGATATTTATTTTGTTGAAGCGCTGAAGGATTATGTGGTGATTAATACAGCAAGTGCACGATATACTATTCATTCAACAATGAAGGATATTGAGAAAAAATTGCCTACAACTGATTTTATTCGTGTTCATCGCTCATTCATTGTTCGTATTGATAAAATTGTTGCTATTGAACAATCAAACTTGATCTTGGAAGAAGATAAAAAAGTTATTCCTGTTGGCGGATCCTATAAAGATGATTTGTCAAAACGATTAAATATGGTTTAACGATTAAAATAAATTTTTGGAAAAGGCCGTCTGCAAAGTCGGTCTTTTTTTAATAAAGAATCAAAAAAATATAGTGCATCAGTTTTTAAGCCCGAGCATGATCTCACGTTTACTTTTATTAATCTTGTTTTTTTTATTCTTTTCATTTTTAGGCAAATCTCAGAATATTGGTGCCGGAGTTGATGTAATGTATAATTTTCAAACTGAAAGCTTTGGAGCCGGAGCGCGAGTAAATGTTTTTCCAAATAACAGATTAAGTTTTGTACCTCAATTCTCTTATTATTTTCCGTTTAATAAAGTAGAAGAATATTATATAGGGTTAGGTTTGGAGTGTAAGGTTTTAAGACGAGATAAATTTAATTTATATTTATTAGCACATGGAGCATATAACTCTTGGTTAAACTATGAGCGTTCTTCATTAAAAGGTGCACAATTAAATAATTGGAATGCAGAGGGCGGCATAGGAATCACAAATAACAGATGTTTGCGACCGTTTTTAGAATATCGTTATAACATTAAATTCAGAGAAACACATTTACGTTTAGGATTATTATATGTTTTTGGTTGTAGTGGGTCAAGAAGAAAACATAGCGTTGACAGATGTGCAGCATATGGATCGTAATAAAGTATTGTAATCAGACATTTCAGAATACCCGATTTTTTTATCTTTAATTATTAATAATTATTTACAGTCATGAAAAAAATAAATACAACTTCCAAAATATCATTTTTACTTGTTTTTTTATCTTCTGTTTTATACTTCAGTTGTTCAAAAGATAGGATTCAACAGGAACAATTGAATTCTTACAATTCTCCAAACAGTTATTTGGACAGTAAGAAGCAACAAGAACAAGAGTTTACAATTGATACATCTGGCTCGGGACCAATAATCGGAAATCAATTCACAAAAATTTGGATGGGAAAACAATGTTTGATGTTTCCAAATGGCGATAGTGTAACATGGCCCTTTACAATTAAATTGGTTGAATTATACAAACCAAAAGATATGATCTATTACCAAATGCCAACTGTTGCTTCTTCCGGAATTTTAAAAACAGAAGGAGAGATAAGATTACGAGCATTTAAAAATGGAACTGAATTGTTGTTAAAACCAGATCCTTGCATGTCTCAAATTGAAATGCCAAATGCTGCTCCACAAAATAATATGCGTGTTTTTTACGGCTTTGAAACAAGTGGGTTACCCGATTGGACAGATAATCCTTCATTGTTAGGTGTTACAACAACACTAAACCCTGTTTTTTCTGCAACATCATATGGCTATGCTGCTCCAATAGCTCGATTGGGATGGATCAACTGCGGACTTCAGGCGGGCGGAACTTCTAACTCAACTTTATCTTTTTCATCAACAGTAGACGACCTAACAAATGTTGCAATATTTATTTATTTTCCAAGTACTAAAACCGTTATGCAAGTGCATAATTTAGCTTCCGGACAAATTCCTAATGGTTCAGCAGTAAAAATAATTGCAATTGCGGTTAATGGAAGTGGTCAGTTATATAGTTTTTATCAAACTCAAACTGTAAGCGCAAGTGCTTCTGTTGATGTAACAATGAGTGCAACTTCTGATGCTTCGCTAACTTCTTTGTTAGATGGATTGTAAATATGAATTAATTTAATAACAGTAACCTTTTTATACTCATAAAAAAATGAAAAAAACACTACCTCTTTTAACAATTTTAATTTTGGTGTTTGCCATACAGATGGCTAATGCCCAACTTATTAATCCTGGGTTTGAGACCTGGACGACAGATATTGCAGCACCATCAGCAATGAATCCTAATAGTGGCAACGGAACTACCGGTTGGTGCGAGTATAATTTTTTTAACAGTTCCTTTGTTGGAAGTAGTCCTATTTCTGTTACCAGATCTAGCGATACAGTCCATTCAGGAAGCTATTCTGCACGTATTCAAACCAAAGTTTATACTCCAACTTCTTGGAATTATTATAAAAATTGGGGTATTCCATTTATCGGTCATGTATACTCTGATACATTGGGAATTTTATTTAATGGAAACGAGAACGTAACAACAGTCACATATATTCCTGGTATTCCCTGCACACAAAAAATAACACAGTTTAGCTTTTACTACCAATATAAGCCATCCGGGAACGATACGGCTGAGTGTCGTGTAGAATTAGTTAAAAACCGTATTCCGGTAGCGGGAGGATGGTTTAAAACAAATTTAGCCACAGGCGTATCTGGTTGGCAGCATGCAGTTATTAATCTAACCTATGTTAGCAGCCAAACACCTGATACATTATGGGTGTTATTTAGTTCATCGTCACTTGATAAGGATCCGAAACCGGGTAGCACACTTTGGATTGATGATGCAAGCGTAACACTTCCGTTGGGCGTTAATCAGGTTTTAGGGACATCAAATGAAATAAATGTTTTCCCAAATCCTACAAATGGAAAGTTTTCTATCCGTCAACTAGCCGTAAATAATGACCTTCAAACGGTCGAGATTTATAATTTGCTTGGAGAAAAAGTTTATTCAAAAATAAATAACAAACAATCGGCATGTGATATTGACATTTCTTCTTCTCCTAAGGGAATTTATTTTGTAAAAATTTATGAAGGGGATAAGGTATTCACGAATAAAATAGTGGTTCAATAGAATTTTTTTTCTGTTGATTAGTAAATAAAAATAGGCGCAACATTTTATGTTGCGCCTGTTTTATTATTTGAAAAATCGTTCAATAAGTATTTATTCCATTTTCATATCCTTCACATTTAATTGAAGGGAAACGTTTCCGTTGTATTCATTTTCTTCAATGGCATAACATGCACTGAATATGTTTTTTCTTAATGCAGAATCAAAATGTTCAGCTTGTCCAAAAGCTATCGCAGAAAAGCTTTCACGAGGATTTTGAGCTGCCTGAATATCTAATTTTAAATGATTGTTACCCACAATTCGAACATAGCCTTTATCTTGCAATCCTTTGGACATGAATACAGGAGCCATGTTTTCAGGCCCAAAGGGAGAAAATTGTTTGAGTATTCGAAAAAATTTAGGAGTAATTTGATGAAGTTCTAACTCGGCATCAATTTCTATTTCAGGAATGAGCATATGATCCAAAATTGTTTCACATACTATTTCCTCAAAACGTTTTTGGAAGGCTTCCAGATTTTCTAATTTCATGGTAAGACCTGCAGCATATTTGTGTCCACCAAATTGTTCCAGCAAGTCAGAGCAAGATTCAATAGCATTATACACATCAAAATCTTTTACTGAGCGTGCCGAACCTGTTGCCATTCCATTCGATTCGGTAAGAATAATTGTAGGACGATAATATTTTTCTGTAAGCCGCGATGCAACAATTCCGATAACTCCTTTATGCCAATCGGAATGAAATAAAACGGTAGATTTTCTATTGATCAGTTCAATATTTTCATCGATCATGCTTAATGCATGCTGCGTAATTGTGATGTCTAATGCTCTGCGTTCAGTATTTGTTACATTGATGCTTTCGCCAGATATTTTTGCGTTTTCATGACTGTCTGAAATAAGCAATTTTACGGCACTTCTACCAGATTCAATTCTACCTGCTGCATTAATTCGGGGGCCAACAGTAAACACTAATTCATTGATAGTGATTTCTTTTTTTATGTTCGCCAGATCCAAAATGGCTTTTATTCCTTTTCTAGGATTTTTATTGATCTGTTCTAATCCAAAATAACAAAGGGTTCGGTTTTCTCCAACAATTGGTACAAGGTCAGAAGCGATTGAAATAGCTGTTAGGTCAAGATATTCAGCAAGTTTATCAAAAGAAATGTTGTTTTTTTGAGCATATGCTTGAATTAATTTAAATCCAACACCACATCCACAAAGTTCGTCAAACGGGTAGGTGCAATCGCTCCTTTTTGCATCTAATACAGCAACAGCATTTGGTAAAAATTCTCCAGGGCGATGATGGTCACAAATAACAAAATCAATATTCCGTTCGTTTGCATAATCAACTTTATCGTTGGCTTTAATTCCACAGTCAAGGGCAATTATCAGGGTGAAATTATTTTCTTTGGCAAAATCAATTCCTTGAAATGATATACCGTAGCCTTCGGCATAACGATCCGGAATATAATAATCAATAATTCCTTCGCTTAATGCAGTTATGTTTTTTTTGAAAAATGAGTAAACCAGTGCAACAGCAGTTGTGCCATCTACATCATAATCTCCATATACTAATATTTTTTCCTGAGATTGGATTGCCTTTTCGATTCGACTGATGGCTTTATCCATATCCTTCATCAAAAAAGGATCATGCAGATCAGTTAATGAGGGGCGAAAAAAACTTTTTGCAGTTTCAAAAGATGTTACTCCACGTTGTATTAAAAGGTTTGCCAACACTTTGTCGATTCCAACTTCACTAGCTAATTGGTCAACAAATGTTGACTCCGACTGTGTTTTTACTCTCCAACGTTTTTCCATACACCAATTTTAAAGATGTAAAATTAGTTAATTCACAATCGATAATACAGATGTTGATAATTTGTATTTCAAAAGAGTTAAAAAATGTTTTGAAAAAACACTTTTATTCAATAGCAGCAATACTTTGGTTAATATTCTGGAAAGAAAAATATATTTATTTTTTTAATTCACCGTTCTTGTAATTTTCGGTGGAGGAGACTTTGCCCGCTTCATCAAATTCCTTCCAAATGCCCTCTTTTTTAGCATGAATATATTTTCCGGTGATTTTTAATTTGCCATTTTCAAAGTATTCATGGTATTCTCCTTCTTCATTATTATTTATCATGTTAACCTCCGAATTAAGATTTCCATTTCGATAATATGTTTTTTGTATACCTTCTAAATTTCCCTTTTTATAAATATACTCCACACTTAAGGGGCCTTCCGGGAAGAACCATTTTGTAACCCCATTACGAATCCCGTTGGAGTATTTTCCATCTTCCTGAAGTCTTCCATCGGAATAGTAAATGCGTTTAATTCCATTTAAAACTCCCATTTTATATTCAATTTCAGAACGTAATTTTGCCCCTGGATGATATGAAACACTCAATCCGTTTACTGTATCATTTATGTAAAAATCTTTCTGATTATAATATCCAGATTTGTCGATCAAAATAGAGTATCCGTTTTTTTTATCATTCTTATATTCATCAATATTACTGACAATTCCATTCGCATAGTAACCTATCCAAATTCCTTCTTTTTTCCCATTTGAATATGTTCCATAATAATCTTCCTGGTTTAATTTTTCTTTCCATAAGCCAGTTTTCTTTCCGCTATTATCAGTTTTGTTAGTGTCACTTGGTATGCTTGAAACAGCAATTGCAGAAACTGAAAACAGTACGATAGCTATAAATGATCCTATTAGTTTTTTCATTGGATTATATTTTAAAATTTGCGTACAAAATTCTTAATTTTTAAAATTACTAATAATTGAAAATGTGTTAATTTTTGTTAATCAGATTAATTATAGCCATTTCTTTTTTCTGAAGTAGAAAAGCAGCGACAAAATGATAGAAAGCATAATTACCCAAAGGATAGCATAGCCATATCTACTGCGTAGTTCAGGCATATAATCAAAGTTCATCCCATACACTCCTGCAATAAAAGTAACTGGTACAAATAAGGTGGTGATAATGGTTAATACCTTCATGATCTCATTCATTCGATTGCTGACACTGGACAGATAGATATCCATCATTCCTGAAAGTAGATCGCGATATGTTTCAACAGTATCAATCACACGCACGGCATGATCATGTAAATCCCGTAAATAAATATCAGTACTAGGTTTTATTAATTCGGTTTCGCTGCGCTCCAGATTATTAATTAGTTCGCGCATTGGCCATACAGCTTTACGCACGAAAA
Source organism: uncultured Bacteroidota bacterium (assembly GCA_903919535.1). Taxonomy (GTDB): domain Bacteria; phylum Bacteroidota; class Bacteroidia; order 2-12-FULL-35-15; family 2-12-FULL-35-15; genus 2-12-FULL-35-15. The sequence goes on along the minus strand of CAIXIP010000341.1, from coordinate 5,847 downwards.
TCATTTCACGTTTCATGTTATGCAGCTGCTGCATTGTTTCCTTGTTTGGGTCTGCTATCAATCCATCTTCCAAATACTCTATCCTATCTCCAATTTTTTCAAGTATTGCAAAATAGCAATCCACAACAGCATCTATTAATGCGTAAGCTAAATAGTCCGCCCCCATTTTTCGGATTCGACCTTTTCCCATTCTAATTCGGGTGCGTATAATATCAAACGCATCCCCGCCATGTGCCTCTTGAAAAGAAATAACCATTCCTTCCATCAGCACAACGCTTAATTGCTCAGAATGTAATTCTCCATCATAATAGATCATTTTCATGATAGAGACCAAGTAACTATCATAATCTTCAAATTTTGGACGTTGATTCGTATTCGCAATATCTTCCAGTGTAAGCGGATGTATGTCAAACTGTTTTCCTATTTTTTCGATCAATGCTACATCATGCACACCATCCACATTGATCCATTTTACCATAGTAGGATCAAAATTATTGATGCAGTCTTCAATATTGAAATATTCTTTTTCGATGAGTTGGGTCTCATTGTATTCGATAAGTGTGATCTTAACTTTATCAGTATGAAGTTCACCTGAATAAACAATGGTTCCTGGAGGAGCACCCGTTTTGTCTTTTATACTATGCATTTAAAATAGTTTTGTATTTAAATTTACTCATCTTCACTATCTTCAATATGCTTTTTTTTATTGCCTTCCACAACAATTACAATTTCCCCTTTTATAGTTTTTGTTTTAAAATAATCGGAAAGTTCTTGTAAGGTGCCTCGTCTATTTTCTTCGAACATTTTAGTTAATTCACGTGATACGGAAGCTTTTCTATCGGCACCAAAATGTTCAATGAATTGGTCCAACGCTTTTACCAACCGATGTGGCGATTCATAAAAAACAATGGTGCGATGCTCATGTATCAATGATTTAATTTTTGTTTGACGCCCCTTTTTTTGCGGTAAAAAACCCTCGAAACAAAAAGTGTCACAAGGCAAACCTGAATTTACAAGTGCAGGCACAAAAGCAGTTGGCCCAGGTAAACATTCCACATCAATTCCTTTTGCGATGCATTCACGAATCAATAAAAATCCGGGGTCAGAAATGCCTGGTGTACCTGCATCAGTTATTAATGCTATCTTTTCACCGTTTGCAATTCGCTCAGATATCATCTCAACGGTTTTGTGTTCATTGTGTTGATGATGTGCAAACATTCTTTTTTCTATACCCAAATGTTTTAAAAGTATTCCTGATTTGCGCGTGTCTTCCGCTAAGATCAAATCAACTTCTTTTAATATACGAATGGCCCGAAGAGTTATATCTTCAAGGTTTCCGATGGGTGTAGGGACAATGTATAGTTTCATTTTTTTATTCCCTTTATTGAAGTTTATGGCGACTAATTTTGCAAGTACTCACCAAATTTCGTTATCAATTTAAATAAGTTTTCAAATTCATTCAAAGGTAATGTTTCTGCTCTATCATAAATATCGTGGTAAGCTTTTATTCCTCCCATTGAATAAATGAAGAATGCCTTAACCCCATTTTCCGAAAAAAAGTAGTGATCGCTATTAGCTGCTTTGCCGCGCATTTTCACATCTTTGATAAAATAGTTTTCCGAATTAATTTGTTTTAGCGCGCTAAATTCTTTCTTAAATACTGAACCATTCACAGCCGTGATGCCATCTTCTCCTGTTCCCATGATATCCATGTTTAATAAAAATTTAATGTTTTTTAATGGAAATAAGGGGTGTTCCGTATAATACTTCGAACCAAGTAAACCTACTTCTTCGCCACAAAAGGCAATAAAAGCAATGGAACATTTTGGTTTATGTTCGGGCAGGGAATAATATTTTGCTAGATTCAGCAACATTGCGCAACCGCTTGCGTTGTCATTTGCTCCAGGGAAATATACCTCTTTTCCCATTTGACCTAAATGATCATAATGAGCAGAAAAAACAAGAAATGAATCTGGTTGTTCTGAGCCTTGAATATATCCGATTACATTTTGAGATTGATAGTTGGGAATGAATTTGTTTTCAATATCGAAACTGATTTCCTTAGATTTAATGTATGAGGTTCTTAAAATCTCGATTATCGGATAATCATTCACTTCTTGAGCCATGCTCAGTGTTAATTTATCTTTTAATGTGACAATAGCTTTTGCTTTTAGAGTGTTGCCAATTAAATTGTGAAGCAGTTCCGTTTGTTTTCCTGTATCATTCACAACGATTATTTTGTTACTAAAATCCTGTTTCAAAAATTTATCAAATTTCTTTTTTTTCTTTACTAATTTTTCATCAGCTACTACAATAGAATATTTACCATTTGAAGAAGATGAATGGGGAGAAAAAATATAATCTTTTCCTGTAACCAATTCTTGTTCACCCAGTTTTACACTTACACTTCCAGGAAAAGTATTTACAGGAAAACTAAACAGCTGGTAATAATCATCCCCCAATGATCTCAAACCAAATTTTTTAAATTCTGTTTTAATATAATTTGCTGCAATTTTATCTCCATCATTTATATAACCTCTGCCATGCATGCTTTCCGAAGCCATTGTGTCTACAACTTTTCTCGCATAGAAATACACTTCTCCTTTTTTAATTTCTTGAGAAAAAAGAGATAGTGAGCAAAAGAAAAAAAATAATAACAGGAGGCTTGTTTTTTGAAAAAACTGCATAATCAAATAATAAAAAGTTGTTAGTGGCAACTAACTAAATCTTCTATCCACCAAGTCTGACAAACGTTTTACGGTTTGATTTTCTAAATCCCAATTATACAATCGGGCTAAATTTTCGAAATAATCCATTGCTGATTCGAGTGATTCGGCAGTATTTAGTTGTTGAACAGCAATATTTAATTCTTGCATGTTTCCTGCAAATAATTCATTCGAAAACTGAAACTTATCATTTATTCCTATTGCTTTTAAAATGTCTGAAATAGCAGGTTTATGTATTTGGCTTAAGCTTGGCTTTTCTTCTTTTTTCTCAACTTTAACATCAAGCTTTTTTTCTTGTTTTGGTTTTTCGATAGTAGGCGGAATGGCGGCACCAAAAAGGTCAACAACGGGAGTAATGCTGTCCGGAATTTTTATTTCGCTAGCTCTAATTTCTGTTATTCCAGTTTCCTTATCCGATAAATCTTTATGTATTGGTTTATCAAATACAATTGGAATTTCTATTTTGATTTCTTCCTTTTTTTCAATGATTACAGGTTCTTGTGGAATCTCAGCAGGTAATGAATTTAAATGATTAAAGACAATTGATTTCTCATACAACTTTTTAATTTTATTTAAAATCATCTCCAATTCCAATTGAGGAATATGTTTATTCTCCCCGATATTATCAGAATGCTCTTTTATGCTATCGATCAAGACTGCAATTTCTTTTCTTATGGTCGATTTATTCATATGATTATTTTATTTAAAAAGGTACTAAATCCCTTCCGATTTTTGATTAGTTTTGTTGAACTATCTATTCAATAAAAATACGTTAATTTTTTTATTAATTAAAAATGTTTCTCGAAAACACCATACATCCACACACACGAAAAGGTTCCATTGAAGTTATTTGTGGTTCTATGTTTTCTGGGAAAACTGAGGAATTGATCCGAAGGATGAAGCGTGCTCAATTTGCAAAACAAAAGGTCGAAATCTTCAAACCCGCAATTGATATACGTTATGATGAAGTAAAAGTAGTTTCCCACGATAGTAATTCCATTCATTCTACACCAGTTCCATCATCTTCAAATATATTATTGTTGGCTAATGATGTTACCGTTGTTGGAATAGATGAAGCGCAATTTTTTGATGAAGGCTTGGTTGCTGTTTGCAATCAACTTGCTGATAGCGGAGTTCGGGTGATTGTTGCAGGATTGGATATGGATTATTTAGGTAAGCCATTTGGTCCAATGCCCGCATTATTAGCTATTGCAGAATATGTTACAAAGGTTCATGCTATTTGTATGCGTTGTGGAAATTTAGCAAATCATTCACATCGGATAACTGATGAATCATCGTTGGTTTTACTCGGAGAAACAAATAATTACGAGCCTCTTTGCAGAGATTGCTTTACAGAAGCACGAAAATAAATTATGACCTATACTATTTCAGCCCTTTCATCAGCAATCAATGGCCAAATTAATGGCAATGGTGATATAAATACTTCTATCAAAAATTTATTGATTGATAGTCGAAAGCTTAGTAATGCCGAAACTTCTTTATTTTTTGCTTTAAAGGGCGACAGGCATGATGGCCACGCATACATTACTGATCTATACGAAAAAGGTGTACGAAATTTTGTTGTTTCTACTTTACCACAAAATCAAAGTAGTTTGATGGATTCAAATTTTATTTTGGTAAAAGATACACTGTTGGCAATGCAACAATTAGCCTCCTTTCATCGCCAACAATATAAAATTCCGGTTATAGGAATTACAGGAAGTAATGGTAAAACCATTGTAAAGGAATGGTTATATCAATTGATGCGCGAAGACAAGAACATTGTTCGTAGTCCGAAAAGTTTTAATTCACAGGTTGGTGTTCCTTTATCTGTTTGGCAGACAAGTCAAGAAAATGATCTTGGAATTTTTGAAGCCGGAATTTCAAAGCCGAATGAAATGCGAATGCTGCAAAATATTATTCAGCCTACCATTGGATTGATTACAAATATTGGGCAAGCGCATGATGAGAATTTCGAAAATCAAAAACAAAAAGTTGATGAAAAATTAAAATTGTTCACTGGTGCCGAAGTTTTAATTTATTGTAAAGATTATTTTCTCGTTCATGATGAAATAACAAACAACAAATCTTTACGTGATCTTAAAGTATTTACCTGGTCAAAAAAATTACGTGCTGATCTGTTAGTTGGTCGTATTACTAAAAGTGCTGCAGATACTGAAATACAGGGTATCTATAAAAATGATTTTATAAGTATTACTATTCCCTTTACCGATGAAGCAAGTATCGAAAACGCAATTCATTGCTGGGCGCTCTTACTTTATTTGGGCTATGAAAATGAACTGATCTCTGAGCGCATGCGATTGTTAAGTCCGGTTGCGATGCGACTGGAGTTAAAAGAAGGCGTTAATAACTGTTCGATCATCAACGATAGCTACAATTCTGATTTGGGTTCTTTGGCAATTGCATTGGATTTTTTGAATCAGCAAAAACAACATCCTAAAAAAACACTCGTTCTTTCTGATATTCTTCAAAGCGGACAAAACGATGAGACGCTATACAGAGAAGTTGCAGAGCTGATACACAAAAAAGGCATCTCGCGATTAATTGGAATTGGTGAAGGAATTTCCGGTCAACAACATCAGTTTAATATTGAGAAAAGTTTCTTCAAAACTACTACTGATTTTTTACAACAATACAATAATGCTTTTTTCAGAGATGAAACTATTTTGCTGAAAGGTGCTCGTGCATTTGGATTCGAAGCCATTAGTAAAGTTATTCAACAAAAAGCTCACGAAACCGTTTTAGAAATTAATTTGAATTCTATTGTTCATAATCTGAATTATTTTCGTTCGAAAATAAAGGCGGAAACAAAAATTATGGCAATGGTAAAAGCTTTTTCGTATGGTAGCGGAAGCTTTGAAATAGCGAATATACTTCAGTTTCATCGTGTTGATTATTTAGCTGTTGCATACGCAGATGAAGGAATTGAATTACGTAAAGCAGGAATCACGATGCCAATAATGGTGATGAATCCTGAAGAGCAAAGTTATGATGCAATGATCCAATACCACTTGGAACCCGAAATTTATAGCTTCCGAGTATTGAGTTTATTCGAAGAAACGTTAAAACGGACAGAGCGTCACAATCAAAAACCTATTCC
>CAIXIP010000340.1 GCA_903919535.1 uncultured Bacteroidota bacterium | reverse complement strand
GGGAATTTTGAATGTTACTAGCGATTCTTTTTATGATGGCGGACAGTATAATTCGGAAGAAGGATGGCTTGCGCAAACAAAGAAAATGATCGATGATGGTGCTGGAATAATCGACATTGGCGCCTACTCTACTCGCCCAGGGGCAAAAAACATTTTGGAAGAAGAAGAAACAAGCCAATTAATAAAAGCAATAAGTTCTGTCAGAAAAAATTTCCCTGAAGTATTAATTTCTGCGGATACATTTCGAGCTTCGGTTGCCGAAAAAGCAGTTGAAGCCGGAGCAAACATAATCAATGATATTTCGGGCGGAACTATGGATGCAAAAATGTTTGAAACAGTTGCCAAGTTGCAAGTGCCATATATTTTAATGCATATGCAAGGAACTCCTGAAAACATGCAAAAAAATCCGGTTTATAAAAATGTTACGGAAGAAGTTTTTGCTTTTTTTGCTTCTAAAATAAATGAATTGAATTCCTTGGGATTCGATAAAATAATTCTTGATCCAGGATTTGGTTTTGGAAAAACACTGGAACACAATTATCAATTATTAAAAGAAGTGGAAATAGTTCATTCTTTCCATTTACCATTATTAGTCGGGTTTTCACGTAAATCAATGATCAATAAGTTATTGAATATTTCAGCTAAAGATGCTCTTAACGGGACAACTATTTTGAATACAATTGGCTTACAAAAAGGAGCAAAAATTTTGCGGGTGCATGATGTGAAGGAAGCGAAAGAAGCGGTGAGGATTGTTGAGTTTTTGAATAAAAAAGGATAGTCTTTTGAGATTCGGCTTCATGATGGTGAAACTATTACTGAATTAGATAAAAATCACCTAACAAGCTTTACAAATCCTTTATTCATAGCAATAGAATTATTACAAATGGCTTCCCTTTTGTATTGGGCAATCCAATAATAAACACCTTCCGGGCAAATTCCAATTTTTGATGTTCCATCCCATTGGCTATTTGGATCTGTTGTACTAAAAACGGGTTGACCCCAACGGTTAAAAACTTCAAATTTAAAATCAGAACCAATAACATCCTTAAAACCAAATTCATCATTTATACCATCATTATTCGGAGAAAATACATTAATGGATTTTAAAACTGAATGAGCTACTAATGAATTATCTATAATCTTTACTGTTAATGTCACTGTAGCGCAGCTGGATAATTGAATCGTAACCCAATACAATCCTGCCGAATCAACAGAAATAGTTGGAGTCGTATCTCCAGTTGACCATAAATATTGTTTATTACGTGTGTTTTGATCTAGAATAATTGGGAAGCTGCAGGTAGGAATAATCGAATCCATTTGAGGTTTTTCTTCAAATATTCCATCAATAAAATTAGGTAAGCCGTTGAGACAATCAGATTGATTACTTAACAGGACAGCATCATACTCGAAATCACATGCGATACCGGACAGGTTGGGGCTGTTGATACGATATAAATGATCACTTGTAAGATAATTAACTCTAATGTTTGCTACATATATTTTGTTATCAGGTCCAATTTGTAATGCATCAAGCATATAATTTGATGGACTAGCAACTTTATACTTTGAAGTTAAAATAGCTGAAGGTGTCCCCGCAAGCATATTAAATTGATATATTTCATGAATCGTAGATACATACAATTTCGAATTGTCAGGTGAAAAGCTCAATCCGTATGTCCCTCTTTGAGGGTTAAAAATCAAGAGTTAATGGGTTACTCAATAGTCCTGTTTGACCATCAAAATCAAAAATTTCAACTTTTGAAGTAGCATATGTTGCTGTTGCAATTTTTTTTCCATTAGGTGACGCTTTTAAATATCCAATGGTTTCAAGATTTGTTCCTGTTCCTAAATAATCCATATTGACTATACCAATGTGAGATATCACAGGTGCTGAAATACCCGTACCGCTGATTAAGTAGGAATAAAAAGCATCGGTATTCCATTCATGAACAATAACCCAATAATCAATTTGATTGCAATGTTTTATAGCTGTTAGTTTTTCACATGCAGGAGATAGCAAAGTCTGATTTTTTAGAACTACATCTCCTAAACCACCAGCCAAATTCATATCCACAACAGAATATGAAATGCTCGGATTGGTTGCGAATGAATAATAACCAGCCTGCGCAGGTGCGGTGAAAAGGTAATATTTTTGGCTATTACCCGGATCAGGAACTATTAAAGCAGATTGAGTGGTGGTCATCGATCCCAATAAACCTGTTCCGTTTGGCATGGAGAAATTGTTTTTATTCACAACGTAAGTTCCATCTGTGTAAAAAAGGAGATCACCATTACTGTTAGATATTGAAGCGCATCCCTCAATGGTGTTAATTGCACAATTATTCATAAGTGAAGTAACAGTGTTGCCATTAAAATTAATATTAGCATTTGTTCCAAAATGCCAATGGTTAGCTTCTTTCTGTGCAAAAACAGATGTGGAATAAATGAAAAAACAAGAAAGATAAATGAGTATTTTTTTAATCATTCCAAAGTAAATAAAGTCCACAAAGTCACGATGCTAAATTAGTATTTGTACTCTGCAAAAATAAGAAAACACTGCATGACATGACGGTTTTCTAAACTATTTACTGACAATTACCTATTTACATACATCATCAAACTGTCTATATGTTCTATTTGTAAAACCGGAAAAAGATGCTGAGGAAATGAATTTACCATATAGGATTGCGCCATCAGTTATACGAATTATCAATACCACCGGAGATCGACTATAAAATGCATGAATTAACAGGGCATACTTATTATTTTTATCTGAACTGATATATTCTTTTATTTTTTCAGGGGTTTCAATTTTAGCATCAAATTTATAGTGCTCTTTGAATTCATTCAAGTCAAAATCTTTCCCGATATAATAAGGGCTGCATCTTTTTATTGTATCTGAAGAAGAAATCAATAAAGTCATTTTGCTTAATTCGCATGAATTGGAATTATACTTTCCCATAGCACGGGCCATATCTCCTGTTGCTTTTATTCCTGAATCAGCAGCTATTATCCAGTTTATTGTCTTAATATTCAGCGCTATTGCATTCTTTAAAACTTGCTGAAAAAGGGGCAATTCGCCAGCCTCTTTAAAAAGTCTTTCGTCAAGCAATTTTGTGTCAAAAACTACATTTACCAAAGAAGTACGAGTAAGGCTGCAAATAAAGCCCCATTCTGATTTAGAGTTTTTGTATTCCTTACATGCTTTATCAGAAATCTCTTTATTGCTTTCAGCAAATGCAGTATATGCTGCAGTTGTTGAATATCCGTTACTCAAACCGTCTATACTTATTACAGTTAAATAATAATCACCAATCCTTTTTGTATCTGCAATCTCATCATAAGTAACAAATTCATATTTACATTTTTTCCAATATAATTTCATGGATTCTTTTAAAGAGGCATTTACAATTTCATTAGATGTTAGAATCACAGAAACAGTTTGTTGCGATGTAATATTCATTTCAATAAGTTTTCCGGAAACATACTGCGCTT
>CAIXIP010000339.1 GCA_903919535.1 uncultured Bacteroidota bacterium | reverse complement strand
TAGGTAAATGCAATTTCTTTTAACCACATTTCATATTCATTATACACAAAATTAATATCGTTGATCTTTGGTAGAAGAATGTCTACAATTTTTTTAATTGCTAAAGTATCTGAAGCTATTCCTTTTTGTTTTAATCTAATTGATTCATTTATCAAAGGATCAATTTCATTTTTTACTTTATAAAATTCAACAGACTTTTCTTTGTTTTTTTCAAATACTAAACCATTTCCATAATGAGCAGCAAAACAATCCGGACTTCTCATTTTAATTAAGTAAAACCCGTGATTTTCAAACCTTTTAATTTCAACATTCAATACTGTAAGAACATGAACGCCATAATCAGGACATGTTTGCGTATCTCCAACAAAAGAAAATCCATCAATAATAATAAATTGTCCATCTGGTTTTAATTTTTTTGCAACATCATCAATCATTTCGTCTTTTTTATCAAAATCGTGAAATGAATCGATTATTAATATTTTATCAAATTTTCCGTCAGGCAAATTGGATGAATTTTTAGTTCCTATTACACGTTGAAATGAATTCGTTTGTTTTGATTGCTTAAGTTTTGAATATTTCATTATTGTTTTATTAAGTCTTTTTTGTGTCAATGTTTTTGCGTCAATATCCTGAGCATAATATGTTACATTTTCAGTTAAAAGAGACAAAAAGCCAATATTTTCGGAGTTTGCCGCTCCTATTTCAGAAACACAATCTCCATTTTTAATATTCATAAAATCGACAACTTGTTTTTTTGTCTCAAAAAAATGAATAAAAAAATGCATTTTATCACCTGAACAATTAAATTCTGTTTTAGCAAGTTCACCACTGTATTTTTGAGAGTAGCAATTTGTGACAAGTAAAAAAATAATTAAGGTTATTCCACCAGGAATGTTTTTCATAAATTTTTATCCAGTGTTTATAGTTTATTTCTGCAACAAATTAAGATTATTTTTTCGAATCTCAACGTTTCAGCCTATAAACCCTCATTTGTAAGCAACTCAGGAGTTCCAAAAGTATCAAGTGCTTTATTCTTCATCTTTATCTGCAAAAAAGTAGAGACATTGCATTATCTTTGCACGTTTTCAAAATAGATAATATGACGCTTCAAAGCATCGACATACAAGAAAAAAAGGTAGGTAAAAAGCTTTACACGTATCAGCTTGATGCAATAGATCAAATTTTTGAATGTCTAAGTCGATTTCCAGACAAACACAATCTCCTATATCAACTTCCTACAGGTGGCGGTAAAACAGTGATCTTCACCGAAATCGCAAAAAGATTTATTAAGGAAACAGGAAAAAAAGTATTGATACTTACTCATCGCATCGAGCTTTGTGCACAAACATCCAATATGCTTACCGAATTTGATGTTCACAACAAAATAATCAATAGTAAAGTAAAAACACTTCCTGATCAGGATAACTATATGTGTTTTGTTGCCATGGTTGAAACGCTCAATAACAGATTGAATGACGAGCTCCTTGAAATGGAAAATGTGGGGATGGTTATTATTGATGAAGCACATTATAATTCATTTAGCAAATTATTTAAATTTTTCGAACATAGTGTCATATTGGGCGTTACAGCAACTCCATTAAGTTCCAACATCAAACTACCGATGAATGAGAATTATAATGAACTAATTGTAGGACATTCAATTGCCGAATTGATTGAAAAAGGCTTTTTATCGAAAGCTACAACGTTTGGTTTTGATGTAAATCTGAGCTCACTTAAAATTGGTATTGATGGTGATTATACCGTAAGTTCTTCTGAACGACTTTATACAGCTTCTGTAATGCAGGAAAAATTGATTCATGCTTATGAAGAAACTTGCTTAGGAAAAAAGACATTGATATTTAATAATGGTATCAATACATCCAGATATGTACAAGAGTTATTTTCGAAAGCAGGTTATGAAATAAAACACCTTGATCATACTCACAATGATGAAGAACGAAAAAGCATTCTTCAATGGTTCAAACATAAACCGGATGCAATTTTAACATCAGTAGGTATTCTTACCACAGGATTTGATGAACCCACTGTTGAAAGCATTATTCTAAACCGTGCCACTAAATCATTGACATTATATCATCAGATGATAGGACGAGGTTCCCGTATTCTTCCTAATAAATCAACATTCACAGTGGTGGATCTTGGTAACAATGCTCTTCGCTTCGGATTGTGGGACTCCCCGGTAGATTGGTATGCAATTTTTCGTTCGCCTGATTTCTATTATCAAAATCTTTCTAATGACGAGGATCTTCAACGTCAGTTCAAATATAAAATGCCTGCATCATTACGTGAAAAATTCAGCAAATCAGAAAACATTGAATTTAACATGCAAGAAGAATATGAACTTGTAAAAAATGAAGGCCTTCGCCCAAAAGTTACATTAGACAGGTCAATTGAGCAACACGCAAAAATTTGCGCAGAAAACAGTGATGATATTTCAGATGCACTTTCACTTGCAAAACTATTGGATGATGATATTGATTACCGTGTAAGAAAATACTCCTATTGTATTTGCAAACACACAGATAATTATGTTAAATGGCTGCAGGAAGATTACAAAAGCAAATTGCATTTGTTACTGAATAAAAAATTCTGACCGTTGCACTCTTTTAATTAGCTAAATTTTTTTATTTTAGTCTATCCTTAAATATTTTTTCGAATTTTTCAATTTTGGGTTGTATCACCATTCTACAATAAGGTTGCTCTTTGTTTTGTTCATAATAATTTTGGTGATAATCTTCTGCTTTATAAAAAACTGAGAACTCAGTTAATTCTGTGACAACAGGTTTTTCGTATACTTTTTCTTTATTTAACGCATCAATAACACTTTTTGAAATTTCAAATTGAGTTTGATTTCTATAAAAGATCACAGAACGATATTGCGTTCCAATATCAGCGCCCTGTTGATTAAGTGTTGTAGGATCGTGAACCGTAAAAAAAACTTTTAATATTTCATCCAAAGATGTTTTTGTATTATCGTAGGTAATTTGAACAACTTCTGCATGACCTGTTATACCTGAACAAACATCACGATAAGATGGATTTTTAACTGAGCCACCCGAAAACCCCGATTCAACACGAATAACACCTTTTAACATTTCATATACAGCTTCAACACACCAATAGCAACCACCACCAAGTGTAATTGTATCAACAGTTGAACTATTTTCAGCTGTTACTTTTATTTCATTCTTACTCATATCTTTTTTAGAATTAAGATTTTGTCCGCAAGCACTTACTGTAAGCACCAATAATGTAATCATTATTTTTGACGGAATTGATTTACACACAAATTTTAAACTTACCCAAACAAAGAGCACTAAAGAATTTATAGTATTGTCGAATCCCTCTGGTGTTTTTGTTGATTATATCAAACTAACAAGAAAAACACAACTTGGAC
>CAIXIP010000338.1 GCA_903919535.1 uncultured Bacteroidota bacterium | reverse complement strand
TATCTCTTTGGAGCTAATTTTAGTATTGATGAACTGTTTATGAAGGATGATCCCTTATTGATAGGAACTTCGCATGCTGGTAGAATGTCTCCGATTACAACATTTGATTTTCTTTTGGTTGGTATTGTTCTGTTTTTATTACTGTTTAAGCCTAAAAACTATAAACTCATACAGGCATTATCGCTAATATTATTGACTACCGCACTTTTTTCCTTTAGTGGTTATCTCTATCATATTCACGAGTTTTTAACTGTTTTGTATAACACAAAAATGGCATTTCATACATCGGTGGGATTTTTTATCCTTTCCATTTCATTGTTAACAGCTCAAGGGAATATTGGTGTAATTTCTTTTTTTACAAACGAAACAATTGGAGGAACAATTGCCAGAAGGCTTATACCGATCTTAATTATTCTGGAATTGTTTTTTGGCTTGCTGCATCTTGAAGGAATGAAAGCAGGACTTTTTGGCGATCACTTTGGTGTAGCACTATTCAGTCTGGTAAACATTATCATTCTTATTGTGATTGTTTTGTGGAGCGTTAATCGAATTATGATCAAAGAGCATAAACGAAATGCAACCGAAAAGTTATTAAACGAATCACAAGAAGTTGCCCATTTAGGAAGTTATTTATTGGATTTGAGGACTGGACTTTGGAAAAGTTCTAAAACTCTCGACAACATATTAGGAATAGACAGCGAATATGTGAGGAATATTGAAGGGTGGCTAAATACAGTGCACCCAGATGATAAGGAAATGATGCTATCCTATTTTACGAATGAAGTAATTGGAAAGAAAATAAAATTTAATAAAGAATATAGAGTACTAAATATTAAGACTGGAAATACAATTTGGGTGCATGGCTTAGGAAAACTTGAATATGATGAAGATGGAAATTTAAGCAGAATGATTGGAACGATTTCGGACATCAATGAAAGAAAAAAATCAGATTTGGTTATTCAAGAGATGTACGAGAAAATTTTACTTCAAAATGAGGAGTACAAAGAAATAAATGCAAAATTAGTTACCTCAAATGAAATTGCAATACAGAGCAAAAAACGTTTTGAAATTATGTTTGCGGGTGCACCATTAGGTATAGCATTAATTAATTCATTAACAGGCCAAATCATAGAAGTAAACAAAAGTTTTGAAAATATTGTAGGAAGACCAAAAGACGAATTAGTGAAAATGGACTGGATGTCAATTACGCATCCTGATGACATTCAATTGGATTTAGACAAAATGACTCTTTTAAATTCTGGAAAAATAAGTGATTTCCGAATTGAAAAAAGATACATTCATGCAAAGGGGCATGTTGTCTGGATCAACTTGACAGTTAAGCCACTAAAAAATGATGATGCTGTTCATCCACAACATTTATGTATAATAGAGGATATTTCTGAAAGAAAGAAAGGAGAACGGAAAATTAAAGGACTATCAGAAATCCTAGAAAAATCCGTAAACGAAACTTATGTTTTTGATATAAAAACTTTAAAATTTTATTTTTTAAATTTTAGCGCTGTTAAAAATTTAGGTTACAACAAGAGTGAGTATCCTAATCTAACACTATTGGATATTGAGCCGGAATTTACTAGAGAATTGTTTTTTGAATATGTTAAGCCACTGATTAATGGAGAAGTTGATCGACTTAATTTTGAAACATTGCATAAACGTCAAAACGGAACAATGTATCCTGTAGAGGTTAATCTTCAGCTAACTGAATTTGACGGTAAAAAATCATTTACTTCAT
>CAIXIP010000337.1 GCA_903919535.1 uncultured Bacteroidota bacterium | reverse complement strand
TCATATCCTGACCAAGAAATCAACAAAAGCAAAACGTGCTTTAACTCACACGGGCTTAGTTGACAAAACAGATTTGCCTCGCGTAAAAGCAATGTTAACAATCGGAAAATAATTTTCTGAGAAACAAATTTTAAAACAGTTTAATTAATAATAACCAGGTACTCAGTCTTAAGATTCTTTTAACTGTAAGAACGCTGAAACCAAAAAAACAAAAAAGAAATGCCTAGATCGGTTAACTCGGTGGCTTCAAGAGCCAGAAGAAAAAAAGTCCTAAAACAAACAAAAGGTTATTGGGGTGCAAGAAAAAACGTTCTTACAATTGCTAAAAACGTATTAGAAAAAGGTTTAACTTACGCTTACCGCGATAGAAAACAAAAGAAACGTAATTTCCGTGCTATTTGGATTCAACGTATTAACGCTGGTGTTCGTCCTTTTGGAATGTCATACTCCGTTTTTATGGGTAAAGTTCACGATAAAAATATCGACTTAAATCGCAAGGTATTAGCTGATTTAGCAATGAACAATCCTGAGGCTTTCAAAGCTATAGTGGAATCCGTAAAATAGAATATTATTAAATGCTATAAAAAAAGTCCCGCAAATTGCGGGACTTTTTTTGCTTAATTTTGGCTTATGAGCAAACGCTATACGCTACTCCTATCTTTCATACTTTTAATGTTTTTATTGCTTTATGCAATACTCAGTTATTACAGTCGCTTGGCCACTGATGATTATTACTTTATCTGGGATCTTCAACGAATAGGTATTTGGCAAAGTTTGTATGAACATTATATTGAATGGTCGGGACGTTTTTCTGCTGGATTCGTTGCAGATGTTTTCTATAAAAATTTTGGTCATAATCAAAAATACTATAATCTTTACCCTCTGATTTCATTGTTTTTACTCGCCTCTGGCATATACAGTGCATTAATTAATATTACATCATATTTCAATATTGTAATATCAAAATTTTATATCATATACTCTACTACTCTCTTTATCGCCTTGTTTTTTTTTCTGAGTTTCGATATTGGTGAATCATGGTTTTGGTATTGTAGTTTATGCACCTATTTGTGGAGTATTATTGTTTTTATTTGGGGAATAGCTTTAATTCTAAGCAGAAGAAGCCATTTTATTATATATCCTCTAATCTTTATTTGCTTCTTATATATTGGAGGAGCATCTGAATTTAATTCTGCTATTTTTAGTCTACTATTTTTAGCAGTATTTGCATTTCAATGGAAAAAAAGGAGAAACATTTCTACACTTTTTAGTAATTCAGTTTTCAGAAAACTATTAATGGCATTTATTACTTTAGAAATATCCTTCTTTATACTATTAATTGCTCCCGGAAATTATGCTAGAGACTTGTTATTTCCTCATCATCAATTCTTTTTTTCCTTTTTTCTTGTAACAAAATCAATAGTAAAATTTTTGGTTTTGTATCTTCCATTTAAGATACCTTATATTATTGCATTTTCTTTCCCTTTTTGCATTATAGGGCATGAAATTTCTGGTCGTAGATCAATTAATTTTTCGTTTAAAGCATTCAAACAAATTACATACGGATTAATTGCAGTATTACTTATTTTTTGGTTTTTAGTAGCGTATGTGATGGTTGAAGCTGGACCTCCTCGAGTTTTAATACTTGTTTCATTTTTGCTTACTATCTACTTTTCAGGTAGCTTCTTTTTTCTTGGTTATGCAAACAAGGTCAATCAAAAACAATATCGAATAATAAAACTATCATCGATAATTATTGGTTTTGCTGTAATGTTTTTCCATTTATATGATCAATATTCCATCGCTAAAAGCTATTCAATCGCGAATGATGAACGAATAGCTTTTATTACTAAACTGAATGATACTGTTACAAAAGACACTTTAGTTTCTCTAAAACCATTACCCAAAAGCGGAATGCTATACTCTTCTGAAATATCATCAGATACCACACATTTTACAAATATGGAATTGCGTATTGGATATAACTTAAAATATCATGTTATTTCTGAAAAGAAATAACAATAATGCATTTTTTGTATTCAAAAATTGGGTAAAATTGTCCTCGCAAAATTTATTGAATTTTAAAACAAATAAACCATGACTAAAGTTTTAATAGCTACTGAAAAACCGTTTGCTGCAGCTGCAGTTGAGGGAATAAAAAAAATACTTAAAGAAGCTGGATTCGAAACACTTCTTCTTGAAAAATACACTGACCAAACTGATCTTGTAAAAGCTGTTGAAGATGCTGATGCATTGATTATTCGAAGTGATAAAGCTTCACGTCAGGTTATTGAGGCAGGAAAGAATCTGAAAATAATCGTTCGTGCCGGTGCAGGATATGACAATATTGATCTTGCTGCAGCAACTGAAAAAGGAATTGTTGCAATGAATACGCCTGGGCAAAATTCTAATGCCGTTGCCGAGCTAACATTAGGCATGTTGGTTTTTATGGCAAGAGCAAATTTTAAAGGTGGTTCAGGAACTGAATTAAAAGGTAAAAAATTGGGAATCCATGCGTATGGAAATGTGGGAAAAAATGTTGCCCGTATTGCAAAAGGTTTCGATATGGAAGTATACGCTTTCGATCCTTTTGTTTCAAAAGAAACAATTGAAAAAGATGGAGTAAAAGTGTTTGAAACAATTGACGAATTATACAACACTTGTCAATACATCTCATTAAATATTCCAGCAACCGAAAAAACAAAAAAATCAATTAATTTTGAACTCCTTTCAAAAATGCCTAATGACGCAACGGTTATTAATACCGCAAGAAAGGAAGTAATTGATGAAGAAGAATTAAAAAAGTTTTTTGTTGCACGCCCCGACTTTAAATATATCTCTGACATTGCACCAGATTGTCATTCTGAACTTTTACAGTTTGAAAACAGGTATTATTCAACACCTAAAAAACAAGGTGCAGAAACATCTGAAGCAAACATCAACGCTGGTTTAGCTGCTGCAAACCAAATTGTAAAGTTCATTAAAACCGGAGATAAAACTTTTCAAGTAAACAAATAAAACTTAATACTAAACACAAAATCTAAAATTTTATACTATGGCTATTTTAAAAGCATTTAAAGGAATTCGTCCACCACAAGAAATTATTAAAGCATTAGCATCTCGTCCGTATGATGTATTGAATTCAAAAGAAGCGCGTATTGAAGCAAAAGGAAATGATGTTTCATTATTACATATTACAAAACCTGAGATTGATTTACCTGAAAGTCTTGATGAACATGATGATCAGGTATACGCCAAAGCAAAAGAGAATTTTGAAAAATTTCAACAAAAAGGTTGGCTAATTGAAGAAGAAAAAGAGTGTTTATACATTTATGCACAAACAATGAATGGCCGTACACAATACGGTTTAATGGGTTCAGCAGGTGTTGATGATTACATGAATGGGATTATCAAAAAACATGAATTAACTCGTCCTGATAAAGAAGAGGATCGCATGAAACACGTGCGTGCAACTGATGCAAACATTGAACCTGTGTTCTTTACCTACCCTGCTGTTAAAGAAATTGATGAAATAGTTGCAAATATTGTAAAAACGCAAAAACCAGAATATGACTTTGTTGCTGACGAAGGATTCGGTCATCATTTTTGGGTAATTAAAGATGATTCGACAATTAAAAAGTTGATAGACTTGTTCGCTAAAGTACCGTATACTTATGTTGCAGATGGACATCACAGAACTGCTGCTGCTGCTTTAGTTGGCAATGAAAAGAAACAAAAAAATCCAAACCACACAGGAAACGAAGAGTACAACTATTTTTTAGCTGTTCACTTCCCTGGTAATCAACTCAGTATCATAGATTACAATCGCGTTGTTAAAGATCTAAATAATTTAACTTCTGCCGAGTTGATCGAAAAACTGAAAATTGTTTTTGATGTTGAAGAAAAAGGAACAGAGATATACAAACCAACAAAACTTCATAATTTTAGCATGTATCTGGAAGGTAAATGGTACTCAATGACTGCCAAAGCTGGAACATACAATGATAACGACCCTATTGGTGTGCTTGATGTGACTATCCTATCAAAACTAATTTTGGAAAGTCATTTAGGAATAAAAGACTTAAGAACCGACAAACGCATTGATTTTGTTGGCGGTATCAGAGGTTTAGGCGAATTAAAAAAACGTGTTGATAGTGGAGAAATGAAAGTTGCCTTCGCACTTTATCCTGTATCTATGCAGCAATTGTTTGACATTGCAGACACAGGTAACATAATGCCACCTAAAACGACTTGGTTTGAGCCAAAATTAAGAAGCGGTTTGGTAATTCATAAATTGAGCAAATAATACTTAACACCTTTCTTTCAACTGCGTTCTGAGAAGCAAATCGATTACACCAACTTTTTCAGAACGCAGTTAATAATATTCGATAATTTTTTAAAAGCCCAAGTACAATTATTTTAAATTATGAAAAACATAAGTTCATTATTGATTTTCATTTTCATTGTTAATGTTGGGATTTCACAACAATGCAAAAAATTTGATCGACATTTTGACGGCATGTATTATTGGTCAAAAGCTGAAGCAAAACGTACTCTTGAAAAAACACAGTATTGGAACGACATTGAAAGTGGAGATGTAATTGCAGATATCGGAGCCTATTGTGGGCATATCGATCTAGCTCTTTCAATGTTTAAAGAGGGATTAACTTTTTACTTGCAGGAAACTCAAGCGGATAGATTAAATCAAAATGGATTTTATGAATTAAAAGACTATTATTCAAAAATTAATGAAAAACCAATAACAAATCAATTCCATTTTATTGTTGGAGATAATTATCATTCAAACCTACCTGATAGTACGTTCGACAAGATTATGTTTAATAATGTTTTCGAATATATCTCCAGATATGATCTGTACTTAAAAGATTTGCGAAACAAACTTAAAAGAAATGGGAAAGTCTATGTTCAAACAGACAACCCTTTTGATACTACCTATTTTATTAAGATTTTTGAAGCAAATGGATTTACTTGCGAAAAAAGTGAATTAAAAAAAGACTTTAAACGACTTGTGTTTAATACAAAAGCCAAAAAGAATATAGTAATTAATGACATTTTTGATGCTGTTATTCAGAAGGATTTTGATAAAACAAAACAGTTTCTTGACAATGGAATAAGTGTTAACAGCACATTGGGAGTCTGTTTATTACAGATTGCAGGAAGCATCAGTAACAATCAAAAAATATTTAAACTTTTAATTGATAAAGGAGCAAATTTAAATTTTGACAATTTTTTTGTTTCAACCCCGCTTGCAAAGTTCGCAGCAGCAGGAGAGTATGAATTAGTAAAAATGATGCTGGAGAATGGTGCAAAGCCTACTCAAGATGCATTAATGATGTCAGTCTGGTTTGCCCACGATGTTAGGATAGTTAAACTATTGGTTGATTACGGAGGACCAGTTTATAATAATTCAGAGAATAGTAAATATATCCTCTTGTTTCTAGCAAAAGGAGGTGATTTGGAAACAATTAAATATATTCTATCTCTTCCTGGAAACAGCAATGATAAGAAAAATGACTTGGGTGAAAATTTTATACATCTGGCTGCTTATGGGTATAACATTGAGGTTATGAAATATTTGCTGGATGAAAAGGAATCTAATCTCACTGAAAAAAATAATTGGGGGATGACTGTGTTAATGTATGCTGTTTTTGGCGGAAGCATCAAAACAATAAAATACTTGGTTTCTGAAAAAAAAATGAATGTGAATGAAAAGAATAATGAAGGGTATACAGCGCTTCATTATGCTCTAGATCCTGAAATAAAAGATTATCTAGTTTCTCAAGGAGCAAAGTAGATTATAATGTTATTAATAAATTTTAATGTCCATTCCTGAAAATATATTTAGAATAAAATCGACACTACCTGAAAGTGTTGCATTAATTGCTGTTACCAAAACACAGCCAGTTGAAAAATTAATGGAAGTTTATAATACCGGACATAAAATATTCGGGGAAAATAAAGTTCAGGAAATGCTTGACAAATACGAGCAACTTCCAAAAGACATTCAGTGGCATTTAATAGGGCACTTACAAAGTAATAAGGTAAAATATATTGCTCCTTTTGTGTCCCTTATCCATTCTGTTGATAGTCTAAAATTGCTACAAGAAATTGACAAACAAGCTTTAAAAAACAACAGAGTTATTAATTGTTTACTTCAAATTTATATCGCAAATGAAGACACCAAGTTTGGATTATCGTTCGATGAAGCAAACAAATTGATCCATTCTGAAGAGATAAAACAATTGAAAAACATCCGGATAGTTGGTTTTATGGGAATGGCAACAAACACTGATTTTAAACAGCAAATTGCAAATGAATTCAAATCACTCAAGCATTTTTTCACCAAATGTAGCGAACTTGAAACCTTTAATATCAAACTCACTATTTTAAGTATAGGAATGAGTTCAGATTACTTAATTGCTATAGATGAAGGGAGTAATATGGTTCGTATTGGAAGCTCTATTTTTGGAGAAAGATATTAGGATATGAACAAGTTTCGGTAAAAGAGACATCCATATCGACATCGACAACTTTAAAATCGACTAAAAAAATAAAAATTTGTCTTCTTGAAAATTTAAATTTATATTTGTGCAATTAAATTATTAAAACAACAAATTACATTTCAATGAAAACAGGTACAGTAAAATTTTTTAATGAATCAAAAGGTTTTGGTTTTATTAAAGACGAGTCAGGTCAAGAAATTTTTGTTCATGCAACAGGTTTAGCAGACAAAATTAAGGAAAACGACACAGTAAC
>CAIXIP010000336.1 GCA_903919535.1 uncultured Bacteroidota bacterium | reverse complement strand
TGTTATTTTATTATTTATAATATTGCAATGATTAGATTTTGAAAGGAAAATTCCATAACAATTGTTTTCTAAAATATTGTTTGAAATTGTAATATTTTTATTTTTATAAACTCTTATTGCAGAAATGTCAGATACTGTACTTTTTCCAGAGTTTATTAATTTGAATCCATTAATTGTTACATTGTCGGATCTTACAGAAATTATCTCATTCTTATTTTGACCGTCAAGAACAGGACGATCTTTTCCAATTAATGTTATTGGTTTATCGAGTAGAATGTTTCCTTCAGAATATTGTCCTGCTTGAATTTCCAAAGTGTCGTTATCTTTTGCAATAATCAAAGCAGATTTAATTGTTTTGTATTTATAGCTTTTTCCAACATGGATTGTTTCTGCAAAGAAAAGCCCTGGTATTAGAAGTAATAAGAATAAAAATTTAAATTTTATAAAAATCATTTGTTGAAACTGATTTTAATCTTATCCCAAGAAATTTTCTCTCCTTGTAATTGTTGAATATATTTGTTTAGGTTTTCTTCTTTTTCGAAAGATGCCAAATCACTACCCATTGGGCTTTTTTCTTCTAAGCATTTAAGATGAAAGGCTGTGATGGCATTTATTAATTTCCCAGGATTAGAGTAATCAACAACAAGTTCCTGGGCAACTTTTTGTGATCCAATATTTTCTCGTTCAAAATTCAACATACAACCTGTATCATCGAATTTATATACTTTCCCTTTTTCGGTTACTATTTCAGCTCCGAATTTTTCATCCATCAGTTGCATTTTACAAAATGCACAACTATCTTTTCCGATCTGTAATGTTTCTGGGCCAGATTTACAAGCCGAAACCATTGTTATTATTACTAAAATGAAAAGGACTTTATATGAGTACTTTTTTTCTTTTTTATTGTCAAAAAAAATCTTAGGACTAACCATGATAACTATTTTTCTTTCTTTCTTTTCTAGCTTTAAACAATTCTAATATACTTAAGAATACTAATGTGAAACCTGAACCGAACAATATCCATCCACCAATACTTGGTATTGATAATGCTGTAAAGTTAAGTAGAACTTTATAGCCTAATAATGGTGGTTGATAAGATTGCCCTTCAATAATAATTGCAGCCATTGGGTTTAAAGTGTGTCCGTAATGATATTCCCATTTATAAAAATCAATTAATGCTGCAACTGCTGCAACAATCAATAAACTGGAATAGAGGTAAAGCATAAATCTTTTATTTACAAAAAAGGTTGCAACACCAAAGAAAATGACAAAACCTAAAACATATACCATGATACCAAATTCAGGGAACATATCCACGTTTATTTTCCCCATTCCAATATAATGGTTCAAATCATTTATTACATCAACATTTCCGGATAAATTGTTTATCCAAATCAGCATTTCTAATCCTTCAGGGTATTGTGGAGCCCAAAGTTGAATGCTCCAGATAGGCAAATAATAAACTGTAACTAATAATAATGTAGCTAACAATACAATCCATCTGAATAATGGCCTTATTTTTTTCATGCTATTTTATTTTGAAAAGATAGCGGGAAAATTAATTCCCGCTATCTTGGTACTTATTTAAATTATTTTTTTTCAGCTGGAGCAACAGGCGCGTCAGATGAAAAATCACCTAATGACCACACAAGTTTTACAGAAGATCCCTTAGGAGATACTCTCATATAACCTTGCATTTCTTGATGTAAAGCAGAGCAGAAGTCAGTACAATAGAATGGAACAACACCAACACGGTCAGGATTCCATTTATATGTACATGTTTCTCCCGGCATAATTAACAACTCTGCCATAGCTGCACCTTTGATTGCAAAACCATGAGGTACATCCCAATCTTGCTCTAAGTTAGTTACATGGAAATAAACTTCATCTCCCATTTGAATTCCTTCAATATTGTCAGGAGAAAAATGTGAACGGATACAAGTTGCATATACATCAATACGATTTCCTGTTCGAACAACTTTTGATTCTTTTTCTCCTTTTGTTACAAATGGATGTTGGTTATCTTCAATTTTAAAGAATCTAACCTGACCATCTTTAATTTTAGAAGCTTCTATTGCTTGCGCATAATGAGGCTCACCAATAGTTGGGAAGTCAGATAACATTTCCATTTTTTCTCCGCTAATGTCAAATAATTGTGCAGATTGTGCTAATTCAGGACCAGTAGGTAAGTAACGATCTTTGGTAATTTTGTTATAAGCTACCAAATATTTTCCGTAAGGATGTTTTGTTCCACCACCAACAACCATTAAATGGCCTAATGAATAGAATGTAGGTTTACGGTCAATTACTTTTAGATCTTTGATATTCCATTTTACAACTTCAGAAGAAACAAACATAGAAGTGTATGCATTTCCTTTGTCATCAAATTCTGTATGAAGAGGTCCTAAACCTGGTTTCGGAACTTCACCATAAAGTGCTGATTCATATTTAATAACAGGAAGACCTGCAAATTCACCATCAAATTCTTTATTTTCAATTGCTTTTAACATTTTAGAAAAAGAGAAAACAGGAATTGTAGCAGCTAATTTTCCACCAGCAACAATGTATTCACCGGTAGGGTCAGTATCACAACCATGTGGTGATTTAGGGCATGGCATTAAATAGATCATTCCTTTTAATTCAGCAGCATCAAATTGAACAATACCATCAGAGATAGTACTTGTTGCAGAATGAACTTTGTCATCATAAATATTGTGAGCATATTTAGAAGTAGTTACTCTTCCTTTGTTTGCTTTAGCATATTCTTCAATTTTTTTCCAGTTGATAGCAACCACAAAATCTTTATCACGTTGACTTGCATTTACTTCCAAAAGAGTATTTGCTTGTTCTGTATTGTAACAAGAGAAGAAGAACCATCCATGAGAAGGACCTTTACCAGCTCTGCTTAAATCAAAGTTGAAAGGAGGCATAACCACTTGAAATGGAACGCTCATATGCCCTGATGTAGGATCAATTTTAATGAAACTAATAGTGCCTTTAAAGTTTTCTTTGTATGTAGAAATTGGAACATCATTGTTTCCTTCTAAAGGTGTGCTAAAACGAGTTCCGGCAATCACATATTCTGAATTCTCAGTTAAGAAGGGCGAAGAGTGATTTCCTGAACTGTTTGGTAATTCAATAATTTCCTCTGTGCGGAATGTTTTCAAATTGATACGAGCAACGCGTGGTGTATTGTTACCATTAACAAAAACCCAACGACCATCATCCAAACCATCTGTTTGAGATAATGCAACGTGATGCAAATCGTCCCAAGGAATAAATCCGTGAGAGGTATTTAACATTGGTTTTGTTTCTTCACTGTATCCCCAACCATTTTCTGGATTCTGAGAAAACACAGGAATTACTTTTAGCAATCTAGCAGATGGTAAGCCATAAACAGCTAATTGTCCGCTAAAACCACCGGAAACAAAATTGTAAATTTCGTCATATTTGCCGGGAGCAACATAAACTTTCGAAGCTGCGTCACCAGTAACTACCTGGCTTGCGCTTTTTGGCTTACATTGTGTTAGTGTAGCAATTGCTAAGGTTGCCGCAACATAATTAATATAATTTTTCATGTTTTGTTTGTTTTGTTTGTTTATAATTGATGATTAAGATATTTATTTTATTGACCGTCATTTTTTCTCATGAACTCAACCATGCTTCTTGCATCCTCACCACTCAATCCTTGGTTAGGCATACGTACAAGACATAATTCCAATAATTTTTGCGCTTCCGGATCTTGGTTTAGCATCACCTCTGTATTTGTTGTCATATTCATGATCCATTCAGCACTTCTACGTTTTGTAACACCTAACCAACCCGGACCAACTAATTTGGCATCTGTTAATTTGTGACAAGCAGAACATTTCAATTCAAAAATGCCTTTTCCTTTTGCTATCATTTCCTCATTTAAAGTTGCAGAAAGTTCAACATGCGTATATTCACCTATTCCGTTTGGATTAGCAACTGCTGCTGTTGCTGTAGAGTCTGTTTTTGCTCCTTCTCCAGAACCTCCACAAGAAGATGTAAAAATCATTGCAGATGAAAGAATTGCAGTCAGTGTTAATAAAAAGATGTTTTGTTTTTTCATGATTTTGATTTGTTTAATAGTCTGAATAATTATTATTTTTTTGCAGGTGCAAATATTACCTGGTCAATTACATAAACGATTCCGTTTGATGCAGGAACAGTTGCAACAATATTTGCTCCGTTCACGGTGTATTTACCATCTTTAACTCCTATTGTAACTTTACCTCCGAATACTTCATCGATTTGTTGTCCGTCTTTTAAGTTTTCTAGTTTATATACGCCAACAGAAACATGGTATTGTAAAATTTCTTGCAATGTTTCCTTCTTTTCAGGAACCAAAAGTCCTTCAACAGTACCTGCAGGTAATTTTGCAAAAGCAGCATTTGTTGGAGCAAAAACAGTGAATGGGCCTGCATTAGAAAGAGCATCAACCAGTTCGGCAGCTTTAACTGCTGCAACTAATGTAGTGTGATCAGGAGAGCCTACAGCTACACCTACTACATTTTTTTGAGATTGATCATCAACTACACCAGATTGACCAACTACAGCAGGTGCAGTTGTAGAATCAGTTGAAGCTTGTTCTCCTTCTTTTTTACCTTCTGAATTGCAAGCAACAAAAACGATTGTTGCAAAGGCTCCTGTTAATAACAGGCGAAATACGTTTTTTTTCATGGTTTTGTTTTTTTGTTTGTGTTTTGTTTTTGTTTTTTTTTTGTTTCTTTTTTTACTTTAAAATGTTGCCCTACAATATTTGTGAGGGCAACATTTTTTTACTCAGATACTATTGGTTAACAATAAAAAATTATTTACAGGCCAAATGTATAAAATAAATTTTAATAAAAGCATTAAAGTACTTAAATAATTTTAACATGATTGTCGTCATGTTGTTGTCTGACAAAAATCATATTCAATATTGCTTTAGTTTATGTATTCTCGAAGTAATATATCATTTCGAAAAAAAACACTCTGAAAAATGAAATAAAAACAAGGAAATAATTTAAATACGATTGTTACTATAAAAAAAGCAGTGGGAAATATAGAAGGGAAGCCCAAGTTAATAGTTTGATTTACATCAAAAATGCACTGGATGTTTGTAAGTTATTTAATTATTTGCTTATTTATAAATAAGAAAAATTGTTGGGCGTTTACTAATGTCGGGTAGTTGTTTTTTCCAGGCGGAAATAGTTTTTGTTTTAATAAACTCAGATGGAAGTGTTATGTCGCAAGCAATACAAAGTTTTGTTTGTGAATTACACGTTGCTATCATATCATCTAACAAATGTTGATTTCGATAAGGAGTTTCAATAAATAATTGTGTCTGATCTTTTTTCTGGGCTAGTAATTCTAAGTCTTTCAGTTTTTTTATTCGTTCACTACGCTCTTTTGGTAAATATCCATTGAATGTAAAACTTTGTCCATTAAATCCGGAAGCCATTAGCGCTAATAGGATAGAGGAGGGGCCAACCAATGGAATAACATTTATATTTCTTTCATGAGCTAACTTAACAACGTCTGCTCCTGGGTCTGCTACTCCAGGACAACCAGCTTCAGAAATAATTCCAATATTTTTTCCTTGAGAAATATTATTTAAGTAAGTAGATATTTCGTGTTGATTAGTATGTTGATTTAAGGGATGTAAAATAATTTCCTGTAAAGGTTTTTTGATGCCTAATTTTTTTAAATAATGTCGAGCAGACTTTTCATTCTCAACAATATATTCATCAATTGTATTTATTATATTATTTATTTTCACTGGAATTACATCAGCAGTTTCTGCAGTGTCTCCAAGAGTTGTTGGAATAAGGTATAAAGTTCCTTTTGTGGCTATCATTTAATTTTTTTGTATTGAATTTGCAATTATGCTACATGCATTATCGAGTAGAATAAAAACATTTTCGAATCCTTGTTCACCTCCGTAATATGGATCAGGAACAGACATGTTTGAATTCGGATAAACTCTGTTTAATATTAATTCCACTTTTTGTTTATCATCTTCATTTCTTGCAAGTGAAATAACATCAGCATAATTAGAACTATCCATTACAAATATGGAATCAAATTTATCGTAATCGGAAACAACAAATTGTCTAGCTTTTAATTTTGAAATATCAATATTGTGTCTTTTTGCATTCTCAACGGTTCTGCTGTCAGGATGTTGAGAGATATGGTAATTGGATGTTCCTGCAGAATCAATAGTAATTTCTAAATCGATCTGTTTTGCTTTTTCACGTAAAATCCCTTCAGCAAGTGGAGATCGGCAAATGTTGCCAAGACAAACCATTAAAATATTTTGCATAGATAAAACTAGTTTTTTAAAGGTGTAAACGTAATAATATAATAGGTGCCAGGTTTGTTAATTTTTTCGATTCTTCCATTCAATTGTTCGGAAAGTATTTTCATAAGTTCTAATCCTAATGTTGAAACATTTGATTTAAATAGTTCATCATCATAACCTTTTCCATTATCACCGATAATAAGAGTAACCTCCTCGGTTATAGTTGATTTGTTTAATCTAAT
>CAIXIP010000335.1 GCA_903919535.1 uncultured Bacteroidota bacterium | reverse complement strand
TAGGGAGCTTCAAAATAAATATCTACGCTGGCTCCATATCCGTTAAAAGCAGCGAGTCCATTATTAGCTGTGTCTGATTGAGCAACTTGTAATGAAGTATTAAAATCAATTGATTGGCCATCTTCAGATGTAAACATTTCTGCTTTTTTTGCTAAAATGGACTTATACTGTTCTCCTTTTAAAAATGAAATCCCAACTCCAAAGCGAGATTTGGTATCAGACTTTGTTGAGAGTAATCCAATTTGAAACTGTTGATACCTAAGTAAACTTAGATTAAAATCATTGAAATTAGCCGTTTTTCCGTCAAATTCAGCATTGCCATAAAATCCAACTTTAAAAATATCTTTTGAAAAACGTGCATCAAAGTGTTCTCTGTCCTTGATACTAAAAAACACACAAATGTTCTTTTTATGAAAAATGGAATCAGGTTTAAAAGCTCCGAATATGCTGTAATTAATGTTAGCACCAACACGGTTATTGTTTTTCACTCGATCTAACACAGAATTTTTAAGGTCAGAATCAAGATAGTTTCCTTTGTAAAATTTACTGATAAACTGGCTGGTTAATGCGTTTGAATTTAGCTCGTAATCTGCCATTAAGCCAATTCTGGTTTTTGCTGAATCAGGAAATTCATCGGCAAAAAAAGATTCAATTTGAGCTTGTGCTGAAAAGTGGAAAGCTAAAAGTAATATGATTATGTTAAATTTTTTTTTCACTTGAATTGAACTTATTGCATTTGAACAGTATAGTTGAGGTCTCCTACCAATTTAACATCCATCGAATAATCACTGTAAATTTTGATGTATTGCGGCTTGGAGCTTGTATTGAATTTTACTTTAAGACGTACTTTTTTTGTATTGTAAAGCAAGGACATCTTGTTTTCACTAATCGGTATAACGATTTTAGTAAGTTTTTTATCAATAACTCTAAGACTAGAATTTAAGGGTGCTTCAACAATTGTATTTGTGTAACCAAAAAGAGAATCAACAACGGTGTTGGCATCATTTAATAAATAAAATTGTAAACTGGCATCAAACGGAAAACCATTGTTTGCAAACAAAATAATGTTGCCGCTTTTAACATTCTGGCTTCCATTATTATTTGAAACGGTTAAATTTAAGGTATCAACTAAAGTTAAATTATTTGCAACAAGTGAAAGCGGTATTTCCATATCTAAAGAAGCTTTCAATAACTTATCGGAATAAATAAAATCATTTGAGCCCGAAATATTTCCCATTGGATTGGTTATAATTTGCATGGAGTAACCAAATTTGTTTGGCAGATTCTCGATCATAGGTTTAATGTTCGAGTTGCTCGTATTTAGAGGGAAATTAGCATAAGTAGGATAATCAATTCCATTGCTTTCTGAAGCACGATTTATATTTATTGGTGAGCCAATTATCGAATTACTAAGGTTTATCGAATTGCCAGAATTTGTATTTATTGAACTTAAATTATTTATGAATAAACGAGAATCCATACCGATTGGATTTTCGATATTCAGATTAAAATTTACATCTTCTAATTTAACTGTTCCGTCAACAATGCGATCGAATAATGAAAAATTTGTTACCGAAGGTCCAATATTAAATGTGTTTTGCCCGAAATATCCTTTTGCATAATAGGGTATCAGATCATAAAATGTATTTTCAATAACTAAATTCTCAGAAGGGCCTGTTACAATAGATTGGCCGGCAGTATCAATTTTAGCACTTAAAGATGTGAATAAAGTGTTTATTTTATTGTGATTGATGCCTGTAAGGTCGAAGTTATAACCTGAAAGGTCAAATATTTGTGAATACACTCCAGGCGATGAGCCAACTGCCGCAGGGACTTGGATGTTTATAGAAAAAGGGGAGCCATTGAGTGTCGCACAAGGAATACTGTAAACAAAATCAGTTACCTCATGCAGCAAACTTTTTATTGTATACTTAACAAATCCCGATTTAATAATGATCTTACGTAATTGCGCTCCTTGTAATTGATAAGTAGTTTCTTGCAAATTATTACTTACAACTAATTGTCCTGGATTAATTGTCCAGCCAACAGGAATAGGATAAGTTGTGTTTAGTGAAGTATCAGGGATATTAAAAAGCGTATCCATTGATAATTTATAAATATCATTCTGATAAACAATCTTTAATGAACTATCAGCATTTGCTTGTAAGAGAGAGTCTGGTATTAAATTATTAATGTTTAGCGAAGCATTTA
Source organism: uncultured Bacteroidota bacterium (assembly GCA_903919535.1). Taxonomy (GTDB): domain Bacteria; phylum Bacteroidota; class Bacteroidia; order 2-12-FULL-35-15; family 2-12-FULL-35-15; genus 2-12-FULL-35-15. The sequence goes on along the minus strand of CAIXIP010000335.1, from coordinate 10,829 downwards.
TAAGAGGAGCTAATATGTGAGTATCCCAGGAAGGTTTTCCCATTTCTTTCCGACACGAATAAAAAAGAATAATTGATAAGGTGAAAAGTAATATACTCGTTTTTTTCATTCTGATTAGTCTATTATTAGGCCTTAGACAGCCCCTAAAAATAGTAAATTAATCTAAATTATTCGAATAAATAAAACCTCTTAGAAATTATTACGTAAAAGAAGCAGTAAATTAGTTTTTAAAAGGATACTTTTGTAAACCCATTTCGGGATTTTTATGTTATCAAAACGATTTTTAATTTCTTGGTTAGCTTCATCAGTGGCAATGTTCATACTCTTTTACGTATGGCATGGTTTGTTTTTAACTGATTTTGCACGTCTCAGTTATCCTAAGGAAATATTCTTGATTTTCTCTTCATTCGTATACCTAATCATCGGTTTTGTAGTTGCAAGAGCGATTGATTCTAAAATTTTAGAAAAATATTTTAAGCGTAAACCTTTAATTAAAGGTTTGATTTCCGGTGCTGTTTGTGGTTTTTCTTTTTTTATAATGGCAACAGTAGTTGGAGTTTCTTTTAGTGCAGGTTCCCGAATTGAAAATCTTTTATTGGATGTTTCCTGGCAAGTTATTGAACAATCAATTGGTGGTTTAGTTGTTGGAATTGTTCATGTTTTTGTATTCGATCCAACAACCATTTTTGGTGATTAATACTTGTATTTTTCTCCCCACAATTTTTTCAAATACTCTCTGATTTCTTTTTCTCTAGTGTTATTTCCCGGATCATAAAATTTTATTCCGCTAATACTTTCAGGTAAATATTCTTGTTCCGAAAAATTATGTGTGTAGCTATGTGCATATTGATACTCTTTTCCATAACCAATATCTTTCATTAATTTAGTTGGCGCATTTCTTAAATGAAGCGGGACAGGCAGATCACCTGTGTTTCTGACAGTTTCTAAAGCCGAATCAATTGCCAAATAAGCGGCATTGCTTTTCGCGGATGAAGCCAGATAAGTTACAGCTTGAGATAAGATGATTCGGGATTCAGGAAAGCCAATTACATTCACCGCCTGAAAACAATTATTTGCAATTACAAGAGCAGTAGGATTTGCATTTCCAATGTCTTCAGAAGCAAGTATCAATAATCTTCTTGCAATAAATGAAGGGTCTTCTCCGCCCTCTATCATTCGTGCAAGCCAATATACTGCAGCATTCGGGTCACTACCACGAATTGATTTTATGAATGCCGAAATTATGTCGTAATGATTTTCGCCTGTCTTATCGTATAGAGCAATATTTTGTTGAATAATATTGCTCACTTTTTCATTAGTTACCTCAATGATATTGCCTCCGATAGAATTAACAACTAATTCAAAGATGTTTAATAGCTTCCTTCCATCTCCTCCCGAAAGTCGCAATAAAGCCTCCGTTTCTGTCAACTGAATACTTTTTGTTTTTAAAAAAGTATCGGTTTTAATTGCAAAATCAAGCATTTCAAGCAAGTCATCCTTATCAAGATGTTTTAAAATATACACTTGGCACCGCGACAAAAGTGCTGAAATTACTTCAAATGATGGGTTTTCGGTTGTGGCACCAATTAATGTGATAACACCTTTTTCAACAGCGCCTAAAAGCGAATCTTGTTGTGATTTACTGAAGCGATGAATCTCATCAATAAATAAAATAGGATTATTTTGTGCGAACAAACCTCCGCTTTTTGCTTTGTCAATTACATCACGTATATCTTTTACTCCTGAATTAATCGCACTTAATGCGTAAAAAGGCCTTTTTAACTGATGTGCAATAATATTAGCAAGCGTTGTTTTTCCAACACCGGGAGGTCCCCACAAGATAATAGAAGGTAATATATTTGATTCAATAGCATTTCGTAAGATGGCTCCTTGTCCTACAATATGTTTTTGACCAATGTAGTTATCCAAACTTGTTGGACGCATTCGTTCTGCTAAAGGAACTGAGTTTTGCATTAAAATAAGCCTGTATTAATAAGTTTTTAAGAAATTTTCATCCAAAAATTCTTAAAAACAAAGATAAAGTATAGTTTTACAAAATCTATTTTAATTAGTGGCAAAAAAATTGATTACCGATAAATAAAAAAACATGAAAACAACAAACATCCTAAAATCATTAGTTCTAACACTTTGTATTTCTGCTGCTGCAACAACATTCGCTCAGAAAAGTAAGTTTTTGGAAGGTAAAAAATTTACTGTTAACTTCTATGAAATTAAAACATCGGGTAGGGGAAAAGCTGTTCAGAGTTTTGTAACCATAAAAAGTGGTAAGATTCAATCAGATTTGATGGAAGAAAAAATTCAACTTCCATTGATTTCCTATAAAGTTACATTAGATTCGACCTACACAGAAGATGATGCTGAAATGCAACTGATTAGATTTGAGGCTGAATTTACAGAAGATAAAAATGAATATAAATGGGAAGCGCAAGTGATCAATTATGATATTGAAGGAACTGTGGTTCAATCTAAAAATGGAGTAGAGAAGAAGAGATATGAATTTGATGGAAGTGAAAAAACAAAAAAGAAATAGAGTACAATTATCTATAAAATCAAAAAGCTCCGAAATATTTCGGAGCTTTTTGATTTTACAATACGAGTTTATAAATTTATTTCACAACAATAATCATATCATCGTAAGTGCTGCCACACGACCAACGGAAAGAGTAGGTTCCACTTGCCAAGCCTGTTATTCCAGTAGTTGCACTGCCAGTAGTTGAAATTCCAGCAGCGGCACCGCTTATTTGCGACCAAGTACCTGTACCTGTTGCAGCCATAGTAGCGACTGTGCCAGCACAAAGATATTGATCTGGTCCTGCAGTGCCAACACCTCCACCTGTGCAACATGCGCTAGTGGTAAAAACGGAGGATAGTGCTGCAGTAGAATTTGTGCTATTACAACTGGTTTGTGCATAGACACTTAAATAGTAATTTGTTCCGCAAGTTAGAGCTACAGAGGTGCTCGAAGACAAACTAGTTGTTGTTCCCCTATCTGTATAACCTGATGCATAAGTAACAGTATTTAATGGACCTACTGCCCAGTAATAGGTAACTGTTGGTGAGCCAACAGTTGCATTAGCTGCCCATGAAAGATTCGCACTCGTTTGACCTGTGGCTGTTCCTGCAACACTTGCAGGCGTTCCCGGGGTAGTGCAAGGAGAACAATAGGTTAATGAAATATTATCTACGGCTGGATTTGCATAATTTGCAGCCGCATCCGATTGATATGTGAAAACTAATCTCACCGTACTTCCTGCTAAAGCAGTTAAATCTATTTGTGGTTGAGCATTAAAACCAGCTAATGCAGGAGTGTTATACGTAGCTTGCACTGTACCAGTAGGTAATGCACCAGCAGATATAGTTGTAGTGTTTGTTGTTGTGTATATGTAAAAGTAGTCATATGTACAGCAATCAATGATAGGCATTTTTAGATAATAGTTAAGGTACACATTGGTTGCACCTGACGGTATTACAACATCTCTATAAAAATGTTTTATTACAGCAGAAGCGGTTGTTGCGGCATAGGTTGTCCCATCTGAACTTACATATGCTGCCTTTGTACCAGCTTGAGAGCCTGCACCTGTCCCCACATACCAGGTTACTACAGATGCATCAACTACAGTCCATCCATTAGCTGCAAGAGTTGCTCCATTTTCAAAACCTCCTTCTGCAGTTGGTGAAATCAAAAAAGTTGAAGTACATGGTGTGGAAAAATTTTGTGTTGAACAGCCTGAAGCAGGCCCACAACTATTATAGGGTACTATTTTCCAGTAAAAGGTGGAATTACTTGACAATGCTCCGGTAGCATAACTTGTACCTACCTGCGTACTTACTAATGTAGTAGGTGTGGCACTATTATCTAAATATACATAATAACCTGTAATACCGGCAACAGCTGTCCATGAAAGTGTAGTGCCTGCAGTACTAACACCAGATGTTCCGGAGGCAGGAGATGGGCTCGCAGCACAAGTTGGAACTGCATTTACTGTAACCGCCAAACTACCTGCTCCGGCACTCCAACAAGAGGTGGCAGTAGTTTGTGAACGAATATAATAGGTGCCGGATGTTGTAACATTATATGTGCTTCCTGAATTAGCTGTTGAAGTACCAGTTGCGCTGGTCTGCCAATACCAAATTTCCCCTGCAGGTGGGCTGCCTGTGCGTGTTAAAGTTACACCAGGACTAGTGCACTGAGGGGAATTACTGGTTGGGTTTCCAGGATTAGCGGGAGCAGTACAAGTTGAAATTGTTGTACCAGAAATAACTACATTTTTATTATAAAAATTATAGGTTGTCGCATCTGTGTAGTAACCATAAACCCTCACCGTTAGTGTACTTCCATTAGGGACAGCAATTGAAGGAGAATAAGATAAGTTTGTAGCAGTACTGGGATTTATAGTAATACTAGAAGCAAGCGAAGTAGATGTTGAAAAATTATTTAAGGAGTATGAGACAGCTGTATACATGTTCACTGATCCATTGTAGTTCGCTGTTAAGGAAATAGATGTTACGGTCAAATCATTTCCCGAAGCAGGAGAAATGGTATATTGATAATATGCATTACCATCCATCGTAGAACTAGTTGTAAAACCTGTTGCAAACATACCAGTAGCTCCATATGAAAGAGCTCCAACTGATGAACCTTTGGTTGCTGAAGTTGCGGTTACATTGCCAGATCCTGCAGCGGTAGCGTTCGTTGTTAATGCCCAGGTTGCACTTGCAGCTTGAGCCATGCCTTTTTGAGCAAAAGCAAAAAATATTACAATAAAAAAACTCAGTAAATAGATATATCTTTTCATTTATGTTTATTATTAATTTTTTACAACCTTTTTAATAAACGATTTTTTGCCATTATTTACTCTTAAGAAATATACGCCTTCACTATAATTGCTCATATCCAAAGTGATTGTATTTAAGCCTTTTTCACAAAGGATTTCCTTTTTATAAAATTCTTGTCCTAATAAATCTGTAACGGTAATGAAAACACTTTCATTCACATTGTTTGTGAACAATACACTCAAATCACTTGTAGTAGGGTTAGGCACTATACTATTTAAGTTGAAGTTACTATTGATTGAACAATTGGCTGCAACAATATTAAAATATTTAGTAGTTCCATCGTTATCGGTTTGTGTTAACCGGTAATAACAAATTGCGCCTGGGAAATCTGTATCAATAAATGAATATTGCTTTAATGAGCTGCTGTTCCCTGCGCCTGTTATTGTGGCAATAGAAGCAAAGCTGTTCATGTTATCACAACTCCTTTCCAGAGTAAAATGATTATTATTTGTTTCAGATGCTGTTGCCCAAGATATTTTTGCACTTTCTTTGGTACACATCACATCAAAAGCAACTAACTCAATTGGTAAAACTACAGGTGTTCGTGCAATGGCGAAGTGAGAAAAGCCTGTCATGCCATTTCTTGAAGCTGTTACCATATTTCCGGCATAAGAATTCATTGACGGAGCAGACGGAGAGTTCAGTGTCCAATTATCTGCTGTTGAACATGAAGCATACGTATCTCTTTTAATTACAGACCAGCCAACACCGGTAATAGCATTACTGAAATTTCTACCATATAGTGCTAGATCGTAAGTAGGAGTTACTGCAGCTGAATTAGGAAGTACTATCCAAATACCCGCTTTATCAACCCCAGATATGTTAATACCGCTAGTCGCACCGGATCCACCGCAATTGAGAATATGGTCATATAATCCTTCTGCACCGCCATTTAATGGTAGGTATGGTGCCGCAGCAGGAAGAGTCCCGTCTGAATTTTCAATATTAGCAATAACAGCATTACTTGTTGGGTTTTCAAATTTTACAGTCAGATCCGTTAATCCTGATAGGGCAGTTAAATTGATATGCAAAAGTTCATAAGGGTAGGAGGCCGCTCCAATAGGGCTTGCTCCCACAGGGAAATCATACGCTCCAAGACCTACACTGCGTTTCAAGCGTCCCCAAACATATCCATTTAAACTTCCTCCACTTAAAGAAGAGGAGGTTGTGTTTTTTATGTTCAGACATCTGGCGCCATCCGTTTGTACAATTCCACTTTGGAATGAAAATGATCCAAGAGAACTAATATTCATATCCTTGTTATTCGGTGCTGCAACTTCTTTTATCACTAACAGAGGTGTTGAAGCTGTATTGTTTAGTACTACATCATTTAAGTCACCGGAAGCACTGCTGCTACATGTAAAGTTTTGGGTAGCAGTACCCATGAATACGATCTTACCTTTATTGTAAGTCGTAATTGTTCCAAATTGATTAAAGTCACCACAAACATCCAATTCTGCTTTCGCATCAGAAAAGGATAATGTTGGAGTTGTAGTACTAGGTGCATTAAGTGTAAATGTTTTACAAGCAGCAGCGCCATAAGTAGCACTAAATCCTATATCAGGATAACTGGTAGCCACATAAGGTATAATTACATCTGTTCCGCAGGTTGGTAAACAATTTGGTGTCCAATTTAGGTTGTCGAACCAGTTGTTGTTACCACTGCTATGAGCACCGTTCCATGTTACAAGGGTAGGGTTTCCCGAAAGTGTTATGGCAATAGTGGTGCAAAGGCTAGTGTTACAACCCGAAACAGTAACATTAACATAAATATTCATATTAGCACTCACAAAAGTGGTAATTGAAGTACCTGAACCAAGCAAAACACCATTACAACTACCACTGTACCAATTGTAGGTAGCGCCTGCAGTAGGAGAGGAAATACTTAATGTAACATTGGCAGCTGAACAAGGTTGAGTAAATGCATTTACAGTTGGTGCAGGAGTTTGAGTAACAGTTACGGTAACAGGTTGTCTTGCAGCACTAGCACACCCTCCTGTACCAACAGATTGTACCCAATAGGTGGTGGTAGCAGCTGGACAAACAGAATAGTTGGCACCTGAATATAATAATGAACCTCCGGTTAATGCATTGTACCATTCGAAACTTGAACCCGAAGTGGTAGATGCTCCTGTCAAGGTTGTGCAACTTCCTAAACAAATATTAATGCTAGGTGAAGCCGAAACAGTAGGGGTAGCAGGTATTGCATCAACTATAAAAGCTTGATAGTAGGTTGCTAAGGTGCCGCAACACTCGCTGCTAACAATTAGTTGAACATATACTGTTTGATTAGCACCGGTAGTATTGGTTAATGTTATATTAGTTGCATTTGTGTTAACAGTACCAATTGGAATAGTTGCAGTAACACCACCTGGCAAAAGTGTAACACCATCAGCAGCCCCCCAAACAGCCCACGCAAATGTATATCCTGGTGCATTGCCTAGGCTACTCGCAAATGAATACACTCCAGGGCAGCCACTAGTTATGGATGCCAAAAGACTACCAGATGCTGGCGCAGCGGTAATCATATTATTAAAATCAGTATATGTATAGGCGCTACCACTCGTCATTTTTACTGATTTCCTACCTGTTGTAGGGTATTGAGTGATCATTGAAGCACCTGCTCCCCCCCCTGTACCGTCAGATGTAGGAGCTCCGAATATCCAGCTAGGAGATGAAGCTGCAGTTGTCATTGTCATATTTTTACCAGTGCAATTGGTATTCCAATTGGGTGTGGCTCCAGCAACAATTAAAGGATAACTAGAAATTGTTGCACTGACATATGCTGCAGAAGTAGGATTACAATTTGCACAACCGGAAGCTGCTGTTATTTCACAATCGGTAATTGTTGCTCCTGTTTGTGAAGCAGGGGCATATATGCCATAAACTGTTCCTGGTGAATTATTGTAAGTAATTACTACTAAGCCATTGCCTCCTGTAGACGCTGTTCCTCCAGCCCCACCTTGGCCAACCCCAGCAACATAATTTGCATCTATGTTATTCGGTGAAACCGCAACACTACCAGCATTGTTTGTATTGCCAATAGTATTTGTTGTTCCTGTCAAAGTACCTAGATAGGAAGAGCCCCCTCCGCCACCATTACTCTGAACTACATTACTTGACGTGTGACCGCATCCACCGCCACCGCCACCATAATAACCACCTCCACCTCCACCAGAACCATTGGATCCGTTAGCAGGGGTAGAACCATCACCTCCAATGTATTGTGAACCACTCGAACCAGTAGCAGTTCCTCCTCCACTTCCCCATGAGTTGGTGCCTACCCCTCCTGAACCTCCGCTAGCTTGAGTTCCTCCAGTAGCAGAAGTTACGTCACTTACTGCGTTTGATGATCCGGCTGTAGTGCTTCCACCTGCTCCTCCAAAAGCATTACCGTTGGTTGCTACATTAGAAGTATTATAACTAGCTGTCCCAGCGCCACCACCGCCACCTGCAGTTACATCATCAGTACCAGCTGTTTTCTGGATTGAAGAACGACCTCCTCCTGAAGAACAGTAGTAGGAGTTACTACCCAAATTTCCACCTCCACCATAAGATGCAGAACCTGTAGGAGCCTCATTACCTCCACGGCCAACAATAATAGTTAAAGTGGAGCTAGGTGTAACGCTTAAAGTTCCAGCAACATATCCTCCACTACCTCCGCTATTTAAATGTGTTGCATCAGCCCGACCACCACCACCACCAGCACCCCATAATTGAACATTTATAGAAGAAATTCCTGCAGGAACATTCCATGTTTGATTGCTACCGGTATATGTTTTTGAAACAACCCCGCTCGCACCCGTACCACCTGAACCAGCATCAACATAACATCGAACAATATTATAACTAGAACATCCTGCTCCAAGATTAATTGCATAATTTATTATGCCACTGCCAGCACTATTAACAGGGTTGCTTGCCAGTGGGGCAGCACCTGGCATTTCAATGCGCAGGTCCTGAAAACGAAAATTACTAGCACCAGGAAACACATCAAAACAAGTCACAGTTGTAGGGGATCCCACATCAGCAGTATTGCTTCTACGTAAAGTGGTGGAGCTTGTCCCTCCACTCATATCACTAGTTTTTGTAGTGAATGTAGTATTAAAACCTCCTTCAACGGTAACATTACTTTTTACAATTAATTTAGTAGTCATTGGATAAACACCAATAGCCATTTTTACTGTGGCTCCGCCACAGGCAATGGTGTTGAGCATTGCAGCCATTGTTGTTGGTCCGGCTGCAAGTGCAATGGTTGTTCCATCTCCTGTACCAGTAGGTGTAACATAATAAATGCTGCAATAATTTGCAGGAGGTGTTGCCACAGAAATTGTAGTTGACGTTGCAAGACTCGTACAAGTTGGTGATGAGGTGCTGGCGGTAACGGTGTAGGTACCGGCTCCTTCAGCAGGTGTAACATTAGTTGTTCCTGTTCCTGTTCCTGCACCTCCGTAGGTTCCAGACCATAAATACGTAAATGGCCCTGTACCTCCCGTTACTGTGGCAGTTAGAACTGTAGTGCCTCCGCTACAAAGTACAGCATTAATGGGTGAAATGGTAACGATAGGAAGGGGAATAACTGTAATGTTTGAGCTTACAATACGAGTACATCCACCATAAGTTATAGCACATTGATAAGTTGTAGTTGCAGTTGGTGTAACTGTTGCTGCAGATCCGCTTCCACCTGAAGGAGTCCATGCATAAGTAGCAGCTCCTGTACCACCACTTGTGGTTATGGTAGCTGAGCTTCCAGAGCAAACTGTAGCGGAAATCGGAGAAACGGTCGCTGCGACTGGAGCAAGATAATTAAAAGAAATATTCGCCCCAACTGCAAGTGCATTTCCGCATTTATCCAAAACAGTATTGCCATCCGTTCCATTTTGTGCTGTAATTGTATATGATCCAGAAGTAGCCGAACCACTTATTCCAAGCGTAATTTGGTTGGTAAGATTGCTAGATGCTGAACACCCTATGCCAGCTTCTGAATTTATGGTCATGCCTCCACTAATCGTAAAATCATAGTTGGCTGTGGTTTGGATAGAGGAACAGGTTATTGCTTCTGAAAAGGTAAGCGTTACCGAGTTGTTACAGTTATTTACAATTGAAGTTATTGTAGGTGGGGTAACATCATGAATAGATGCTGTGCCCGTAAATTCTAAAGTATAGCCATTGGTATTTGCAGAGAAATTATCAATTATCAATGCATACGTTTGTCCTGCCACCATATTATTAATTCCTGGACTAATAGGAGATCCTGATTGATTGATTGATGAAGCAGGTAATTCAGATGCACTGCCAAGAACAGTTGTATCCATACCGGTAAGTCCTGGTGAAGCGGAGAAATTACATCGCACAGGAGTTGATGTTGGAACACCAGCACATCCATTTGCAGTGATGTTGTATAATGCAAAATCGTAGTCATTCAACGTGTTTAATTTAAAACCAAATGTTCCCGGACTCTGACATGTAAAAATATACCAGACAGAGTTTGTTTCTTGCGTTAAAAGGCAAGTAGTAGCAGGCACTTCTTGTATGGTACCGTGGCCAGTATAGGAATTAACTTGAGTGTAATATCTGCCACAAACATCAATGCCAGAAGCGCAATTTTGTTCAGGTCCTGTGGTCATAAGTGGAGCTGGGCCAGTATGAGTTTTTGTTGGAATGTTATCTTTATTTTGCCAGATGATATTTTTGTTGGTTGGATTTTGATCAGATAAAATTCTTCCAGTAAGTTGAAGTTGTTTTTTACCGAGTTCTTGTATACTATATAGCTCTTGGTGTGAAGCGTTGAATGAACTGAGGCTGTCTATTCGAGCTAATTTAGCATTTAATTGGGCAGAAGTAGGCAGATTGCCAGTCTGAGCTTTTGTTTCATTGGTCATCAAAACAAAAGAAAAAACAAAAGCGAAAAAGAAAATACTGTTTTTTGTAATTGTTTCCCTCATCATTTATTTTTATTTAATATTAAATAC
>CAIXIP010000334.1 GCA_903919535.1 uncultured Bacteroidota bacterium | reverse complement strand
TGCCACAAATACCAAACCAATCCAATATAGTTGTTGGAGGGTCATGATGCTGATGTTTATTTTGATTTTCATATGAAGCTGCGTATCGCTAAGGTTTTCCCTCCCCTTGCATATTCTCGTTATCCTCTAAAAATCTTCTCTCAGCCATCTTCAAAAATAATAATTAAAATATTGAATATATTTCTCTCAATTCTATATAAGATACTTTAAAATAAATTGATGCTATAATAAGAATGATTTCAACTAATAATTCATAACATATTTAGCGGTGTAATAGACAAAATAGTTGGTCTTTTTGAAGACAATTTGCTCTAATGGACAAAATAGTTGGTATTTATTTTTCACTTTTTGTTATACCTATTTTTCTTTATAGTACTTTTGTGTGTTCAACTAAAAGGGAAACGAGCTCTGCTGGGGAGCAACTCGTCAGGTATAAGTTGAAGCGGAAGTATATTCAAAAGAGAGTATTCGATATGATACTCTCTTTTTATTTAATATACATTCGCTTTTATACCTTTAAAAACCCATCAATAAACTTCTTTTTTCTTTCTTCAGTAAGTCCGTTGTGACACCTTAATTTATTCTTTAAATCAGAAAAATGTCCATCAATAGCATTAGTTGTATTTGGTATATTTAGCTCATAATGATCATACCAAACAAAGAGATATGGAAGATTTCTTTTTAAACTGTTGTATGCACTTCTTAATCGTTTGTGCTTGTAGGTTGACTTCTTTTTAAGGGTCGCAGAGCTTCTCTCGTCTAAAAACTCTTGCCATTTATCATGCCAGTGATTTAATCCACCAACAAAGCTTTCTTTATCTGTTTTTGTAAGCATTTTAGTAAGTTCCCATAATTCTATACTAGCTTGCAATTTTGGTTTCTTAGTTAGATATCTTTGTATGATAAGTTTTTGATGAAATTGACACATTTGAGTAGGGATGCCTGGGTACATTTGTAACAAACCTCTTTTCCCATCACAAATTATTCCTTTTATAATAAATCCTAAATTAAAAAGCACTTCAAAGCCTTCTCTATAAAGAATTATTGTTTCGTACTTTACATATTTCTTATACAGATTTTCTCCCGTTATTGCATCTTTAAACAACATAACACCAAAGTTTCTTCCCCAGTAGGTTGTGTCTACTAAAACTATTACTGTTCTTACCTGAACCTGGTTCTGTTGGATCTTAAACTTATCAATAATTCGTTGAATAGTTCGAACAGAACATCCTTCTTGTTGCGCTAATTGAATATATGTTTGCTTGCCTTTTGTGTAAAGGTTCCAAATTTCTTCTTCTGTTTTTCTATTATTAGCAATAAATACTTTTTTACAAACATAACATTTGAACCTTTGCTTCCCATTTTGAAGCCCATATTTTTGTGTGATTTTTGAACCACAATAATTACAACTTTTTATTCATAATTTTCAAAATAGTGCAAAGCTAATAATAATAATGGTTTTGAATAGGTACGACCAACTATTTTGTCTATTACGCCCATTTTTATCAATTAAATACATTGTAGGGTAGTAGGAAACATGATAATCTTTTGCT
>CAIXIP010000333.1 GCA_903919535.1 uncultured Bacteroidota bacterium | reverse complement strand
TCAAAGTGGTCTATTTGTAATTCCGCAGATTGAAGTAATAAAATACAATTCTGCCAACAGCACATTAACTGATAATAATTTAACATGTATAAAGGCCATCGATAAAAACCATTTACAAATTGGTTCTTACCAAGGCGTTGTTTTTGAATTTGATCGATCAGCAAATACTATTCATGAAAAATATAAAAATGAAACAGAACATTTCATTTCTGTAAAAGCAATTGAAAAGAATGAGAAATACACAATCGTTTCCAGAGGTCGTTTTAATATCATTGAAAATACTACAGGGAAACAGTTTTTTCCATGCATATCCAATATAAGAGATATGAAGCTGGTAGGTGACACTTTATATCTTTTGCATTCAACTTTTATTGCAAAATCATCTTTAAGTGAAACAGTAAAAACATTAAAAGGAAAGTACACCTACTATAATAAAACAGGAGGTAGGGCTATTGAATATGATAAGGAAAATAAAATAATGTATGCTCTTTTATCAGATGGGGTCTACTGCTTTAATTCAAATGGAAAAAAGGAAGAGATTTTAGATGGGAAAGAAAAAATTGTTGGTGTATCGGTTTGTGATAAAAATGATATTGTATGGATAGCTACTGTTTCGAAAGGAATTTATGCTTTCGAAAACAAAAAAATAAAATATCACTTTAGTATTGCCAATCTGTTAAAAGAAAATACGGTTCGTACATTTAATGTAGATGGCAATTATCTGTGGGTTTGTACTGAAAACTATTTACAACGCATTAATTTCCTTACTGATGGAGTTGGATTGTTTAACACAACTCAATCCATTAACCCTAAAGACATTAATTCTATAGAATTTCTTGGCGATTCAGTTTATCTAGCCACAAAAAAGGGCCTGGTTACTTTTCCAAAAAATATGAATTGGGAAAACAGGGTTATTCCTTCTATTCGGATAAAAGATGTTTTTATTAATAATAAATTAGTCCCAAAATCTTATCAGTTTGAATTACCTTATAATAATAAAAATATAAAAATTAATGTTGCATCCATTGCTCTTAAAAGTAAAGGCAACTATAATTACAAATATCGGTTGATTGGATTGGATTCAAACTGGATCAGCATTGATGCTTCTTCTCCATCTGTTTTATTTTCAACGATTCCACCAGGTATTTTTGTTTTTCAGGTATGTTCAGTCAATGAACAGGGTTTATCAAGTAACATTAAATCCTTATTTATTTTTGTTGAAACTCCATTCTGGCAACGGTGGTGGTTTTACGTGCTTATTGTAATTATAACCTTCTTTTTTGTTGCACTGTTTTATAATACCAGAATCAGATATATTCGAAAAAAAGCTGATTTAAAAAACAAGCTTGTTGCTTCTCAACTTACAGCTCTCAAATCACAAATGAATCCGCATTTTATGTTCAATGCGCTTAATTCTATTCAAGATTTAGTATTAAATCATGATATAAAAAATTCGAATTTATACATCAGTAAATTTAGCACCCTGATGCGAAAAGTTTTGGATGCTTCGGGTACCGCTGAAATTACATTGCAAAATGAAGTTGAAATCCTTGAACTATATCTTTCACTAGAAAAATTAAGATTTGGAGATGAGTTTCAATTCAAATTAATCATCGACAAAGAAATTGATTCCGATTATATACATATTCCATCAATGATATTACAACCATTTGTTGAAAATGCCATTAAGCATGGTTTATTGCATAAAAAGAAAAACAAGCTACTAACAATTGAATTTTCTTTAAATTCAATATTGATATGCACAATTACCGATAATGGAATTGGAAGAAAACATTCCGAAGAAATAAAGAAAAGGCAAAATGCTGGACATACTTCATTCGCTACGCTAGCAACAGAAGAGCGAATCGACTTACTCAACAGCAATTCTGACCAGCAATATAGTTTTGAAACGATTGATTTATTTGAAGAGGAACAAGCCACTGGAACAAAAGTGATTATTACAATCCCATTACGTAATTCATGAATTGAAATTAACGATTGGTAAATTAAGATATAATAATTAACAGCAGATGATTATTTTTACATAAAAATGACTACCTCTATTAAAGCAATAATTATAGATGATGAAGAAAGAGCAAGGCATTCTCTGTCTACATTGCTAGCTGATTACTGCAAAGATATTGAGTTGATTGATTCCTACTCCAATGTACCTGAAGGTGTTTTAGCAATAAATAAATATAAACCCGATGTTGTTTTTCTGGATGTTGAAATGCCTGAATACAATGGATTTGAACTTTTGGACTTTTTTCGTGATATAGATTTTGATATTGTTTTTGTTACTGCTTATAGTCATTTTGCTATTCGAGCATTTGAAGTGTCGGCAATAGATTACATCTTGAAGCCTGTAGAAATCGAGGCTTTACAAAAAGCAGTTGAAAAAGTAAAGCAAAAAAAGTTTCAAAATTCACTTCAGCAACGATTAGAATTGTTAAAGGAGTCCTATAAAGGAGAAGAAATACGAAAGATTGCTCTACCCATGGGTGATGGATTGCTTTTTATTGAGGTAATTGATATTGTTTTATTAGAAGCTGATGGCGCTTATACAAATGTGTTTCTAAAAAATGGTTCCAAAATTTTAGTTAGTAAAAAATTGAAATTTTTTGAAGATATTTTATTAACCCGGCCTTCGTTTTTCCGTCCACATCGCTCCCATCTCATCAACATCAACTACATAAAAAAATACATACGTGGCGAAAGCTCCATTTTGATGGATAATCAAGCTACTATTTCTCTTTCCCGTGATCGCAAGCAAGAGTTTGAAGCCCTTCTTAAAGAATTACGAATTCAGGTTTAAAGCAATTCGTGAATTCAAACTTACCATTCATGAATTAAGTCGTCTTTTATCATAACTTTTCCAGCATTTTTGTTTTATAAATTTTAAAACGAAAATCGACATGAAAAAACTTTTACTGCTTACTTTCTCTGCAATTACTACAAATTTTGCTTTATCTCAAGTGACATCCGGCTTGATCGCAAAATATTCATTTAATAATGGTACATCAACTGACGCGATTGGTTCGCATAATTTGACTCCACAAAATGGAGCAACATACGGAGTAGATCGATTCGGAAATTCAAATCATTCATCTTTACTTGATGGGGTTAACGATTATTTGAAAACAAATAGTCCTTTTTTTTATCCGGGACAAGCATATACTTTTTCTCTTTGGTTTAAATCGAACGATGCAAACAAAGGAAGCCAAACAATGTTCAACACCCTGCCGCATCAACAAATAACTGTTGGGTATAATTATTACGGTGACGGAACTTTTGATGCCGGACTGAGTAATGGTTCTTCCTGGAACATAGGCTCAACAGCTCCTAATGGCTTAGATACATTTCACGTTAATAGTGCAATACCAACAAATTGGAATCATTTTGTAATGACGTATAATGGCTCTGTATGGAACTATTATATGAACAATACTTTAGTTAACAGTACCACTGGTGGCACGCCTTCAAATACAATGTCTGATCTGTATTTTGGAGCAATTTCTGTTGGCCCTCAATCTTTTTTCAAAGGAGAGTTAGACGATATTCGAATCTACAACAGAGCAATTACTGTTTTGGAAATGGACAGTTTATTTAATGAAGCGGATCCTGCGCCTCATGGTCTAATTGCCAAATACTCATTTAATAATGGGAACTCAAATGACGAAATTGGTTCGAATAATCTAACTCCTCTAAATGGAGCTACCTATGGAATAGATCGATTTGGAAACGCAAATCATTCATCTTTACTTGATGGAGCTAACGATTATTTGAAAACAACAAGTCCGTTCTTTAAGCCGGGACAAGCATATACTTTTTCTCTTTGGTTTAAATCCGGAGCTGCAAACCAAGCTTCCCAAACATTATTCGGCACGCAACCTCTTCAACTAACTGTTGGCTATAACTTTTATGGTGACGGAACTTTTGATGCAGGTATAAGTAGTGGGAATGGCTGGGACATTGGTTCAACCTCACCTGTTGGCTTAGATACATTTCATGTTAATAGTGTAACAGTAACCAATTGGAATAATCTTATAATGACATACAATGGCTCAGTATGGAAGTATTATATGAACAATACTTTAGTTAATAGCACCAATACAGGCACACCTGCAAATAACATTACTGATATATTTATTGGAGCAGTTTGTGTGGGACCTCAATCTTTTTTCAAGGGATCAATTGATGACATTCGAGTTTATGACTATGCTATCTCTTTAACAGAAATTGCAGATTTATATAATGAAGTAAACCCAGCCACAGTTGGTATTAATGAAAACCTTTTGAATAAAAACAGTATTATTATTTATCCTAATCCAACAAATTCAACTTTGACTATCAATGTTTCTATGCCAACTACTATTTCAATTATAAACGTGTTGGGGCAAGAGTTATTAACTCAAAAAGTTCAATCCTCCGAAACAATTAATGTTTCAAATCTTGAAAACGGAATCTACTTTGTTAAAGATTTGAATGCAGGAAAGACGATAAAATTTATTAAAGAATAAAAATCATTCAATTAGATTAAACTCCGGAGCACATAAGGCTTCGGAGTTTTTGTTTAACGCCTTTCGTGAATCCAATCTAATGATTCATGAATTCAGGCATTAGAAATTTGTACGCATTTTTATTGCATAAATTTTAAAACGAAAAACAAATGCCAAACTTGTAAAAAACAATACACTATGAAAAAGACACTTATTTTATCAATAGCAATTTTTAGTTTTATTTTCGCAAAAAGCCAACCCGCTTGGAAATGGGCTTACGAAAGCGGAGGAAGTACCGCCACTAATAATTATGATGTTACGTATGGCGTAACAAAAGATGCTAATTACAATATAATAAGTTGCGGAATTTATCAGGGTTCAAACATTGCTATTGGAAACAATACATTTACTTCTGCTAACAGAAATATGTGGGTTGGAAAACAAGACGTTAACGGACAATGGCTATGGAGTATTTCCGGAGATTATGCTACATCAAATCAAGCTATTTATGTTTATGGAGTTACTACAAATTCTGTAGGTGATGTAATTGTTTGCGGTAATCATACTGGAAATGTAAATATTGGCGGATGGGCAATGTCACAAAGTATCGGAGTAAATGACGGCTTTGTAATGAAACTAAATGGTAATACTGGAGCAGTTATTTGGATAATACCTTTAGAAACTAAAACCTACGTAACCTGTGCTGTTACACCGCTGAGTGTTACATGCGATGCCAGCAATAACATTTTTGTAACAGGTCAATATAAGGGATATGTGAAAATAGGTGGTATCACTAATCTGTCTTCAAGCTCAAATACTACCGGTTATACGTATGATGGCATGGTTGCAAAAATTAATAATGCAGGTACATGCCTTTGGTTTAAAAGTGTTTACAGTGATGTGGCTGTCGGAAATGCAGATAAAACATGTTTTAATATAGCAACCGATGCTGCAGGAAATGTTTATACCGTAGGCTATTTTGCAAACACGGTTGCTCGATTGGATGCTACCTTTTCTGTAACAAATTCTGGAGTGGCGACAACAAACGATGCATTCCTGGCAAAATATTCGAATAACGGAATACCGATGAATATCTGGAGATTTGCAAGTAGCAATACAAGTTCACAGGATTATTTATTCGGAATAGATTTGATGCCCGATGGGAACTTGGCTTTATGCGGTGCATTTCTTTCTAAAGCAATTGTTTACAAAGTAAATATATCGGACGGTACAATTTTAAATACCATAGAGCCAACAGGTAGCACATCTAATTCAACTTTGTACGATATAGACAGTGATGCATCTGGTAATCTTTATTCATGTGGATCGGTTCAAGGTGTTTCACCCGGATTAATGTTCGGAACAATTCCTATTATCACCGAAGTAACTGGTATTGCACAAACTGATAATTTATTGGTTAAAATTAACACCTCCAATCAATGGGAGTTTGCTTTTAATTATGGCAGCAACTCTACAGTTTTCATGAATGAGTACGCACGCAGTTTGGTTGTTTTAGATGTTGATGATATTGCAGTAGGTGGAGTTTATGCTTCATCTATGACGCTTGGGTCAACAACTTTAACAGCTGAAGGAAATTGTGATTTTTATGTTGCTCATTATGCTAAACCGTGCACCATCTCTAATTCGATAAATCAGGTGGGAAACACATTAACTGCACAAGAAACTGGAGCAAATTACAAATGGTTAGACTGCAACAATAACAATGCAATTATACCTGGTGCTACCAGTCAAAATTATTCACCTTTAATTAATGGGAATTACAGTGTGATTGTATCAAAAAATGCTTGTCTCGACACATCGGCTTGTGTAAGTATTACAACTGTTAGTGTTCTTGAAATAATCAATAGTGAATCAATTAATATTTATCCTAATCCAACTAATACAGCTTTGAATATCAATGTTTTTACCCCAACTAGCATTTCAATAGCAAACCTATTAGGCCAAAAATTATTAACTCATAAAGTTCAATCATCCGAAACAATTAGCGTTTCAAATTTTGAAAACGGAATTTATTTTGTGAAAGATTTGAATACAGGTAAGACTATAAAATTTATTAAAAATTAATTTTAGTGTTTTAAAATTTCGGATCAAAAGTTTCACACAAAAACCTTCACCAAGGAGATTATAAACAGTTAAGGTGATAAAAATTGCAAATCCAGGAAAAACCAATATCCACCATTGCGTAAATATTTTTCATCCTGAAGGAGAATATTTAAAAGGGTTAGTTGTGCACGTTGAGTAAATTAAGAAAACAAAAAATCCTCAATTTTTATCTTTTAAAAAAAAAATTGAGGATTTTACTTTTATTAAATATTACATTTATTCAATAACTATTCTGCCCGTGCTTAGCATTTTATCATTATTAATAAATTGATAGAAATAAATACCTGAACGAAGATCTTTTCTTTCTACTTTCAATTCATGTGTGTTAATATTAGTAAATACAAGAACTTCTTTTCCTAACACATCAAACACTTTGATTGATGCATTTGTAAATTCAACAGCATCATCAATTTTTATCGTAGTATTTGTTGTAAATGGATTTGGATAAATAATGATCTGACCAACAGCACCAGTAGTTTCAACTCCAGTACAAATATCTACCAAAATTGAAGAGATTGCAGAATTCGAACAAGAATTAACATCTGAATAAGTATATGTTACACTTGTTGTTCCTAGTCCTGCTGCACTTGGACTAAATGTCGCACCTCCACTAACTCCATTTCCTGAATATAATCCACCAACCGGGCTTCCGCCTGACAGCGCTATTGAAGGCTCATATAAACAAACTGTTCCTAATGGACCTAAGGTAACAGAAGGCAATGGGTTAACAGTTACGAACAATGTTCGTGGTGTACTAGTTCCACAAGAATTGATGGCTTTTAATATGATTGTTCCACTTGTTGCATTCGCTGTAACTCCAATACTTGTTGTTGTTGATGTCCCTGCCCATCCGCTAGGCAATGTCCAGATGTAAGATGTTGCTCCACTAACAGGATTGCTACTGTATGTATTTACACTTCCTGCACAAATTGGATTTGTTCCTGCTATCACAGAAGGTTGCGCTGGAATAGGATTTACGGTAACGATAACATTATCTGTAAAATTACAAGTACCATTTGTAACGGTCAATGAATATGTAGTTGTTACAGTTGGTGTAGCAACTGGATTTGCTATTGTTGTTGAACTTAATCCTGCTGCTGGAGCCCATGCATATGTTCCTCCACCTGTTCCATTTAATGTTGTATTGCTGCCTATACAGATTGCAACATCCAAACCGGCACTAACTGATGCAGCACTTGTAACAGATACTAAAACTTGATCAACAGCTGTACATGTTCCATTTGTAACAGTTAATGTGTAAGTTGTAGTTACGGTTGGATTTGCTACTGGACTAGCAATATTTGTAGCACTCAATCCTGCTGCAGGTGCCCATGAATAGGTTGTGGTGGTGGCTGCAGGAGGAGTAAATGTAAATGTTGTACCACTTGCAGGAACAGTTGCAGGAGTTGCACTGTCATAATAACAATTGCTCGCATTAGTTGTTCCGGCAATGGAATTAACCCATGCTCCTGTAGTTGAAATTACACTTCTGTTTTTCACATTGGTAGCAAAAATATTGTCAGCTCCTCTTAATCCAACTTCAGGATAAGATGTACTTGAACCAAGTGTTGAAGTTGCGGCATAAACAATTTTCACCTGATTGGTTGTAGTATTTAATCTTATCTGGAAACTAAGTCTATCAATTGCAGACGTTGCAGATAAATATCGTCCCATATCTTGCCATTGAATAATAAACTCTGATCCAACTTGCTGATACCTTATTTCAGGAGTTCCTACTGCTGATTTATTGATATCAACACCAAATGCTGCAATTGCCCCGGAATATAATTCAGTTGATGATATCGGAGTGTAATCAGTTGCTGTAGGAACTGTTGCACCGAATGTGATGAAACCGTTTGTTGAAATATACAATGAAGTATAGCTCACATTATTGAATTTGAAGGTAGGAATTGTTACTGCACCAGAAATAACATCATCCATGGATGTACTTGCTCCATTTAACCAAACAGTTCCACCTGTTATCGCTGAATATGCCCCAGTACTTTGAGTGAATGTTGTGCTTGTAGCAAGATTTACCCATGTACCTGTTGCACCACCTGTTGAAGTTCCATTAAGCGTTGTAGAGTTACCTGTGCAAATAGCAACGTCAGCACCAGCATTCGCTGTAAGAGTCCCCGTATTGATAACCACCGCATCAGTTGAAGTACATGTTCCATTTGAAACAGTCACAGTATAAGTTATTGAATATGGAGGTGTTGCTATTGGATTTGCAATGTTTGGATTACTTAATCCAGTTATCGGACTCCATGAATAAGATGTACCTCCTGTGGCAGCAAGTGTTGTACTTCCCCCACAAGCAACTGTTGCATCTAATCCTGCATAAGCTGTTGGTGAAGCATTCACGGTAACTGTAACAGTTGATGTTGAAGTACAAGAACCTCCATTTCCAACTGTAACAGTATATGTTCTTGTTGTAGTCGGATTCGCTATAGGGTTAGCTATATTGGTAGCACTTAAACCTGTTGCCGGACTCCATAAATAGGTTGTTCCTCCCGAAGCGTTAAGTGTTGTGCTCGAACCGGAACAAATTGTAATATTTGAACCTGCATTTGCAGTCGGAGTTGGATTAACTGTTATTGTAACTGTTGCCGTTGTAGAACAGCCTGAAGTAGTTCCTGTTACGGTATAAGTTGTTGTTCCAACAGGCGTTGCACTTGGACTAGCAATATTGGGATTACTTAATCCTAAAGTTGGCAACCATGAATATGTTGTTGCTCCGCTCGAACCTAAGGATGTTGATGCTCCGGCACAAATACTTGCTGTTCCTGATGCAGTTACAACAGGTATAGGAGTTACAGTTATTGTAATTGTTGAAGTACTTGAACATGCACCTGTTGTTCCTGTCACTGTATAAGTTGTTGTTGTTGATGGATTTGCTACTGGATTTGCAATATTTGTTGCACTAAGCCCTGAAGTAGGTAACCAATTATAACTTGCTGCCCCAGAAGCTGTTAAATTTGTAGAGCCGCCAACACAAATTGAATTTGTTCCAGAAATTGAAACAACTGGATTTGCTATTGTACTAACTGTAACTTGAGCCGTATCTGCACAACCGGCAAGTGTTCCTGTTACTGTATAAGTTGTAGTTGCACTTGGCGATGCAGTAGGATTTGCAATTGAAGAATTGCTTAGCGCAGTTATAGGCAACCAACTATATGTTGTAGCACCTGTTGCACTAAGCGATGTAGGAGTACTTGCACATACTGTTGTTGACCCTGTTGCAGCTACTGTTGGTATTGGATTTACAGCTACTGTTACGGTATTTGATCCAGAACAACTTCCTGATGTTCCTGTAACAGTATATGTTGTATTAACCGTTGGATTGGCTGTTGGATTAGAAATATTAGCTACACTTAATCCTGTTGTTGGTAACCAGCTATATGAACTTGCTCCAGTTGCTGTGATTACTGTGCTGTTTCCATTACAAATTGTTGTTGTTCCTGTAATAATAATAGTTGGTAATGGAGTTACATTAACAGTAATAGTTTTTGTTCCTGTACAAGCCCCTACAGTTCCGCTCACAGTATATGTTGTGGTTACCGTTGGAGATGCAACAGGATTAGCAATATTTGATGCACTTAATCCCGTTGAAGGCGACCAACTATAAGTTGTAGCACCACTTGCAGTTAAAGTAGTATTTCCACCATTACAAATTGTTGTTGTTCCTGTAACAGCAATTACAGGTAATGGGGTTACCATTACCGTAACTGTATCGGTATCAGAACAACCTAAAGATGTCCCGGTTACTGTATATGTTGTTGTTGAAGCTGGTGAAGCAACGGGGTTAGAAAGACTACCATTGCTTAATCCAGTTCCTGGTAACCAGTTATAATTTGTGGCGCCAGAAGCTAACAATGAAGTTGACCCTCCGAAACAAATTGTTGCTGCACCGCTTGCCGAAACTACAGGAATTGGATTAACAGTTAACACAACAGTCGAAGTGCTTGAACATGTACCTGTTGTCCCTGTTACAGTATAAGTTATTGTAGCTGCAGGATTTGCAATAGGATTTCCAATAGAAGGATTGCTTAATCCTGTAGTTGGCAACCAACCATAATTTGTTGCACCAGTGGCTGTTAATGTGGTACTGCTTCCAATACAAATTGAAGTAGTGCCAGTAATATTCACAACAGGAATAGGAGTTACACTAACAGTAACCACATCAGTACTTGAGCACCCAGAAGTTGTTCCTGTAACTGTATATGTTGTTGTTGAAGAAGGAGTTGCTAAAGGATTTGGACTTGTTGGACTGCTTAATCCGGTGGTTGGTAACCACGAATAAGTTGTTCCGCCTGTCGCTCCTAATAAGGTTGAACTTCCTGCGCATATTGTTGCAGTTCCACTAGCTGTAACTGTAGGCACTGTATTTACAATTACTGTAACTGTAGTTATATTGGAACATCCGTTTGCAGTTCCAGTTACAGTATATGTTGTTGTAACAGAAGGGGAAGCAATCGGATTGGCAATATTGGCAGCACTTAAGCCGCTTGTTGGGGACCAAGTATAACTTGTTGCACCACTAGCAGAAAGTGTTGTACTGCTGCCGGCACAAATAGTAGTTATCCCAGAAACCGTAATAGTAGGAAGAGGTGTAACCGAAACAGGAACTGTTGCAATTCCAGTACAACCAAGAGACGTTCCGCTAACAGTATATGTTATGGAAGTCACCGGTGAAGCTATCGGGTTTGATATTAATGAATTATTTAATCCGGTACTAGGAGACCACGAATAAGTTGCCGCTCCTGTTGCTCCAAGGTTCGCAGAAGCTCCATAACAAATTGTTCCTGCCCCTGATGCTGAGATAGTAGGGATTGGATTAATTGTTATCACTGAAGTAGCAGTAGCAGAACATCCGTTAGATGATCCTGTAACTGTATATGTTGTTCCAATAGCTGGTGTTGCTGTAACTGTAGGCGCTGTAGAAGAACTCAATCCACTTGCAGGCAACCAAGTATAACTTGTTGCACCACTCGCCATTAATGTAGTTGAACCTCCTGTACAAATTGAAACAGAAGTTGGAGAAACAGCCACTGTTGGAATAGGGTTCACAGTTATTGTCACAGTTGCAGTGTTAGAGCAAGCCCCAGTTGTTCCTGTCACAGTATAAGTTGTAGTTGCAGAAGGCGTAGCAATAGGATTTGCAATATTGGGATTACTTAGGCCTGTTCCTGGCGCCCAACTATATGTTGCTGTTCCTGTAGCAGTTAATGGTGTAGAAACGCCATTACATATTGTTGCTGTGCCAGTTGCAGCTAAAGTCAAACCAGAAATTGTAAATGCTGAATTACTTTGATCAACACGTGTTCCAACTACAGCATCGGTAACTTTAACTAAACATGCTGATGAAATTGTATTTGGTACTGTCCAAGCATAAGAACAAGAACTTCCAACAGCTGCATAATTTGTTGTAATTGAAGTCCAAGTTGAACCTCCATTAGTTGAAAAATCTAAATTATAAGTTCCGGAGGTCCCTGAAGCAGTCCAAGTAATATTTTGACTGGTACAAGTTTGCCAATTTTCTGCACCATTTGGAGCAGTAACTGTAATTGCAGCAGGAGTTGAAGTAATTGTAAATACTACATCACTATTATCAGTTTTACAAGTATTTACATTATCGGTTACCTTTATCAAACAATTTGTGCTAGGTGCGTTGGGAACCGTCCAAGCGTATGTGTTTGTAGCAATATTAGCATTAAATACAATTGAGATCCAAGTTGCTC
The DNA here is from genome assembly GCA_903919535.1 of uncultured Bacteroidota bacterium. Taxonomy (GTDB): domain Bacteria; phylum Bacteroidota; class Bacteroidia; order 2-12-FULL-35-15; family 2-12-FULL-35-15; genus 2-12-FULL-35-15. Next base: position 2,155 of record CAIXIP010000333.1, on the reverse strand, counting down.
CTCCATCGGTGGAATAATAAATATTATAGAAGTTTGATACTCCACTTGACGTCCAGTTGATATTAAGAACAGAACCAACTACGTAACTTCCTCCAAAATTAGGTTGAGTTATCGTGATAGCAGGAGAAATTGTAAATACTGCATTGCTTTGATCTATTTTCGTTGGAGCCCCTGCATCAGACACTCTCACTAAACAGTTTGTAGAAGGTGTATTCGGAATAGTCCATGTGTATGAATTATTTCCTGTTCCAACACCTGCATATGAAGCAACAATTGTTGTCCACGTTGAACCTGCATTTATTGAATATTCAATTTTAAAGTTGCTTGTACATCCACCTGCTGTCCAATTGATACTTGTAGTTGTGCAACTTCCTAAATTCTCTGAACCATTTGGAGCTGTAACGATCATGTTTGGAGCAATTGTAAAATTGACATTGCTAATGTCAAATGTTGACAAATTTCCGTAATCACTTACTTTGACCAAACATTGCGAAGACGGTGTATTTGGAACTGTCCAGGTATATGACCCTGTATTATTAGTTGCAGAAATAATCATATTCCATGTCGCACCGTTATCAATTGAATATTTGATTTCAACGAAAGAGGAACTTAGATATGCGCTAGTCCAGCTTATACTATAATTTGTTCCAACATACCATGTAACTGCAGTATTAGGAGAAGTTACTGTAATGATTGGTGTTGGAGCTAAAATTGTAAACACAGCATTGCTAACATCATTCTGACAAGTATTGTAATAATCTTCCACCTTAATTAAACAATTAACACTAGGGAAGTTTGGTATTGTCCAGGTATAAGAGTTAGTAGTAATATAGGTTCCGGTAATAATAGTTGTCCAGGAACTGCCTCCATTTATTGAATAATATATATTATAATAATTAGAAGCGCCTGACATGGCCCAAGTGATATTATGCGTTGGACCACCTACCTGCCATACTTCTGCTCCATTTGGTGAAGAAACAATTATCGCGGTATTCTGTGTGATATTGAATGTTGCATTACTTACATCACTCACTAATAAGGTTATATCTGTTACACGCACCAAACATGTTGTTGATGGAGTATTCGGTACGGTCCAGCTATAACTTGTTCCGGTTACACTGGATGAGATCAGATTCCAGGTAGTTCCATTATCAAGTGAATATTCCAACTTCACATTATTTGATGTTCCATATTTTGTCCAGCTAATGGTTTGAGTTGAGCATCCATTCCAGCTCTCTGCACCATTTGGTGTATTCAGCACTACACTCTGAGGAGCTATGGTGAAATTTACATTACTTACATCATACGTTAATAAATTACCAAAATCTGAAACTTTCACCAAACAAGTCGTTGATGGAGTATTGGGAACTAACCAAGTATAACTTCCGGTATTGTTTGTTGAAGATGTTATGGTTGTCCAGGTCGTTCCATTGTCTACTGAATATTCTATCTTAACAAAAGATGAACTTAAATATGCACTGGTCCAGGAAATGTTATAACTATTATTTACATAATAAGTTAATGCTGTATTCGGAGAGGTTACTGTTATTACCGGAGTTGGAGCAGCTATTGTAAATACTGCATTGCTCACATCATACTGACAGGTATTGTAATAATCTTCCACTTTTACCAAACAGTTCACACTTGGAAAGTTTGGTATCGTCCAAGTATAAGAGTTTGTTGTAATATAGGTTCCGGTAATGATGGTTGTCCAGGAACTACCTCCATTTATTGAATAATAAATATTATAATAATTAGATGCACCTGACATCGCCCAGGTGATATTATGTGTTGGGCCACCTACTTGCCATGATTCGGCACCATTTGGGGAAGAAACAATAATGGAAAGGTTTGCTGTAATTGTAAAGGTTGCATTACTTATATCATTTACTAATAAGGTTATATCTGTAACTCTTACTTTACATGTTGTTGATGGTGTATTTGGAATGGTCCAACTATAGCTAGTTCCGGTTGCACTCGATGTGATCAAATTCCAGGTTGTTCCATTATCTATGGTATATTCTAATTTTACATTATTCGCTGTGCCATATTTTGTCCAGGAAATTGTTTGAGAAGAACATCCGTTCCAACTCTCTGCTCCATTGGGAGTATTCAACACAACATACGGTGAAGCAATAGTGAAGTTCACATTACT
>CAIXIP010000332.1 GCA_903919535.1 uncultured Bacteroidota bacterium | reverse complement strand
TAAAGAAAAAATTATGCTAAAATCTGTATTAGGTGCTTTGATAGCGATTGTAGGAGTTGTTATTTTAATCTGGAGAGATGAAATATTAAATTTCCTATAAAACATCAATTAGATTAATGTCAAAAATAAGTACGCTATTAGCTGGTATCCCATTTGTTCCATCTTTACCATAAGCTAGTTTAGATGGGATCAATAATTTCCCTTTACCACCTTCTTTAAAATATGGAATGCCTTCAGTCCAACCTTTTATCACTTGTGATAGGCCGAATGTTATTCCGGCAGCATCGCTTTGATCAAAAACTTTTCCATCAGTAAAATAACCTTTGTATGCCACAGTTACTTGAGAAGAAGCGGATGGCTGTGTTCCCGTTCCTGTAATTTCCATTACATAATATAACCCCGTACCGGTTGCTGTTGCAGCTAAATGATTATTACTTATATATTTTTTGATAATATCTTCATCCTTTTTTGCTTGTTTTTTTTCTTTATTGCAAGCACCAAAAATAATTACCAAAAATAATAGAGGAACAAAATTTTTCATTGTATAATTTATTTTACAAATGTAATTTATATAAAATGTCAAGTCGTAATGAATTCAAGGTAACAAAAATAAATATTTGTTATGGAATAAAATTTGTAAAGAATGAATTTTAGCTAAATTTGAAAAGTAAATTCTACACTTAAAAGGCCTTACAAAATGAAAAAGTCAATCTTTATTTTATTAATAATAGCTACTATAACTTCTAGCTGCTCCAAATATGGTTATGTAAAATTAAATTACCCCACATCACCTCAAGCTTTTTTACCTGAGGATATTCATACCATAGCAATTGTAAATCGATCACTCACAAAAAAAGATGATAAAGCCTCTGTAATTGAATCAATTGCAAGTGGGGAAATTGCGGGATCAGACAAAACGGCTTCGGACGAATGCCTAAAAGGAGTTTTTGATCGTATCAATGGTTGGAGACAACTTAACATTGTTTTTCCAAAAAAAACCAGACTCTATGGAACCGGAACTAGAGAAATGCCTGAAGTATTAGATTGGAAAACCGTAAAACAAATTTGTGATTCAACAAAAGCAGATGCACTATTAGTCTTGGAAAACTTCGATTCCAATTCAGACATTTTATCAAATGCTGTAAACAACACGGTAAATGCTGTAATCACAGGAAACGTTCCTCCTCCACCTACAAGTCAGGTGAGAATGAATGTGGTATGTTACTGGAGATTATATGATCCCGTTAACCAAAAAATAATCGACCAGTATCAATCGACAAGTTATATGACCTTTGATGGTGGAAATTCTATTATTGCAATTCCTCCTCCTGAAGCTTTGCCTCAAACAGCGTATCATGCTGGCGAAGAATATATTCAGCGTTTTTTACCAAATTATTATTATGTAAGCAGAAGTCTTTTTAAAAGAGGCAAAGGGCGTGAAAAACAGCAGTTTCTTACAGCTTTCAGAAAAACAGAAGTTGCTAACTGGGAAGGTGCACAGCAAGTGTGGGAACCTATTACGAAAAGTAATAATAGGACCAATGCTGGTAGAGCTTGTTTAAATATGGCTGTGGCATATGAAGTGTTGGGCAAATCAGACAAAGCATTGATATGGGCAAAAAAAGCATATGAAGATTATGGTAATAAGTTAGCCAGAGAATATCAAAATCAGTTACAATATCGCATCCGTATGGAATATTAAAAAAATTATAACGACAAGCAGTATCTTTTCAATCGAAAACCGTTATATCATCAAAATGCAAAAGATGAAAAGAATTTATATTTCCATTTTATTTTTATCATTGAGTTCAATTTTATTATTCTCACAAACAGGAACAATTAAAATTGTAAAACCTATTTCTCCTAAAAAAGATACGGTTGTAACATCTCCCAAAAGGACGATTTACATTACTACTAGCGCTGCGAGTAACTATACCTTTAAAGGCAATAATAATATGGGTTATGAGGCTGAAGTTACTATTCCATTTCATAATATTTTATTTATTGGCCTAAAATACAGCAACGAAAACGAATATTATCAACTATCACCATTCAATAAAGAAACATTTAAACAAGAAACACCTTACCAAAAATCTGCAACCAAATCAGAATATTTAAAACTCCCTATAGTAGTCAAAGAATATTATAACATTGGTAAGCGAGGGTATTTTCTTTTTTCATTTGGTCTTACACCTGAATATCTTATTAAAACAAAAAATCAATTTAACAGATTAAATTATTCAGATTTTAACAAGTTCAATTTGGCAGGTACAATTTCTATTGGTCATTCCATTTTAAGGAAATACTGTTCAATTAATCTGTGCTATTCAAAAGATTTTTTTGAAAATTTAAAAGATAAAAAGATTTATGACCCAAATGGTGCAATTGTCGGGAAACAAAAATCAAAAACAAATTTGCTGTCGCTTTCATTGAGTTATTATATTCAATATGAAAGAAAATGATTCCACATTAATTTTAGGAGACGAAGGGATGAATGATTTTGGCAACAAGCATTATGGAGGGCCTTGTCCTCCCTCAGGAACACACAACTATCTTTTCAAAATATACGCATTGGATGAATTGCTGGAATTAAATTCAGGTGCTACCAAAAAAGAATTAGAAAATGCTATGGCACCATATATTATCGGATCTGGAAAACTTATTGGCTTATATAAAAGAAATGGATATGAGTCAGTTTAAGAAATACAATAGTAAAATTTAATCACGCATGCATCACAAGAATGGGATATTCGGCTGTTTCTGTCAACTTTTTAGTAACCGAACGATGAAATATATTGCCAATTAATCCTCTATCCTGAACAGCCATCATTAAAATATCAGATTTTGATTTACTCATGTATCTATTGATACTATCTGGAATATCATCAGCTACAAATTGTTCAAACTCAATCTTGATTTTTTTCTTTATTTCACTATCAATTTCCTTTTTCAATATATGAAACGTTTCTTTAGCAACTGGAGAAAAATCATTACTGACATGAAGGAAAGTAACAGTTGGAGTAAATATTATCTTTGGATTGAAAACACTTATCAAGTCATTTAACATTAAGATCACAGCTGTGCTGCTCGTTTCGTAACTCCAGGCAAAAACAATTTTTGAAATGCTGCCATAAGATGCATTTTCAGGAACCATCAATACATGACACTTTGCTTTTTTTATTATATGATAGGTATTTGTACCGAAAAAAAACTGTATCATATCATCAACGCCATTTGTCCCCATCACAATAATATTATTTTCATTGGCATCGGCAGTAATTGATTTAGCAAGACTTTCGCTAGTAGCAATAATCTGATAAGTACTCCGAATATGAAACAATTCATTTATTTCGTTACATGTTTGTTCAAGTGTCATTGTTGATTCAGAAACCCTTTCGTTAATATTCATTTCAACTGGTACTGCAGAGACAGGAAAAAGCGATTGAACATTCAATATCTCAAGTTGCGCATTTAACTCTTGCGCCAATTCAGCTGCATATTCAATTGAATTAATAGCAGCAGGGGAAAAATCGGTCGGGCAAATTATCTTCCTTATCATGACAAAATTTTATACAAAAGAAAATAAAAGCGTATCTAGTATAAATGACTTTAGTCAATAGCATCGATGATATGAATCAAAAAAAGGGAAAAGGATTAAGGGGAAGGAAATATTCTTTAATTGTTATCGAAACAATAAACACTTTTATTCAAGAAATTACCATTTAATAAAGGGTGACAGAAATAGAAAAGAAAATATTTTATTACTGTATTACAATTTTTCTGGTCAACTGAATATTATTATTCTTATCAAAAAGTTGAACAAAATAAATTCCAGGTTTCAATTCAGCTTTTTCAAGAATAATTTTATTGCCGGAAAACTGTATTGAACTGACATTCTGACCAATAACATTAGTAATATTTAAAGTTGCATTTTTAACTTCTTTTTCAACCGCGATGGTCGTCTGAAAACTAAAAGGGTTAGGAGTAATTATTATATTATTTGATGAAACAAGAGTGTGCTCCATCACCCCTAAAATTGCAACATCCTTATAAGTGCTATCTACTTTAAAAAGATAAGATTTAAAATTATAATAATAATCATCTGAACCACAACAATTGACAGTGTATTGATACACACCACTATTTCCAGCAATCACAACAGCTTTATCACATAGTGGTTTAATTGAATTCACAGGAATGTTTTCACCAACACTACCTATAAAGGCTTTGCTCCACAATATAGCCTTTGTGGATGCACTAATTTCAGACAAACTATCTTCCATACCTAGCAAATAATCACCATTTGCTAGTTGCATTAATCCACCATTAAATTTTCTATTACTGTAAGCAGTATCAACAACAGCATCTCCATTTCCATTTATTTTCATAAAATAAGTAGAAACTAAAACTGAATCAACTGACGCAACAATAGCACAATCACCATCATTGGTTTTCATACCTTTAATTTTAGCACCATAATAAATTGGCTTCGATTCTATTTTATACCACTGCTCCTGTCCGTTAGCATTTAGTTTTATTATACCAACTCTGTATTTATCCTGAATAATTCCCGATGTTTTAATATTTGCAACCACTAAATAGCCTCCATCTGCAGTTTCCTGAGAGTAATAACCTTTATTATCAGCGCCTGATGCAGCAAGTGTTTTTGTCCATATTGTATCGCCAAGTGAGTTAGTCTTCACAACGAATATTCGATCCCGATAATAAGTAGTATCTAAGATAGTTTTAGAACCTGTAATGATAAAACCGCCATCAGAAGTTTGAGTAATGTGGTTTACAATTGGATTACAATAACAATTTGTGTCAAGCAAGTATTTTGTCCATACAATTGACTCATTTTTATCAATATGAATTAAAGTGAAGTTACTTAATATCACATAATACTTTCCATCAGGGGCAAAATAAGGAATAGCATCCGAGCCAAGAAAACTGTTGTTTTGTGAACCATTCCAAAGGCGATTTCCATTCACATCGATTTTTGCAATTTGAGATCCACCAATAAAATACGCACTATCGCTAGTCACATTAATTGCATCCACAAAGTTATTTGGATACATAGTAGAATCATTTTCATAGTACATTTTTTTAAAGTCCGAAAATGGGCAAGATTGACTATAAACAGCTATGGGGGAGCAAAAGAATAAAGCAATAAAAAAACGCAAAAGAATGCTTTTTTTAAACATGAGAGAGATTTTTAAAAAATTACGTAACGAATATACTAGTATATTTTAAAGTTAGCAATACGTTTATATGGAATAATTATTAGATTTGATAGTAATTTTTAAATACCTCATATGTTTATAATATACGTTGTTCTTTTTATACTGCTAATTGGGTTTATTAGTTTTTTGATCCAAAAATTTAAAAAAGATAAAAAATACAATCGTAAATTTTATGATTTTGAAGACAATACTTCAATCGTAATAGCAGTGCTCACTTTAATACTTTCCTTTGTTTTTATCAATGTTTTTACGAGCGACCCTGTTTACTCAGATTTATCAAAACAAATAGAATACGGCAAAAAAACTGCACAGCCTTGGCTTGAAAGCAATGCGTATAAAACATTGCTTTTAAAAGACACCAACAATCTTGACCTGGAATACACCTTTATAAAAAGTCATTTTGATGAAAACCAAAATATGGGTCCCAGTGAAAAAGACTTTAATGGTGAAGGTACTTTTCTATACAATTATTATACGAATTGGACAAAAAGCAGTAATATAAAAAAAGCAGATATGGGGCAACTTGGACTTGCTCTTTATTACTATTACAGAACAGATCATGGAAACAGCAGATCACATCTTGAAAACATACATAATGATAAATTAAAATATGTAAATACTTATTTAGGTATTCAAAACTATTATTTTAATGAAAGGCAAAAAGCAATGGAATGTTTTGCTAAAGAAATTAAGTTAAAGGGAGATATAGAAGGCGCATATTATCATCTTTCACAAATTTACAACTACGAGGAAAAATATAATGAAATTGTTCCTTTTGTTTATGATGAAAATATAAAACAATATATACCCTATAGCTATAGGCAGCGTGCTCACATTTCAAATTTCGATTTTTACAACTATTTCAGAGATCTCTTTTCACAAGTATTTTCAAAATCAAATCTAATTGGTTTTATAGGGGCATTATTGATCTTATTGGTTTGGGTTTTTTATCTTAAAAAAGTAAATGTGTATCAAAAAAACAATTGGAAAAGTATTGTTTTTACAATTGTATTATCTGCAATTTGTGTTCTTCCTGTTTGGTTATTATATGATGTTTATAAATACTTGTTTGGGTTTCAACTAAATGGAAATGTAATTAATGATTCTCTCTATTGTGTTTTTGGAATTGGTGTAATTGAAGAATTTGTAAAATTTGTACCATTTCTTATAATATTGAAATTTACCAAAATAATTAATGAGCCGATTGATTATATTATGTATGCATCCCTTTCGGCTCTTGGTTTTGCGTTCGTAGAAAACTTTAATTATTTTGACGATGGGAGCATAAATATTATTCATTCAAGAGCTTTAACAGCTTCTATAGCTCACATGGTATTTTCATCTCTCGTAGTATATGGTTTAATATTAGCAAAATTCAGATATAAAAAGAATACATTCTTATTGGGACTTCTTTTCTTTTTTATTGCCGCGTTTGCCCATGGATTTTACGATTTTTGGCTACTAAATGAATATGTTGCAGGTTTTTCAATCTTTACTTTTCTATGCTTATTAACAGGAATTCTTGTTTATGCATCACTGACTAATAATGCCCTTAATCACTCCCTTACATCCTCAGATAATATCAATTTAAACACATCAAAACTATCTGCAAATTTAGCTTCAGGGCTAATAGGTGTGTTTTTATTTGAATATATATGTCTTGTTATCATATATGGACCTACTATAGGAAACAGAGAGTTTATTTCTTCTACGTTGAGTGGCGGATACTTAATTCTTTTCTCCTCAATCAGATTAAGCAATCTTGATATCATTCCAGGAGAATGGTCCCCAATTGATTTTTTTGTCGGACTAATGCCGGCACAAATTATTTTTGGAGATAAAAAACCTAATTACAATTCACTTATTGGGCAAAAAATAAATATTAAAATATTCAGAAAAAAAGGAATTTTGGAATCATTATTACCAATTGATGGAGAAATAATAAAAAGAGAAAAAATATCAGGATTTTCTGGATGGCTGCTTGTAAAACTAGACAAACCACTTCCCATTAAGGGGAATAAGGAGTTTATATTAATAAGAGCAAAAGAAAAATCAGAATTAATACGAAATGGCGACAATACAATAATTTCCTTTGTTGTAATTCCTAATATTGCCTTGCTTGAAAATAGTAATAAGAAGTTAAAAGAATTCATTTTTGTTGACTGGGCTGTGGCAAATTAATATTTAAAAAATCTATAAAAAATGAAAATACTTTCCTCCTTTTTCGTGACATGCATAATAGTGCTTTCATACTCTTGCAATAAAACCAGTATTAATGGACCAATGAACGTTTCAGAAGTATATATCTATACCGATCAAGCAAATACAAAATGTACCGAAAAAATAAAAAATGAAACTAAAGAAATAGTGCTAACAGGTTTTATTGACAAATCAAATATTAATGTAAAAAATAAGTGCTTTGATGTTTTTGAAGGACAGGATAACGCAATGAGCAAACGTATTCAGATAATTATAACAGATAATAGCAAAATAATACTTGATAAGATTTTAAAAAAACTGGGTAAAGTGGGAGAAAATGAATTTATTAAAATTAAGATCAAGGGAATAATAATTGGTAAACAACTCTATATTAATGGCGGATGTATTATGGGTACTTATATAACCATTTCAAATTTAAATTGCATTACCTTTTAAACCATACCGAGTATAAATCAACACAAACTTATATTGTTTACTTTTGAAGAGTAATTGAGAATCCATTTTTATGAAAACCGCCTCCATATCTGAATTGCATAAAGAATTGGCAACACTTGAACCAAAGCAAGTTTTGGAGCTTTGCGTTCGCTTAGTTAAGCATAAAAAGGAGAACAAAGAACTCCTCTCCTATTTGCTTTTTGATTCGAATGATGAAAAATTATTTATAAGTAATTTAAAAAATGAAATTGATAGTTTATTCTCTGAAATAAATACTAGCAATGTATATTTTATAAAAAAAACACTTCGGAAAATTTTAAGAATTACTAATAAATACATTAAATATTCCGGCTCCCAACAAACAGAAATTGAATTACGAATATATTTTTGCAAGAAAGTAAAATCTGCTCATTTACCTTTAAATACAAGCATAGTGCTTAATAATCTATATAACCGAGAGGTGATAAAAATAAAAAATATCTTATCCAAATTACACGAAGATATTCAATTTGATTTTCAGGAAGAAGTTGATAAATTGGAAGAGTAAAAACAAATAGCATGAATTTAAATACGCCAAAAACTCCAAATATGTTTCGAATTAATATCAAGCTAGGAATGGAAGTGGATATTGTATTAAAGAAAGATCAACGCACTGGAAAAAGAACTCGAGGTAAAGTGCAATATATATTGACGAGCAGTCCTTTTCATTCAAGAGGCATAAAAGTACAACTTGACACGCGCCAAGTTGGTAGAGTCCAAGAAATTATTGGTTAATTAATCTGTCTGTTGTAAAAATTATTTGCAATCAAATCCTGCAATAGCATACGCTGTCCTTTATATAAACAAGTGATCCACGCATCATGTGTTCCTAATCGAATACACTCCTGACGAAAGATTTCAGCATCTTTAAGAGTAGTAAAATCACGCATAGTAAAACGTGTAATACCATCTGGATAAGGAAGTACTAATGCAGGAGGCGGCTCCAAAACATCTAAGTTTTTGTGCTTAAAATTTTGCGGCTTACGATAGGCGCCTATTTGAACTCTGAACACCATTCCTTCAGCACAAATTCCGCCTGCCTGATTGATTAATTTATTATATACTTCTTTGTCGTTTAGATCTTTTCCAACAAAGTAAGAAAAATCTTTAGGTGCATCTGGACTGCATGGATTTTTATATTCTTCCAATGTTTTTTGAACACCGAAGAAAAAGACTGTCACAAAAGCTTGAGCAGACTCAGGTTCTTTTTCTGTCAACATTTTTTTGAATGCTTCTGCTTCTGCCAATGTTTTAAACGGACCCATCGAATAATGTGTTTTCCCATCAGGATATTTTTTGCTTTCAATTTTCCCAAACTGTTGTAGCTTCTTAACTTTTGCCTCCCCACCATCAGCCGATGTGCCTATTTCCAACTTATAACTTACACCCACAACCTCTTTATTGGCGCTGCTTGAAGCAAACTCAGCTTGCTGAACTTTGCTTTTTATGATCTTAGTTTCTGTAGGAGCAATATAATCTTTTCGTGAATATTCGTTTGCGTAATATTGTTGTACCAATTTCCTTTTCCCGCAATCATTAACGGTAACTGTAATGTTTTTAAGAGTGGTGTCTTTATCGATTACTTTATATTTAAATATTTCAGCATCTAATAAAGTGTTGAACCCTGAATAATAAAATCGAGTATTTCCTTTTTCATCCTTTTCTTCTTGTAAATTTCCTAATCCCTGGAATTTTGATGCGTTGAAATCTTTCGGATTTTCAAATGTTCCTAATTCCAAATAATAATTGACACATTCATTTTTTACTTCACCATATTTGCTCAACAATATTTGATATACATGTGCTTCGTATTTATCAACCTTTTTTTCTTCGTTATATTTTTGTACTTGCTGATTTATCTGAGTTTGAATTACATTTGTCGAATCTTTCAACGCTACAATTCCATTTTCTTTTTTGTATGCCTCTGAATAGAATTTAAAATCTTGTTGAACTTGTACAAATGTTTCTAATTTTTTCACATTAACATATTGTATCTGCTGCTCTTGCCCTTCAACTTCAATAGCAACTTTATAATTATTCCCCGGAGTTAATGCGATCAGGTATTTACCAGTAGCAGAATTTGAATGAAATTTACCTTTCTGCTCTCCTGTTTCTGCATTTGACACATCAATGTTTGCTGTCACAGGTTTTTCATCAGCTGTAACTGTACCAAGAACTAATGTGAGGATAGGTTTTTCACCATAAAATGATGGCGTTGATGCATAAATATCCTGTTGACCGAAGCCTCCTTTTCTATCAGATGAAAAATACCCGTGCTCGCCATTAGCAGTAAGCACATAAAAGCGTTCATCTTCTGCAGTATTAATAGGATAACCTAAATTTATAGGTTCTTCCCACTTCCCGTCATTAAAAACAGAATACATTATATCGTATCCGCCCATGCTTTTATGCCCTTCGGAACTAAAAAACAAGGTAATCCCGTCAGGATGAATAAACGGAGAGTCATCATTAAACGGAGTGTTTATTTGTGGACCTAAATTTTCAGCAACACCCCAAGAACCATTAGGCATTTTATGGGAAATATAAATATCCCGTCCGCCCAATCCGCCCGGACGGTCACTTGCAAAATACAATGTTTGTTCATCAGCAGTAATAGAACAACTACCTTCCCAATATTTCGTATTAATAGTTGGGCCTAATCGATTGGGGATACTCCATATCTCACCTTCTAATGTACTAATATAAATATCTCCTCCATCCTTTTCGGTACTATGAAATAAAAACAATTGTTGACCATCTGCTGAAAGTGCTATACTTGCATCGTGGTTTTTAGTATTGATATTTGTACCAATACTTTCGGATGTCAACCATCTATCACCAATCCGATTTGATACAAAAACATCTTCATAATAATTACCATTCGGATCGGGATTAAATTCATTATCCATCAAACCTCCTGTAGATCTTGGTCCTGTATACGTGTATATTAATATAGATTCATCTGAAGAAATAACTGGAACATATTCTGAATATTCGGTATTAATCTGATCTCCTAGATTTGTAATATCAGATTTAAGCTTTAACTCAATATATGCTTTTGCATTATTACTGTTTTCAATATATCTCTTCGTTAACAGCTGTTGATTTATGGGAGGATTCTTCGCAAGATATTTATTAAACTGAGTAATTGCTTCATCAAATTTATTGTTAATGTGGTAAGCTCTTCCCAAATAAAAATTAATATCTTCTGACTTCGGGTCGCCTTTTTCAACCTGCTCGAGCAATTCAACGGAATGCTCTTTTTCATCACTTTTATAAATATAACAAATACCTGCTCTTAATTTGAAATAGAGTTCATCAGGATGAGCATCTAAAAGATCAAGATAAGAAGGAAGGGCGCGCAGGTAATTTTGGTCGATATAAAAAAACTCTGCATTATCTAACTTTATTTTTTCATCCTTTGTAAGTTTTTTAATATTCACGGCATTACTCAACTGACCGTAAATCGGGAAAAATAAAAAAAGAAATGAAATACTTATAAAAAGATTTTTCATAGTTAGATTAACAATATAAAATCTGGCAATAACACATGTGCGCATATTACCAAGTGCTAAATTCAAGATAATTAACACTGGAAAAATGAAGCTGTTTTGAATTTATAAACATTCAATTGTTAAAAGGTGTATTTCAAAAAAACACTCACTTACTCCATAAGTATTAATTACAGAGGCAATACTGATTTTTATTTGTGATTTTTTATGCTTAGGAATAATGTGTATTTTCGTTGCAAAACTTAGCAATATCTACTGTATGGAATTTATTGATGAAAAAATTGAACGTTATGCACTGGACCATTCTCAAGCTGAATCGGAAGTATTAAAAAAACTGAATAGAGAAACCCATGCGAAGGTTCTGATGCCTCGAATGCTTTCTGGACACATGCAAGGTAACCTGCTAAGTATGTTCAGTAAAATGATACAACCTAAACATATTTTAGAAATTGGTACATATACCGGATATTCTGCAATATGTCTTGCGCAAGGTCTCCAGAAAGAAGGCGTGCTTCATACTATAGATATTAATGAAGAATTGGAAAAAATGGTGCGCTCATCTTTTGATGAGTCGGGATTAAGCGACAAAATCAATTATCACATTGGAAATGCTTTGCAAATAATACCCAAACTGAATGAATCATTCGATTTGGTTTTTATTGATGCCGACAAAAAAAATTATACTGCCTATTACGATCTGGTTTTTGACAAAGTTAATAGTGGAGGATACATAATTGCCGATAACGTTCTGTGGAGTGGGAAAATTTTAGATGAGAAAGAAAAAATGGATGCCGACACAAAAGCTATCGATGCATTCAATAATAAAGTTCACAACGACAAACGTGTTGAGCACATGTTATTACCAGTACGTGACGGATTAATGATTGCAAGAAAAAAATAAATCAATATAAATTTTCATATATGATAATCGATCTTAGAAGTGATACAGTCACCAAACCAACAAAAGGCATGTTGGATGCAATGTTCAGTGCTGAAGTTGGTGATGATGTATTCGGAGAAGAACCTACAGTAATTGCTTTAGAAAAAAAAGTAGCACAACTTTTCGGAAAAGAAGCTGCACTTTATTGTCCTTCAGGAACCATGACCAATCAAATTGCAATAAAAGTACATACACAACCAGGAGACGAGGTTTTATGTGATACAACTGCACATATTTATAATTATGAAGGTGGAGGGATTTCTTTTAATTCGGGAGTGCAAGCAAAATTACTTCCTGGAGAAAGAGGTCGGATTTCTGCACAACAAGTTACAGATAATATTAACCCAAATTTAGATTGGCTAACTCACACAAGCCTCGTATGTGTTGAGAACACAGCTAATCGTGCTGGAGGAAGTTATTATTCATTGCAGCAGATGGAAGAATTGGCGAGTGTTTGTAAACAAAACAATCTTAAATATCATTTGGATGGTGCCCGTATCTTTAATGCGATTGTTGAAAACACCTACACCTCTTCTGATATTGGTAAATTATTTGATTCTATTTCTGTATGTTTATCAAAGGGATTAGGAGCGCCTGTTGGCTCAGTAGTTTTAGGTAATAAAGAATTTATTGCAAAATCCCGAAGGATTCGTAAAGTGTTTGGAGGAGGGATGAGACAAGCAGGTTATTTGGCTGCTGCTGGAATTTATGCTTTAGATAATAATATTGAAAGATTAAAAGAAGACCATAAACGTGCAAAAGAATTAGGCGGAATTATGTCAGGATTAAATTATGTTGACACTGTTTTGCCTGTTGATACAAACATTATCATCTTTAATTTAAACGACAAGATCAAGCCTGAAGATTTTGTAAAAAAGTTGGCTGACAATTCAATTAAAGCTGTTGGCTTTGGGAAACAAGCAATTCGTTTTGTTACTCATCTGGATTTTACGGATGAAATGTTAGAAAAAACTGTGCAGGTTTTAAAAGGGATAGTCTAATAAACTTTTTGCCTAATATTATTTCACTGGTTTCATATAATAAACAGGATCACCCTTTAATGGCGCAATATCCTTTTTAAATTTTTCAAGAATTTCATTCTCTTCCATAGTTACTGGGGGATAAGCGTTTGCTATTTTCTCCATAACACTTATGAATTTCCTTTTAATTTCAGGACTTAAATAATGGCTGTTCATTTTGATTTCACTAATTGCCCATTTATAAGTACTTTGACTATCACTTTTATCTTTATCCATAATATGAAAAACAATATCTGAAATATTAAAATCATAATCGTCTTCCAATTCAGAAACAACTATATCATGAAATTTTTCACGTTCTTCTTTTTGCACTTTTCCGTCCACTCGTGCTATACAATAGGCCAATTGACCAATTGCATAATGTAGGTTTTGAATAGGGGTATCCATTTTTTCTTTATTTTAATTTTCACATTATACCAATTCACATAATTGCCAACTTTACGTGTTAATCTTTTTGCTGTTTTCAGCATTTTTTTATTTGTGCTTAAAATCTCTTTTCGCTCAAAATTCTCTACTATAAAGAATCTTTTCAATGATTTTAATTATTCATAGCAGTGATTAACATCACTACTTATTCTCTGACGTTTAAGGATTTTTGACTGAAGGCACTATTTACAGTGTTTATCTAATGAAACAAGCTAATAAAAGAATTAACAAAATAAAACTTTTTTGGAAAAACCTTGGTCCTGGCTTAATCACAGGAGCGAGTGATGACGACCCGTCAGGCATCGCTACTTATTCCCAAGCAGGCGCGAAATATGGCTTTCAACTTTTATGGACTGCAATTTTAACCTATCCACTTATGGTTGCAATTCAGGAAATGTGCGCAAGGATTGGGATTGTTGCTAAAGAAGGACTTACGGGAATAATAAAAAAACACTATCCAAAATACATTTTATACATTATCATAATTATTAGTTTTCCTTCAATAATTTTTAATATCGGGGCTGATATTGCTGGAATGGGAGCTGTTGGTAATTTATTAATCCCTGATATTCCGGCATCTGTTTTTTCAATCGTATTTACGATTTTATTGACCTATTCCATTATTTTCTGGTCGTATAAAAAAATAGCTTCCATTTTAAAATGGCTCTGTATCAGTTTATTCAGCTATATGATAATTCCTTTTTTAATTGATACCGATTGGAAACTCGTTTTAAAAAATGCTTTTATTCCCACAATTATAAGGGATAAAAATTTTTTTATGGTTCTTGTTGGAATCTTTGGGACAACAATTTCGCCCTATTTATTCTTCTGGCAAACCTCCATGGAAGTTGAAGAAAAAAGCAGGAAACTAATCGTAGATAAAAAAATAATTTCGAATATGGAGTCGAACATTTCTGGTGGAATGTTCTTTTCAAATCTTGCGTTTTTCTTTATTGTTCTTACAACAGGATCCGTATTATATAATGCAAATATTCACAATATCACAACAGTGGAAGAAGCTGCAAAAGCTTTGAAACCTTTAGCAGGTGACCTCTCCTATCTTCTTTTCGCTTTTGGTGTGCTAGGCACAGGATTTCTTGCAATACCAGTTTTGGCGAGCTCTCTTAGTTATATGATGGCTGAAACATTCGGTTGGAAAGAAGGATTGAATAAAAAATTCAAACAAGCTCCCGGCTTTTATATAACTATGATTTTTTCATTAGCGATTGGCTTACTAATCCCACTATTGGGAATTAGTCCGATCAAAGCATTATTATATACAGCTGTTCTATATGGAATAACAGCCCCTTTACTAATTGGACTTATTTTACATATCTGCAATCAAAAAAAAATAATGGGGGAATTTACAAACGGGAAATTGTCAAACATCTTTGGAATAATTACATTTTTAATAATGCTGATATCAGCGTTGTTTTTAATATACTATCAAATATCCACTTAAACTCAACATAATAAACTTTGAAAACAAACCAAATTTTAGGTTTAACTACTTCTGAAGCGGAAGAAAAAATAAAATCTTTTGGTTACAATGAATTATCTACATCAAAGCCAAAAAACAACTTGCGAATTGCAATGGAGGTATTTAAAGAGCCAATGTTCATTCTAATATTGGCTTGTGGAGGACTTTATCTTTTACTTGGAGATTACAAAGAAGGGGGAATTTTGCTTTCTTTCATATTAATTATTATTAGTATAACCATATATCAATCCCGAAAAACAGAAAAGGCTTTAGATGCTTTAAAAAAGTTGGCAAGTCAAAAAGCATTAGTTATACGTGATGGAAAAGAAACACATATTGCAGCGAGAGAAGTTGTTGTTAATGATATATTAGTTTTAAATGAAGGAGACCGGGTTTCGGCAGATGCAATTATTGTTGAATCAACAAACCTTACAATTGACGAATCTATTTTAACGGGAGAATCAATTCCTGTTGAAAAATCCTTATCTGAAAACAAAAATGAATCAAGTCTTGTTTATAGCGGAACACTTGTTATGCAAGGAACAGGGTTTGTGAAAGTAAGCCAAACAGGTGAAAATACAGCTTTCGGAAAAATCGGAACTTCTTTAAAAAACATCAAAGAAGAACAAACAAAATTGCAATCAGAAATGAAAGTACTGATTAGGAATCTTGCATTAATAGGTATTGTTCTGAGCATATCGGTAGTTGTTCTATTTTATATTACGAGAGGAAATTTTATTAATTCATTATTAATAGGCCTTTCATCTGCCATGTCTATACTTCCGGAAGAATTTCCTGTTGTGCTAACAATATTTCTTGCCTTGGGTGCATGGAGGTTATCACAAAAAAATGTTTTGACAAGAAAGCCTGCATCCATTGAAACGTTAGGTTCCGCAACAGTATTGTGCAGTGACAAAACAGGAACAATCACGCAGAATAAAATGGAACTAGTTGCAGCTTATAATGGATTCGAACTTCTACAAAAAGATTACTTTTCAATTAAAGATGATTTCAAAAACCTATTTAAAACATCATTCTATGCAAGTCAAACTGCTCCTACAGATCCAATGGAGAAAGCTATCAAAAACTGTTATGAGCTTGTTGCGAATGAATCTGTAAATGAAATTTTAATAAAGGAATATCCGCTCAGTAAAACTTTATTTGCAATGACCAGAGTTTTAAAAAACGCTCAAACTAACAAAATTACAATTTCGACAAAAGGAGCCCCAGAAGCCATTTTTCAATTATGTAAAATGACCGAATCTCAAATAAAAACACATACCGATTTTCTTCATAAAATGGCAGACAAAGGCTTAAGAGTTTTGGGAGTAGCCTGTTCATCAATAAATGAAAACAATTTACCTGATGAACAAAACATGTTTGATTTTACTTTTCTTGGGTTAATAGGACTAGAAGATGCTATTCGCCCCGAAGTTCCAAACGCAGTTAAAGAATGCCTGAGTGCAGGTGTTAAGGTTATAATGATAACGGGAGATTTCCCTGTTACAGCTAAAAGCATTGCCTTACAAATAGGATTAGATGTTGAAAATAAAATACTTACTGGAAAAGAAATTCTTGAGTTAAATGATGAGGAATTAAAAGAACGGATAAAAAATATAAATGTTTTTGCTAGGGTAATTCCTGAGCAGAAATTAAGGATAGTGGAAGCGTTAAAAGCTAACGGTGAAATAGTAGCTATGACAGGCGATGGCGTAAATGATGCTCCCGCATTGAAAGCATCACATATAGGAGTGGCAATGGGAATGAAAGGTACAGATGTTGCCAGAGAATCCTCAGCATTGATCCTTCTGGATGATAATTTCGCTTCCATTGTTGGTGCTATACATTTGGGAAGAAGGATTTTTGATAATTTAGAAAAAGCAATGTCGTATATAATTGCAATACATATTCCCATAATCGGATTAACATTATTACCCGCATTTTTCAATAATTTACCAATATTGCTTTTCCCAATCCACATTGTATTTCTTGAATTAATAATTGACCCTATTTGTTCCGTTGCCTTTGAATCTGAGCAAGAAGAACGAGGGATAATGAAAAGACCACCAAGAGATCCTAACCAAAAATTTTTTGGAGGAAAAAAAATAGCATACGGAATTTTTCAAGGATTGGTAATTCTTATAATCGTTTTAGGTGTTTATTTTATTTCTATATATGAAGGTCATTCTGATAAAGAAATTCGTGCAATTTCCTTTACTGCATTATTAATAGGAAATATTGCATTGATCTTAACAACTCTTTCTAAGACAAGAAGCGTTTTTGAAGTTCTGTTTGAAAAGAACACTGCCCTCAGAATAATACTATTTTTTGCATTCTCAATTTTACTTTTAATATTAACAATTCCTTCGTTAGAAGAACTTTTTTCTTTTGAATATATTAGTTTCCAACATTTTGTCATTTCGCTTTTAGGAGTAGCATTAATGCTACTAATATTTGAAACAATTAAATGGTTTCGAAATAGAAAAAAATAAAATGTGGAAGGTATAATATCAAACAAGAATCTAATGGATATCCTTTATTACCAATAAAAAAGACGTGAAAATGCCTCTTTATTTGAAATAAATTGATAATTAAAACGAGAAACAGGTAATATTTTTAGGAAACGAGTACTCTTTTATGCCAACTTTGTTTCAATGGCACTTCCCATTCTATTTCAAAGGCTGATTTTGAAATTACCATATTGTTAAATACAATTGTTGACTCATCAACGATATTTTGTTTGGCCAATTTTTCAAATTCAGATAATGCACAACTTAATATTTCATCTCCCTTGCGGTAAGCCACTTGTAATCGATCAAAAAAGTTAACATTCAATGATTGTCCCAACTCTTTAACAAATCCATTTAAACTATCAATACTGCAACCACCAGCTTGTGCTTGTTGTTCATCAATTGCAAAAACAACAAATCGATCATAAAAAACAGTACAGCTAGCTGTGATTCGAGCTCCATGGGAGGTCCAACGAGTAATAAATTGAGTTGCAAGTTTATCAATTGCGTTCACCTCAACTGTTGATAAAACTCTATTGCTTTGAAAAACCCATAAACGGGCATCAGAAGGCATATTTTTTAATGAATTCATTTTTTCTATATTTACTATAAATTATTTGCCTGAACAACCATTTCGGCAACATCCAACACCTTTACTGATTCTTCCTTATTAAAATGCTTTACTCCATCAGTCATCATGGTATTACAAAAAGGACACCCAACTGCTATCACATCCGGATTTAGGGCAAGAGCTTCTTCTGTTCGTTCCACATTAATTTCTTTCGTACCCTTTTCTGCCTCTTTAAACATTTGAGCACCACCGGCACCACAACAAAGTCCGCTTTCACGATTCCTCGCCATTTCTGCCATTTCCGCATCAAGGTTCACCAAAATTTCGCGAGGTGCTTCATATACATCGTTTGCACGACCTAAATAACAGGGGTCATGAAAAGTGATTTTCTTTCCCTTAAAACTTCCTCCTTCAATTTTTATTCTACCTAAATCAATTAATTCCTGAATCAATTGAGTATGATGCACAACCTGATAATTGCCACCCAAAGCAGGATATTCATTTTTCAACGTATTATAGCAATGTGGACAGCCTGTTACAATTTTTTTGACTTCGTAACCATTTAAAACAGCAATATTTCCCATTGCCTGCATCTGAAATAAAAATTCATTACCGGCACGTTTTGCTGGATCGCCAGTGCAACTTTCTTCTGTACCTAATACAGCAAAATTAACTTTTGCATAGTTTAAAATTTTAACAATGGCTTTGGTAATTTTTTTTGCTCTATCATCAAAACTTCCGGCACAACCTACCCAAAATAAATATTCGGGAGATTCTCCTTTCGCCATGCATTCAGCCATCGTTGGTACAACTAATTGTTCACTCATATTTTTAATTATTAAAACACAGATTCGTAATTCAAAAAAATCGCAATTCGGAATTATTCATTTTTCCAATTCAATCTATCGGCCTGAGAAAACTGCCAAGGAGCGCCATTGTTTTCCATATTGGTAAAAACCATATTCAACTCTGTTGGTGCTGCACTTTGTTCCATCACAATAAATCTTCTCATTTCAACAATAATGCTTAATGGATCAATATTTACAGGACATTCCTGAACGCACGCATTACATGAAGTACATGCCCATAATTCTTCAGCCGTTATATAATCACCTAATAATGCTTTTCCATCATCTTTAAATTCACCTTTATTAGCATCCATATTTTTTCCAACTTCAACTAACCTATCTCTCGTGCTCATCATAATTTTACGTGGCGATAATAATTTGCCGGTAATGTTTGCCGGACAAGAGGATGTGCATCGTCCACATTCAGTACATGTGTATGCATCCAATAATTGTTTCCAAGTAAGATCTGTTACGTCTTTTGCACCAAAACGCATAGGAGTATTTGGGTCAGCAGCAGGAGGAGTAAATGACGGATCCATCATTGCTTTCACTTCATTTGTTACAGATTCTAAATTTGTAAATTGTCCTTTCGGTTTAAGGTTAGAAAAAAATGTATTAGGAAATGCTAATAGAATATGAAAGTGTTTTGAATAGGCCAAATAATTAAGGAATCCAAACACCATAACAATATGTCCCCACCAACCTATTCGTTCAATGATATGTAAAGCATGTTCAGAAAGTCCTCCAAATAAGATAGGTCCTAATATTCCACTGATTGAAAACCCTAAAGAAGTAGTATCTCCAATTTTTTCGGCATGCGATAATCCTTGTGAATAAAGCACTTCGTCAGCACCATTCATCATAAAAATAAAACAGATCAATGTGATCTCAGCGAATAAAATTAAGTTAGCATCCAATTTTGGCCAGCCAATTAAATCACGGCTCGCTAATCGTGGAACTTTTAATAAATTCCGTCTTGATAAAAATGCAATTGTTGCGAAAAAAGTTAATACAGATAATACTTCGATAAAACTTATCATAAAAGTATAGAATCCACCAAGGGAAGGACGAAGAATACGATGGCTTCCAATTACTCCATCTGCAAATATTTCAATTAATTCAATTTGAGTAATAATAAAAGAAACATATAGGAATAAATGTAAAAAAGCGGGAATAGGTCTTGAAAACATTTTTTTCTGACCAAGAGCCACCAACGTCATGATTTTCCATCTTTCAGATGAATTATCTTTTCGATCCAGATCTTTTCCAAGATAAATATTGCGTTTTACTTTGAGTGCATTGATGGTAAAAAAAGCCGTTCCCGCGATTACCAGTAAAATAAAAACGATGGTTGAGATCATAATAAAAGTATTATTCTTTATATTTTTTGCGCTTGTTCCTGATGTTTATATAACGATTGGGATTAAGACGCACATCTTTCAATAATTTATCTAAATCATCTGCCGATTTATCAAGCTTACGATATAAACTATCATTGTTTACAAGCAATCCAATTGAGCCTTGTCCTGTATTTATTTTTGTCATAATGCTTGAGGCTTGCCCCAATGCTATGTCGGCATTATTTATTGCTGAAGTTAAATTGGATTTTGCAAGGGAATCACTAATATTTGAAAAATTATTGATCACATTAGAAAGCTTATCACTATTATTTCCAAGCATGGTAGCTAATTGGTTAATTTTGGTAAGTATTTCAGAAATCTTATAACGCTCATTTACAACTAAGGTGTCTAATCGAAATGAAGTTGTTTGCAAAGATGTGATAGCTCCCTTAATACTTTCGAAGCTTTTTGCCAAATTTTGACGTGCACTTTCGTTAAAAACTTGCTGAACTACAATCATTACAGAATCTATTGACGCTATTAAACCTTCTGCCTTTTTCTGCAATGGAGCAATGGTTTTATTTACCGCTTGTTTTAAATTATCTTCCTGATCAGACTGCAACGTATCACCAACTTTCGCATATTGAGTTCCACGACCAAAAATTAGCTGAACAGCTTTTGATCCTAAAATATCAGAACTGATTACTCTTGCAACAGTCGTTTTAGGCACTTCCACCTCATCGTCTAATAATAATGTAACAATAACGCTGGTGTTTGTGTCGGGTAATAATTTTATATCACTTACAATACCAACTTTAAAACCGTTTATCATCAAAGGATTACCATCAACTAATCCATCAATATCATGATAAACCGCGTAAAAGATGCGCTGGTGCGCGAAAAAATTCCGTCCTTTTAGAAAATTAAAACCATAAATAAAACAGCCAATGGCAATAGTAGTTATTATTCCTACTCTGACTTCTTTCGATAGTTTCAAAATTTATTTTTTATTAGTTGTGTGGCAAATTTAATGAATTATTGGAATTATTTAAGAGGAATTCTTTTACCTCCCTGCATGGCAATAACAAAAGCATCTTTGAAGCCATTTTTTCGCAATTGACTTTGTAGTTCAACCGCCTCCTTTTTATTAACAAACTCACCGGATGTGTACTTGTAAACTCCATTATCCATATACTCTCCGAGCTTTTCAACAACCTTCAATTTGTCGGAATCAAATGGTATTTTTTTATCCGATGACAACAATTGTACTTTATATACTATTTCAGAATTTCGGGTATTATTTTTTTCTGCAATTTTATGATCTTCAACACTATTTACTTTATCGTCCTTTTTTACAAGAACGATTGTATCTTTCTTTGCAACTGAATTTTTTATTTTATCATCCTCTTTCACAATTTTAACATCTACTTGTTTCTGCGTAACCGTTGTGTCGATCGGTTCCGGTTTTGTTGAATTCTTAAATGCCTTTACTTCAAGTGAATCCTCTTTATTCATTTTATAAGGCTTCTGATTTTCGAAATCATCGTCATATTTTTTTGAGATTCCTTCCACCTCATCTTTATAATCCCGAAAAGCTCTAAAAAGTCCGGATGCGATATAATCCTGCCCCTTAACTGAACCTAAAAATTGTTCTTCCTGAACATTTGTTAAATAACCAATTTCGGTTAGTACGCTGGGCATATAGGTTCGCCACAACACCCATAAACTTTCACGTTTCACTCCTTTATCTACCCTGCCTGCTTTACTATTATATTGTTTCTGAGCCTTTGAAGCAAAACTCAAACTTTGATTCAGGTAAGTATCGGTAAACATACTCATGATAATATAAGACTCATCTGAATTGGGATCAAAACCGTTGTATTTTTTCACATAATCATCTTCTAATAAAATTGCAGAATTCTCACGCTTGGCAACATCCAATTTCCCTTTTTCATTTTTTATCCCCATTACATATGTTTCTGCTCCACAAACCTCATCGCGACACAAATCCTTTTTTAATTTTTTGTCTCTAACACATGCCGAATTACAATGTATACAAATAAACAAATCGGCTTTCGCCCGATTAGCAATATTCGCACGCTCCTGCAATTCAACAAAAACATCTGTTTTACGAGTATAAACAACCTTTACATCTTTAAAATTATCCTCTAGATACTTCCCAAGTTTAAGAGCTACTGCAAGGGCTATGTCTTTTTCTTTATATTTACTACCATGGCATCCTGGATCTTTTCCACCATGCCCTGCATCTATTACTACTGTTTTAACTGCGAATACTGGCTTGAATTTTGGAGAGAAGGAGCTCGCAAAAAAACAGGGTAACAATAAAAGCAATATGTAAAAATGTTTTTGCAAATCTTTAAGTATTAGTTTTATTAACCTTTTGCAACATAAAATGTTTGCAAACAATATAAACGACAAAACGTTGTTGTTTATTTTTTAGTTAGTTTTGAGCCTTTAATTTTAATATATAACAAAAATAACAGTAAAAGTTGCGTAGAATCCTATTAAAAATACTTTTTTTCCTCGTTTGTTTGTTAATAACCCAAACAAACTTTGCAACTGTATTTCAAATAAATACACCAGCCAACGCATCAATAAACACAGCCGTTAACACAAATCAGGCAATAAGCCAAATAGCTGTTGACACCATAAAAAAACCTCTTTCCGGAGAATCATTTTTAAAAGAAAAAGTGACCTACAATGCTACCGATTCTATGGTGCTTGATATGGCAAATCAAAAAATATACCTCTATAATAATGCCATTGTAGTTTATGAGGACATGAAACTTGAAGCCGGATATATTGAATTGGATTATGGCAAAAACTTATTGTATTCAAAAGGCATTTTAGATAGTGCTGGGAAAACTGTTCAAAAGCCTGTTTCAGAGCAAGGTGGCGAAAAATTTAATGCCGGTGAGATCTACTATAATTTCAAAACTAAAAAAGGTAAAATAAAGGATGTAATTACTCAACAAGGCGATGGCTATATTCACGGACGAGATATAAAAAAAGACACTAATAACATCTATTACGTTGCTCATGGGAAATATACAACTTGTGATCTTGAGCACCCCCATTTTTATATTGGAGCTAAAAAAATCAAAGTAATTCCTAATGACAAGATAATTACTGGTCCAGCTGAGCTTTGGATTGCAGACATTCCTACTCCCTTGGCTATTCCTTTCGGCTACTTTCCAAATAAAAAAGGAAGAGCTTCTGGTATAATACTTCCCACATATGGAGAATCTAATAATTGGGGCTTTTTTCTGAAAGAAGGAGGTTTTTATTTTGGAATGAGTGAGTATTTAGACCTCGCTTTGCGTGGAGATGTTTATTCAAATGGTAGTTTTGGAGTAAAAGCCAATAGCAATTATAAAATGCGGTATCGTTATTATGGAGGTTTAAATATTGACTACTCCCGCATGATTGATGGAGACCAAGCCTTACCAAATTCAACTATCCGTAACGAATTTTTTATTCGCTGGAACCATGTACAAGACACTAAGTCAAATCCAAGCAGTCGTTTTTCTGCAAATGTAAATGCAGGAAGTAATTCTTTTAATAAATACAATGGCAGTGCAACTGGCGACTATTTATCAAATACGTTTTCTTCAAACATTTCATACTTTAAAGCATTTACAGGAACACCATTTAATTTTTCGGCCAATGCCCGTCATAGCCAGAATACAATCACAAAAAAAATAGATATCAGCTTGCCTGAATTAGCCTTATCAATGAACCGTGTTTATCCTTTTAAAAATAAAAACAGTGTAAGTAATAAATGGTATGATAAAATTGGAATAAGTCCAACTGCCAATGCCGCTAATGTAATAAGCACATATGACTCATTGCTTTTTACAAATAAAACATTAAAACACATGCAAAATGGAGTTCATGTTTCTGTTCCGATTAGCACTTCTTTTAATGTCTTAAAGTATTTTACACTTACACCAAGCATTAATACTTCTAGTTCGATGTATTTTAAAACGATAAATAAAATTTATGATTCAAATATAACACCTGCATTTATTGATACAATTCCGGGGGTTAAACTAGCCTATGAATACAGCTTTTCAGCAGGATTGAGCACCAATTTATATGGCGATTATTTTTTCAGGGCGAAACATTTAAAACAAATAAGACATGTTGCCACTCCAACTCTTTCGGCAAGCTACAGACCAGATTTCAGCGAAAGCCAATACGGATATTATAAAACTGTTCAAACAGATAAAACCGGAAGAACAGAACAATACTCAATTTTTGGAAATGCGATGTATGGCACACCTCCTCCCGGAAAATCAGGATTGCTCTCTTTTAGTTTAAACAATACACTTGAAGCCAAAATGAAAAGCCAAAGTGACTCAGGTTCTGTTTATAAGAAAGTATCATTACTGGACAATTTCGGCTTCTCATTTTATTATAATGCAGCAGTAAAAAATTATAATTGGTCTGTAATAAATTTGAATGCCCGAACAAAACTCTTTAAAATTTTTGACGTTAATGCTTCAGCTGCTCTTGACCCTTACCAAATAAATGCTCAAGGCGAAAGAATTGAATATTTCGAACTTGAAAATGACCGGATTGGAAGATTAACTGCGGGAAATTTATCGGTAAGTACAGCAATGCACAGTAGGGAAAAAACTAAGACCAAAAAAACCAGCACTGTCGCTACACAAGATGAATTGGACTTTATCAACTCACACCCCGATGCTTATGTTGATTTTAACGTCCCTTGGAATCTAAGTGTATATTACAACCTAAGCTACTATAAACCAACAGTTAAGAAAGAAGAAATAACACAATCAGCAACTTTTAGTGGGGATCTTAGCTTAACAAAAAAATGGAAGCTTAGCCTAACCTCAGGTTATGATTTCACTAGCAAAAAACTAACCTTAACATCAATTAATATTTATCGGGATCTGCATTGTTGGGAAATGCATTTCAACTGGATCCCATTTGGTTTCCGACAAAGTTTTTCACTTGATATCAATGTTAAATCATCTACTTTAAAAGACCTGAAATTAAGTAGAAGAAAAGATTGGTACGACTACAAGTAAAATCTACATTAGTTTTTTTAAGTTTACGAATCTTCGTATTTTCGCATCGAAATAAAATTTTTTAATTCACTTAAATTAGTAACACTTTGTTTATGAAAAAAATCATCACATCAAAAAATGCGCCTGCTCCTATTGGACCTTACAGCCATGCGGTATTATCTGGGAATACACTCTATGTTAGCGGCCAAGTTGGTAAAAATGCAGCATCAGGAGAATTAATTCTTGGTGATATAAAATTGGAAACCAAACAAGTAATGGAAAATGTGCAGGCTATATTGAATGAAGCAGGTATGGATTTTACACATGTTGTTAAAACTACTATTTTTTTAACAGATATGAATAATTTTGCTGCAGTGAACGAAATGTATGGAACATTCTTTAAAAGCGATTTTCCAGCAAGAGAAACTGTTCAGGTATCGAAATTGCCGTTGAATGTAAATGTTGAAATTAGTGTTATTGCCGTTTTATAATCCAAAGTTTTAAGCATAAAAAATCCCAAGTAAAATTTACTTGGGATTTTTTTATTTATTCTTAATTTATCAATTATGACATATGTTTTAAATTCAAACCATAAAGCACAACAAATACAACTCCGAAAATTAAACCTACTGTTGCCATGATACCACCAACTAGACCTAATCCCATGATTAATGGTAATGCAGGTTGGATAATTTCAAAAGCAGCGTAAACATAAAAACCAGTTTTCTTTTGTTTCCACATCATTAAAACTCCAATTAAAATAGGAATATTTAACAACGCTTGAATTAATGCAACCATAGCCATTTTTCCATAATCTAATCCCATTACATCAGCCATTGCATTCATTGCATCACCCATTTCTTTTCCACCATCAGCACCCATGTTATTAAACATGCTTCCAGCACTTGCCAATGTTGAATATGTAAAGTAATTCATGATACCACCAATCAAACTAAATGCAACACCTACAAATGATAGGATACATAATACTGTTAAAAATGTTGGTCTTTTTGCTGGCATTGCAGCACCTGTGTTTGTTTCTTCCATAATTTTAGTTTTAAGTTAATAATTTATTTTGTGTTCTAAGGGCTAAGTAAACAAAAAAAAGTAATCGTACAAAATATGTTCGACCTATTTTATTAACAAAAAAATAGCAATAATAATCTAAGCAACGACATCAAAAATGGAATAAACGACTGATTTCCAAGCCTTCAAAGGCCGAAAAGTTTGTTAACAACTCCACAAATTACATTTATGACATATACTTTAAATGAAAGGCATATAGGGCGATAAAGGATCCTGCTAGGAAAATGCCAAACCAACTGATAATTAATCCAAAAAATATTGTTGGTACAAACAATAATACAGAATTAGCTAACGCATAAAAATGGAAACCAATCTTTTTAAGTTTCCACATCAAAAAAGCACCAAACACTGATGATAAGGCAAGTAAAAAATTAATTAAATAATACGCCCATCCAGCTTTTACTAAAAGAATTGTTTCAGTCATTAATGCCTCATCATACCCAGGTTTAGACTTTAGAAACTCAATAACAAAATCAGGAAAAAGAGGAATAAACAGAGATGAAAAGCAAGCAAGACCAGAAAAAATAAAAGTCAAAATACATATTAATGATAATGAACTTGGTCGTGCACCTATTTCTTGTTCATTACTAGAATCCATTCCATCCATAATTAATTTATCTTAAAATTTATTGTTGCCCCAGTTTTCAAAATTATTTCTGTAAAGTTCATTCGCTGAAGATGTTTTTTCCATTCTGACAACTTTGTAATACTTGTTTGGTTGCGGAATAAGCGCAGATTGTTTCACTAATCCATTGGAAGCAAAAGTGATTGTTAGGGAAACATCTCCAAA
Source organism: uncultured Bacteroidota bacterium (assembly GCA_903919535.1). GTDB lineage: Bacteria > Bacteroidota > Bacteroidia > 2-12-FULL-35-15 > 2-12-FULL-35-15 > 2-12-FULL-35-15. Next base: position 3,294 of record CAIXIP010000332.1, on the reverse strand, counting down.
ATAATTACACCATTCGGTAAAATTTGTTCCTGTGCCATCTGGTTTTATTTGAACATTATTCAAAACTAAAAGATCGTCATTAATGCTTATTCCGGCTAAATCAGCAACAGAATCAGGATAAACAGCTGTTACTTTACAAACGCCAGCAACTTCATTCACTTTAATACCTAGTGCGTGTTCATTAAACTTAGGAGATGAGTATTTTATTAATTCGCAACCGATATAGGCCATAGCCTCATTTAACATGGGCTCATAATCCAATGCGGAATTTATGAATTTGAAAATTTCATCATATGATTTGTTTGAAAAATGCTCAACAACACCTTTATAATCAGCATCAGAATACCCCTTCCCTTTTAATGCAAATTCGGTATATAAATATCGCATTACATCATCAAGCGATTTTTCATTTGCAGTGTTTTTCCGAATGAACATGTCTGTAGCAAATGCCAACAAACAACCTTCATCATATATATTCGTTTTACGGTTTGGTATTCCCGGAGTATATCCATCTAACCAAGTATCAAAAGATGAATCGGCTACTGATAGATTAAAACGTCCAAAATTATCAACGTGCTTTTGTAATCGTTCAGCAAAAGTTTGAAAATATTGCTCTTCATTAAATACACCTGAGCGGTATAATAAATAATCGCCATAATACGTTGTCACTCCTTCGCAAACATAACCAAGCTTTGAATAATTTTCCCTGGTATAATCATAGGGCTGCATTTCAACCGGACGAATGGTTTTAATATTCCATGCATGAAATAATTCATGACAGCTTACCCCAAGCAAATCTTCGTATAGGTCGCCTTTCATCAAATTATATCCAGGGCCTAGCGCAATAACAGTACTTGTAGTATGTTCAACACCATGGTAAATTTTGTTCGGAAGGATCTGAAATAAAAAATGATATGATTTAAAGGGAGCCTGTTTCATCATTTCCAACTGATGATTGCAGAATTTCATGAAATCTATTGACAGTTTCTCCCAATCAGGCTTGCAGATGCCTTGAAACCAAAAATTAAAATCAATATCAGAACAGGTTATTTTTTTATGTTGAATTGAACTTGAAGCTATGAAAGGAGAATCTGCCAAATCGTGAAAATTTTTCGCATGAAAACATTTCATACCCCCTATTTCCTTACAAAATGTAGAAGGAGTTAAACCTATGGCCACTTTATAATCCACAGGTAATTGCAACCCAAGTTCACAAGATTCATTTATTCGCTCAGGAATATAAACACAACAATTAACAGGGTTCAAATACAATTGCGTTGAATCCAAAAAAGTGGATCCTGCATTTAGTTCAGCAGCATAATAATTATATTTTATATGCAATATTGAAACGCCTTTGGTATTTACCTTCCAACGATCTTTAGTTTCTTTTTGGAATGGAAGAGCATTTCCTTTTTCGTCAAAAGCAGCCCATTTCTGAATATTTTTGGCAAAATTACCTAACTCATATCGCCCCGGACGCCATGATGGAAGTTGAATAAATGTTTCATCTTCCGTTATTTTATCGGCAATAAATTCAATATCAATAAAATGATCATGTGGTTTCTTATAAGAAATTATATAGTTCATAATAAACAAATTTGGTTAGTAACAGGTTACCAATAATCTCCTTCAACAAATTGAGGATGACTGCGAATTTACGAAACTAATTAATCAAGATTTCTAAATTCGATTTTACTTTTAAGAAAACACAATTCATGACAATAGCTATTTGAAACCTAAAATAATTTGTTAATTTCGCAATGCAAAAAAATCTCAATACAAATCATTAATTATAATATAAAATGGCATACGATTTAATAGTAATAGGAAGTGGTCCTGGTGGATATGTTGCTGCGATCAGAGCTTCGCAATTAGGTTTAAAAACAGCAATTGTAGAACGTGAGAACTTAGGTGGTATTTGTTTAAACTGGGGCTGTATTCCTACAAAAGCCTTATTAAAAAGTGCTCAGGTATTTGAGTATTTGAATCATGCAGCTGATTATGGCATTAAAGTAAATGGCGGAGAAGCCGATTTTGGAGCAATTGTAAAGCGTAGTCGCGATGTGGCAAACGGAATGAGTAAGGGAATTGAGTTTTTGATGAAGAAAAACAAAATTGATGTTATTACTGGAACAGGAAAAGTAAAACCAGGAAAAAAGGTAGATGTTACTGACGCAGAAGGGAAAGTTACCACATACGAATCAAATAATATAATATTAGCGGTTGGTGCTCGTTCACGTCAGCTGCCAAACCTACCTCAAGACGGTAAAAAAATTATCGGGTATCGCGATGCAATGACTTTACCGAAACAGCCTAAGTCCATGGTTGTAGTTGGTTCTGGTGCAATAGGAAGTGAATTTGCATATTTTTACCATACGATGGGAACAAAAGTAACATTGGTTGAATTTTTACCAAGTATTGTTCCGTTTGAAGATGCAGAAGTTTCAAAACAATTGGAAAGATCATTTAAAAAGTCAGGAATGACAGTAATGACAGAAGCAAGCGTGGAAAGTGTAGATACAACCGGTGCTGATTGTAAAGTGAAAATAAAAACAAAAAAAGGAGAACAAATCGTTGATGCCGAAATTGTATTATCAGCCGTTGGTATTCAAACAAACCTTGAGAATATTGGATTAGAAGACGTTGGTATCGCAACTGATAAAGGGAAAATTTTAACAAATCCTTATTATCAAACAAACATACCGGGTTATTTTGCAATTGGTGATTGTGTTGGCGGACAAGCCTTGGCACACGTTGCATCAGCAGAAGGAATTATTTGTGTAGAAAAAATTGCTGGTCATTCTCCTGAAGCATTGGATTACAATAACATCCCCGGATGTACGTATTGTCAACCCGAAATTTCATCTGTTGGTTATACCGAAGCAAAAGCAATTGAAGCCGGATACGAAATCAAAGTAGGGAAATTCCCTTTCTCTGCTTCCGGAAAAGCAAGTGCTGCAGGAGCAAAAGATGGCTTTGTAAAATTGATATTTGATGCAAAATATGGTGAATTACTAGGTGCTCATATGATTGGTGCAAACGTTACAGAAATGATTGCTGAAATAGTTGTGGCTCGTAAATTAGAAATTACAGGACATGAGTTAATTAAATCGGTTCACCCTCATCCAACAATGAGCGAAGCCATCATGGAAGCTGCAGCTGCTGCTTATGGCGAAGTAATACATATGTAGTTTAGTATTGAAATATTTAATAAGTACAAAAAAATCCGAAATGCATTTCGGATTTTTTTGTACTTATTAAATATTTCAATACTAAACTACATATGTATTACTT
>CAIXIP010000331.1 GCA_903919535.1 uncultured Bacteroidota bacterium | reverse complement strand
TTGATTTTTCATAATTAATGCTCTTCATGTAGTTTTTAGCACTTAAACATAAGCTATTCGTTAGGTTATTGTGAATTTGAACGCAAGAAGTGTTTTGATTTTTTCTTCTGTAATATTTTAAAAAATTTAGCATACATCAAATATTAATTATTCTGGTTCTATTTCCCATTCACAATTTGCAAAAACACACCCACTGTCAGAACCTTCATACAATGCTAAAGAGGAACCTGTTTCGAGCAAATTAAATGAACACATATTATCAATTTTATCAATTATTCTAATGTTGGGGATGTGAATGGCTCCTAATATTGAATATTGATTAGGAGTTAATAAATTTTTAGGGAATTTAACAAATGCTGTATATTCATTTTTAGTATTTATTTCTAGGTTATATTTATCTAGTTCAATCTGAGATGTAAAGATGTTTCGTCCAATTCCATCTTTTAACTGGATGCCTAAAACACAATTTTTTGTCGCGTTCTTTATTTTAAAATTTATTTGAAGTTTAAATTCTTCATTATATGCAAAGTTGGATGACATTTTGTTTAATGAATTTATAAGAAACGCACTTCTAATAAAAATATCTTTATTCGTTGGCTCTTGGTTAATTTCATAATTTAAATGATCAGATGAAATAATTTCGTTATATAGACTTATTGCAATATTTGTTTTTTCAGAGATAGCAATAGAGCCCTTGTTTAATAGTATAGCTTTTTTACACAACAAACTTATCATCCCCATTTGATGACTAACAAAAAGAAGGGTTCGTCCGTGATTTTTGCTTATATCATCCATCTTACCCAAACATTTTTTTTGAAACTCTAAGTCTCCAACCGCTAGTACTTCGTCAATTATCAAGATTTCGTTTTCTAAAAAAGCGGCAACGGCAAAAGCTAAGCGAAGTTGCATCCCACTACTATAATGTTTTAAAGGTGTGTCAAGAAATTGTTCAACTCCTGAAAAATCAACAATTGCATCAAAATTATTTTGTATCTCAGCTCTTTTCATGCCGAGTATAGAGCCATTTAAAAATATATTTTCTCGACCTGATAATTCTGTATGGAATCCTGTACCTACTTCTAATAAACTTGCAATACGTCCCCGTGAAATGATTTTTCCTGATGTTGGGGGTGTAATTTTAGAAAGTATCTTTAATAATGTTGATTTTCCGGCTCCATTTTTTCCAATAATGCCAATGCTTTCGCCCGGGGAAACATTGAACGAAACATCCTTTAGTGCATAAAAAATTTCGGAAGTATTGTTTTTGGATTTAAATATATTCGAAAGGGATTCACGTAGGCTTAAATAAGATTGTGTTTCGTGCTGTATGCGAAATGTTTTAGAAATATTTTGTATTTCAAGTATTGGTTTCATAACTTAGGCTATATCGGCAAAATAAATTTCTGTTTTTCTGAAATAAATCATTCCAATTATCAAAAAAATTATAGATGAAGAAATACTTATCGATAATAAATTTGTATCCAATGGTGTTTGAATAATTGAATATCGAAACAGTTGAATGGCTGCATACATCGGATTAACAGCAATAACATATTTTAACCATGGTTGGTTGATAATAGATATAGGGTAAATTACAGGTGTAATAAACAGTAACGCTTGAATCAAAAAAGGAATGATGTATCTAAAGTCTCTGTATTTAATGTTGAGCGCTGCTAATAATGCACCAATTCCAAATGTTGCAATTGTTGATATACAAATGCTAATAACCAGCAAAGGAATAAATAGAAGTAAATTTATACTTACATGATAATATATGAGCATTAGAATAAATATTATAAACGCCATAAAAAAGTCAAATAACGAAACCAAAACCGATGAAATAGGAATTATCAAACGTGGAAAATAAATTTTTTTAATAATATTAGCATTGTTTACCATGCTATTTCCTGCACTTGATATTCCGGAAGAAAAGATATTCCAAAGTAATAAACCAGAATACACAAAGATGGGATAAGGGATATTGTCTGAAGGAATATTAAGGGTTCCGCCAAAAAACAAAGTAAAAATGATCATCATAAAAAAAGGTTGCAAAACAGCCCATGTAAATCCGAGAATGGTTTGTTTATATTTTACTTTGATGTCGCGCCAAGTAAAAAAATAAAATAATTCTCTATAAATCCATAATTCTTTTAACCCCAAACTGAACTTTTCTTTTGATTTTATTTCGTATTCCATTACGATTATTTGGTGTTTTAAATAGTTGTGCCATTATGCATTTTCAAAGTTAATAAAAAAATGCGTTTTTTTGTGCTTAATTAAAATAATTCAAGAATTTAATTAGCGCATCGTTAAGGTCACACTTTTATAGGAAGTTTGATTCTTGAAAATTTATTTTTATATGACAAGAAAAATACTTCGATATAATTGTAACAAAAATAGCTTATCACAACAGTTAGCAAAATGGAGGTTGAAATTTTTAAAATTAAAAAATTTGGACCAGCAGGGAATGTTTCTATTACAATATAAATTGCTATCATATGTGTCAAATATAAACCATAACTTATTTTCCCTAGCCAATTTAATATACGAAAAGAGCCTATTTTAAGGACGGAATTATTCGAAAAGTTTTGTTCAATAATAATAAAACCGAAAAACATGTATGGCAGAATATGATAAAAGTACTTGCAAAAGAGAAATGTGCCATATAATTTCTGTTCAAATAAGAGTAAAGTAAGGCAAGTAAAGTAGATTGAAAAGGTTGTAGCTTTATTTATCTTTGATAAAAAAAGATCAATCCAGTTTTTTTTAAAATAAGATAAATAGGCAATTAAGGAACCGAAAGCTAAAAATCTCAAACAGCTAAAAAAATGATAATATGAAATTGCCCAATTTACACTATTTATGAAAAATAATTCAGAAGTGATAATGAGGGCGATAACAATGAAAGGGAAAAAATATTTTTTGCTTAAAAAATAGAATACAATTGGCCATAAAAGATAAAACTGTTCTTCAACTGCAACACTCCATTGAACCCCGAGAATACCTATACTTGGATTACCGTTATAAATGTGATCAAAGTTTGTTGCAAAAATTATATATAGCAAAAAGTTAGCATTCTCGGTGTAACGATGTCCCATTAAAAGAGAAATTATTGGATATATTATAAAGCCTATAAGTATAGTTAGGTAGTATAGAGGCCATATTTTAAGAATTCTTCTTACATAGAAATAAAAAATGTTTATTCTTCCTTGTAATGTTTGCTCTTCCAGCATAAGATATGTTATAAGAAAGCCGCTTAGAATAAAAAAAAATATTACTCCATAACTTCCTCCATTACCTCCAAAAGAGATTGTAAATTTAAGCCAGTTGTATTTCTTTTCGGTTGGATATTCGAACCAAAAACTAATATGGTAAAGTATAACAGTAAAAGCCGCTATAGCCCTTAATGCATCAAGGTTCTCAAAATGAATGAACTTGTTTCCTTTAATCATTTTTTTTGTTCTTAGGAGTGATTTGTATTTAAAATTATTCAGTATTGTAATTGATGTTTTGCAACTTTAATTTTTTTGTACCCAAAACTTATTGAAACATTGTAATCACCCGAAAAAATTATATTTTTAAATTACCTTTTCTTTAAAGAGTAGACATAAAATCTTGGAAAGTAGTTTTCATTTTGTAAAATGTATTCAATTCTAGTATCCCAGAAAATTGTAATAAAGCTG
>CAIXIP010000330.1 GCA_903919535.1 uncultured Bacteroidota bacterium | reverse complement strand
CATTTACTGCCTGAGCAACAACATTTTGAATATTGAACTCCAATATTAGCCCTTATTCCATCGCTGATTTTATATTGCAAATACAATGGTATATCAATATATCCAAACCGATATTTTATTATCGGATTATCTTTTTTTACTGACTTTCCGGTATATGATAATTCGATTCCGGCATTTAGTTTATCAGAAAAAGTAAGTGTATAAACTAGTCCGCCATTAAATAATATACCTTGCGAATAATTTATGGTATCATGATATAAATCCGAAGATGTTAATCCAAGCGTAAAGGAAAAAGTTGCTGATTCTTTATTCGAATATACGTCTTGAGAAAAAACTGTTCTTGAAAAAAAGCAAAGCACCCAAATGATTATAAATGCTTTTTTAGAAGTAAGAAAGTAATTGCTTTTATACATTTTATTTATTTGACATATTAGCCATTTTACTCTGGCTGGAGTTCTGTACCCGAATAAAATTCGGCTTCAGTAATAGCTACATTATCTCTAAAATAATAAGTAATACCAAAGGACGTTTCCTTTCTAATAAACAAATGCCCTTCATTTCCTTTCACAACAATACGTTTTGTAACCTTAGCATTATTTTCCTGAGAATACTCTTCTGTGATTCCTTCTGGGTATTTCTTTGCTAATTCGTTTTTGAATTCATCCTTATTATCAATAACCACATCAGTTGTTGCTGCTTTATTTTTCATTATTTCATCTATTGCAATAATTTTATCTTTAGGATATTGCATAGTTGGCTTTATTAATAAGGCATCCTGATAAGCACTTTTCGATTGCTTAAAATCTTTCGAAACAAAAAGCTTGTCTCCTTTTGCTATAAAATCATTATACTTTTGTTCGTTTGCCTTTGCATAAGAGAGAGTAGCAATCGTTCTATTTATTTCAATAATTTTATTTACAGGGTATTGTTCATTTGGTTTAATTAATTCTGCTTCTTTATAAGATGCTAATGCCTTGGAATAATCTTTGGCAATTAAAAAATCATCGGCCTTCTTAATCACAGCAAGATATTTTTCCATGTTCGCTTTTCCTTTTTCCTCCTCCGCTAAATATTTTGTTATAAGATTTAATTGATTTTTAGGATACAATTCGGTTGGTTTTAATCCTAATGCTTCGGTGTAAGAAGTTTTTGCTGAAGTATAATCTTTGGAATTAAAAGCCGCATCGCCTTTAGATATGGCAGTATTATATTTCCCATCCAACTCTTTTGCACCTGCTTCTTTTGCAATTAATGCATCAATTGAAGCAATCTTTTCTTTAGGATATTTTTCGGTTGGCTTTATAGTTAATGCCTCATTATAACCCAATTTAGCATCGTCAAAAGCTTTTGCTGTCAGGGATTTATCGGCTTTCGCTATTGCTGCATTATATTTATCATTTAACTCTTTTTCTGATGCATTTTTATTTGCAATTTCAGCGAGAGCTTTTTCTATTTCTGATAATTTATCTTTCGGATACTGTTCTGTTGGTTTTATTCCTAATGCTTCAGTATAACCTGATTTTGCAACATCGTATGTCTTTGCCGCTAGAGCTTTATCTCCTTTTGCAATGGCTGCTGTGTATTTTGCTTCCAATGCTTTTTGTTGATCCAACTTGCTTTTTTCTGAAGCTATATCTGACAACGCTTTATCTATTTCTGCTAGTTTTGTTTTCGGATATGCTTCTGCTGGTTTAAAACCTATGGCATTCGTATATTGCGTTTTTGCATTCACATAATCTTTTGTTCCAAATGCTGCATCTCCCTTTGTTATCGCATCTGCATACTTTTTCTCCAGCTCCTTTGCTCCCATTTCTTTTGCCAAGATAGCATTGATCTCTGCTAGCTTATCCTTCGGATATTTCTCTGTCGCTTTTAATACCAATGCTTCATTATAAGCTGATTTTGCTGCATCATAACTCTTCTCTCCTAATGACTTATCTCCTTTTGCTATTGCTGATGCATATTTCTCATTCAATTCTTTTTCTTTTGCTAAACGATCTTTCTCTGCCGCATCTTTTGCTGCTGCATCTGCTAAGGCTTTTTCGATCTCCGCTAATTTCGTTTTTGGATAGGCTTCATTCGGCTTTATTCCTAATGCTTCATTATAACCTGCCTTTGCTGCATCATATGTTTTTGCTTTTAATGCGATATCTGCTTTCGCTATTGCTGCATTATATTTATCATACAATTCTTTCTCTGATGCATTTTTATTCGCGATCTCTGCTAATGTCTTTTCAATTTCCGCTAGTTTATCTTTCGGATATTGTTCCGTTGGCTTGATTCCCAATGCTTCATTATATCCTGCTTTTGCTATATCATACGTTTTTGCCGCTAATGCTTTATCACCTTTCGCAATGGCTGCTGTGTATTTTGCATCCAATGCTTTTTGTTGAGCTAACTTATCTTTCTCTGCTGCAATATCTGCTAACGCTTTATCGATCTCTGCTAGCTTTGTTTTTGGATATGCTTCATTCGGTTTTAATCCCAATGCATTGCTATATTGTGTTTTTGCATTCACATAATCTTTTGTTCCAAATGCTGCATCTCCCTTTGCTATCGCATCTGCATACTTTTTCTCCAGCTCCTTTGCTCCCATTTCTTTTGCCAGAATAATATTGATCTCTGCTATCTTATCTTTCGGATATTTCTCTGTCGCTTTTAACACTAATGCTTCATTATAGGCTGATTTTGCTGCATCATACGCTTTTTCTCCAAATGCCTTATCTCCTTTTGCTATCGATGTTGCATACTTCTCATTCAATTCTTTTTCTTTTGCCAAACGATCTTTATCTGCTGCATCTTTTGCTGATGCATCAGCCAAGGCTTTTTCTATCTCTGCTAGTTTTGTTTTTGGATATGCTTCAGTCGGTTTAAAACCTAATGCTTCAGTATAACCAGACTTTGCTGCTTCATATGTTTTTGCCTTTAATGCTAGGTCAGCTTTCGCTACTGCTGCATTATATTTATCATTTAACTCTTTTTCTTTGGCCAATCGATCTTTATCGGCTGCATCTTTTGCAGCAAGATCTCCAAGAATTTTATCTATTTCAGCAAGCTTCGTTTTAGGATACGATTCACTAGGCTTAAATCCTAATGCCTCATTAAATCCTGCTTTTGCAGCTTCATACGTTTTTGCAGCTAAGGCTTTGTCTGCTTTTGCAATCGCTAAAATATATTTATCATTCAGTTCTTTTTCTTTCGCCAAGCGGTCTTTATCTGCCGCATCTTTGGCGGCCAGGTCTGCTAAAACTTTATCTATTTCTACTAGTTTTGTTTTGGGATAAGCCTCTGCTGGCTTCAAGCCCAAAGCTTCATTGTAACCAGCTTTTGCAGCATCATATGTTTTCGCTGAAAATGCTTTATCACCTTTTACAATAGCAGCATTGTATTTTTCATTCAATTCTTTATCTTTCGCTAGCTTATCTTTTTCAGCTGCATCTTTTGCAGCAAGATCAGCTAACATTTTTTCAATTTCTGCAAGTTTTGTTTTTGGATACGCTTCTACAGGCTTTAAACCTAATGCTTCATTATATCCGGCTTTAGCGGCATCATATGTTTTTGCAGCCAAAGCCTTGTCTCCCTTTGCTATTGCTGCATTGTATTTATCATTTAATTCTTTATCTGTTTTGTCTTTTAAAGCAAGTTCAGCTAATAACTTCTCAATTTCAGCTAGTTTTGTTTTCGGATAAGCCTCTGCAGCTTTCAACACCAAAGCTTCATTGTAACCAGCTTTTGCAGCATCATACGTTTTTGCTTTAAAGGCAGCATCCCCTTTTGTAATAGCAGCATTGTATTTATCGTTCAATTCTTTTTCTTTAGCTAATTTATCTTTTTCAGCTTTCTCTTTTATAGCAAGGTCTGCCAATATCTTGTCAATTTCCAAAAGCTTTGTTTTTGGATAAACCTCGGCAGGTTTCAAGCTAAGAGCCTCATTGTACCCTGCTTTTGCAGCATCATAAGTTTTTGCTGCAAATGCATTATCAGCTTTTGTAATTGCTGATGTATATTTATCATTTAAATCTTTATTTGCTTTGTCTTTAGCTGCAAGATCAGCTAAAACTTTATCGATTTCAGCAATCTTTGTTTTAGGATAAGCTTCTGTCGGTTTCACACCAATTGCTTCATTATATGCGGCTTTAGCAGTCGTGTAATCTTTTTTTGCAAAAGCTGCATCAGCCTTTGCAATTGCAGCATCATATTTGCCTGCAGCAACACTTTCCATATTAGCATTTTGCTTTGCTTCTTCAGCAGCCTTTTTATTAGCTTCTTGTTCAAGCACCTGCAATTTTGCTAATGCATCTTGCATTGATTGTGAATATGCTTTATCAAAAGTGAATTCTTTTATAGCATCATCATAATAAAATTTGGCGATTGGACTTTTTAAAATTGAATTAATTTGAGATTGGACACCTTGATCTTTTGGCATTTCAAAAATTGAAATTTCAAGATCCTGACCACCAAAAGGTTCTTTTGCTCTTTCCTCTGGAACACCTTTCGTGTTGAATAAGAACTTTTTAGTAATATGGTTAGCTTTGGTTACTGTTAAAGTATAATCAGAGTTTTGGTCTAATTTAAAACTAAACTTACCGGAAGATGTTGTTGAGAGCTGTTGAACCTGAACGGAACCTTTAAAAAGTGTTACAGCAGCCCCCTCTACCTTTTTTTTGTCTTTTTTAATGGTGCCGGCAATTTCATATTCCCATTGAGCCTTTACTTGTTGAGTTGCAAGCGAGAAGACAATGCAAACTAAAAACAACTTCGCTAATTTATTAAAATGCATATTTGGGATTGAAAATAAAAAATTCATTTTTACTACTATATGTATTTGTAGAGCGGTTTATAATTTATATATAAAAATAAAAAAATAATAACACCATCCTTAATTTTTCAAACAAAACTTTCTATTTACAAATCAAGTGTTATTTGAGCTTCGCCATCGTCATCCTTTTTTTTCTTTTTCTTTTTTTCTTCTGATGGCAATTTAATTTCTGCATTTATCATTTGATCTATTGAAATCACCGACTTTTCCTTTACAGGTTCTTGAGTTTTCTTTAATGCTTCAATAGGCGACATCCCGCTCTCTTCGAATTCCTCCACAACATCCTCATCAATTGGAATTTCTACAGGAGGTAACAAATTGATTTCTTTCACCTTAGAAAATGACAACTTATTTCCTTTTGCTTTCATTCCTTTTACAGCAATAAAATCAACAAGATTGATCATTTCATCTGGCAATTCCTTGTCTTTTACTTTGCTAAATTTTAATTCAACCACAGGCATTCCTTCAGTTGTTACAATTTCTAAACGAGAACCTTCTGCTTCACTTATAAATAAAACTTTTTTATCCGTTGGTTCAATCAGAAAACGTTTAACAAAATAAGTTTTTGTTTCACCATCATAGTAAACAGCAGAAATAGGTTTGCTCGGATTAAACTTTTCAATCAGCACCATATCTTCTTCAAAATGGGTAGTGAGATCAAAGCCTGTCAGCTTGTAATTTCCATTTTGTGTAATCGTTAAAATTTTATCATCAGGACCAAAACTTCCAAGAAAAGTGCCACGCTTATCTGTATTTAAACGCTGAACAGTATCATCAAACCAAATATCCAAAGCACTTAAAGTTGATAAACCTTTAAATTTTAAAATGATCTTTTTAATAGCATATTTAGTAACTGTATTTCCCATTGAGCTGCGTCCCTTAACTGCTAAATCTGCAAAATTGATATCCCACTGAACTTTTCGTAAACCGGGCATTGGTTTTAATTGCACCTCAACAATTTCTGATTCTCCATTGGGATTAGCGGTAAAATATAAAACCTCTGAATCTTTTGTTCCTTTTGTAAGATCATACTGTTTGTCACGTGTAACACCTGTTACCGGGAAACGTTTCATAAACACTGCTCCGTTTTTCCCGTCACGATAGATCATGTTATAAATAGTACGTTCATCATTTTTCTTGAAAACCGCAATATGTATCAAATCTTTTCCAACAAAGGCTTTATCGGTCACTTTCGAAACCTGCATTGTTCCATCCTTACGGAAAACGATGATATCATCAATATCCGAACAATCAGAAACAAACTCATCTTTTTTCAATCCATAACCTGCAAAACCATCCTCTCGATTCACGTATAATTTTTCGTTTGCAACCACTACACTTGTAGCAACAATATTTTCAAACGATTTGATTTCTGTTTTGCGTTCGCGCCCTACACCATATTTCTTTTTTAAATTCTTGAAATACTCAACAGCATAGTCAATTAAATGTGCTAAATGATGATCTATTTCGGTGATTCGAACATCCAACGCTTTCATCTTTTCATCTGCTTTTGCAGAATCGAAACGAGTAATACGAATCATTGGGATTTGAGTTAATTTCTCATAATCGTCATTTGTGATCGCACGAATGAATTGCTTTTTATATTTCGCAAATCGTCCATCCAAATAAGTAAACAAGGTTGGTTTATCAGAATAATTTTTGAAATCAATATACATTTCATCTTTAATGAAAATTTTCTCAAGAGATGCGAACATGTATGATTCCTGTAACTCCGCCTTTTCTATTTCAAGTTCACGCTTTAATAGTTCAAGTGTTGCATGAGTTGAAATTTTCAATATTTCATTTACACCAATAAACTTAGGTTTATCATCCTCAATGATACATGCATTTGGAGAAATAGAAACTTCACAATCAGTAAAAGCATATAGTGCATCAATAGTTTTATCTGGTGAAATACCTGGAACTAAATGAATCACAATTTCAACATTCTCGGAAGTATTATCTTCTACTTTACGGATCTTTATTTTTCCTTTGTCATTTGCCGAAACAATGGTATCAATTAATGAACCTGTTGTTGTGCCAAACGGAATTTCATTTATAACTAAGGTCTTTTTATCTAACTGAGAAATTTTTGCACGCACACGTACTTTCCCTCCTCGTAAACCATCATTATAATTTGAAAAATCTGCCATACCCGATGTTATAAAATCGGGTAATATATCTGTTTTTTTACCTCTCAATACAGCTACAGAAGCATCACACAATTCATTAAAATTATGTGGCAACATTTTACAAGCTAAACCAACAGCTATCCCTTCAACACCTTGTGCAAGCAGCAAGGGGAACTTTACAGGAAGTGTTTCCGGTTCCCTATTTCTACCATCATAACTCGTTAGCCATTTGGTTGTTTTGGGATTAAAAACTACCTCAACTGCAAATTTTGAAAGTCGGGCTTCTATGTAACGAGGCGCTGCTGCTCTATCACCAGTCAAAATATTTCCCCAGTTACCTTGTGTGTCAATTAACAAATCTTTTTGTCCTAATGCCACCAAAGCATCACCAATACTCATATCACCATGAGGATGGTATTTCATAGTATGTCCGATGATATTCGCTACCTTATTATAACGCCCATCATCCAAATCATTCATTGAATGTAAAATTCTACGCTGAACTGGTTTTAAACCATCTTCAACATAAGGCACAGCGCGCTCAAGAATAACGTACGATGCATAATCCAAAAACCAATTTTGGTACATCCCCGACACATGAATTACATTGTGTAATTCATCACCTCCACCAGTTACTTCTTCATTAATATTTTCTTCGCTACTCATATTTTTTATCGCAATGACGCAAGCGTCAAATTTTAATTTTTATACTTTTTCGATCTCCTCGATCAAATCTTTTTCCACCACCAAATTCTCAATAATAAAATCTTGCCTTTCCTGAGTGTTTTTACCCATATAATAACTCAACATATCAATGATGGTTCTATCTTTTCCAATAATAACAGGGTCTTTGCGGATGTCCTTACCAATGAATAATTTAAATTCATCCGGTGAAATCTCACCTAATCCTTTAAATCGTGTAATTTCGGGCTTAGTCCCTAATTTCGAAATTGCAGCTTTACGTTCTAAATCACTATAACAGTAAATGGTTTCCTTTTTGTTTCTTACACGGAACAATGGTGTTTGTAAAATATAAACATGACCGTTTTTTACCAGATCAGGAAAAAATTGTAAAAAGAAAGTCATTAACAACAAACGAATATGCATTCCATCTACATCGGCATCAGTTGCAACTACAATGTTGTTGTAACGTAAATTTTCAATTCCATCTTCAATATTCAATGCAGCTTGCAAAAGATTGAATTCTTCATTTTCGTAGACTATCTTTTTTGTTAAGCCAAATGCATTCAAAGGTTTTCCTTTTAAGCTAAAAACAGCTTGCGTATTTACATCACGTGTTTTTGTGATAGAACCACTTGCAGAATCTCCCTCACAAATAAATAAGGTGGTTTCTAATTTTCGTTCATCATTGGATGTTAAATGAACACGGCAATCACGTAACTTCTTGTTATGTAAATTTGATTTTTTTGCACGTTCACGTGCAAGCTTCTGAATACCTTGCAGATCCTTTCGTTCACGTTCACTTTGAACTATCTTTTGCAAAATAGCTTGTGCCGTTTCCGGATTTTTATGAAGAAAATTATCTAACTCCGTCTTTAAGAAATCGCCAACAAATGCTTTTACAGATGGCCCTTTAGGGCTAATTTCCTGAGATCCTAATTTTGTTTTTGTTTGAGATTCGAAAACAGGCTCCTGTACTTTAATACTAACAGCCGCGATGATTGATGTTCTGACATCAACTGCTTCAAAATCTTTCTTAAAAAAATCACGAATTGTCTTAACTACTGCTTCGCGAAAAGCACCCTGATGTGTTCCTCCTTGTGTAGTATGTTGTCCATTTACGAAAGAATAATACTCTTCGCCATATTGCGCGTTACTATGTGTAATAGCAACTTCAATATCATAACCGCTTAAATGAACAATTGGATAGAGAATAGATCCTGTGATATTTTGAGTGAGTAAATCCAGTAATCCTTTTTCTGAATGAAACTTTTGTCCGTTGTAATTTATGGTTAGACCTGTATTCAAAAATGCATAGTTCCAAAGCATTTTTTCTACATACTCATTGATGAAATGATAATTCCCGAAAATACTTTCATCCGGAATAAAAGTTACCAACGTACCTTTGCGAGTATCAGATGCAACTATTTTTTCATCTTTTGTTAAAACGCCTTTTGAAAATTCAGCCTCTTTAGTTTGGTCATCTCTGTATGATTGCACCTTAAAATAGCTGGATAATGCATTCACAGCTTTAGTTCCAACACCATTCAATCCAACAGATTTTTTAAATGCTTCGGAATCGTATTTTGCACCGGTATTAATCTTTGATACACAATCTATCACTTTTCCTAATGGGATTCCACGGCCGTAATCACGAACTTTTACCGTTTTATCTTTTACCGAAATATCAATACTTCTGCCATTGCCCATCACAAACTCATCAATACAATTGTCAATTGTTTCTTTGAGAAGTATATAAATACCATCATCAGGTGATGAACCATCGCCTAATTTCCCAATGTACATTCCAGGGCGCAAACGAATATGTTCATTCCATTCTAGCGTCCTTACACTATCTTCATTATACTTAGCTTCCTTTTCTGCCATTTTTTATTAAATCATTTACAATATTTTTCTAATAGTTCTTGTGCTCCCTTATCACCTAATTGCCAACCTAAAATCCAATTATCACAAGCTTTATTTTTTTTGTTTTCCTTGAAAAAACAAATTCCTAAATTATAAAGAGCATCAATATCATCCTTTTTTACTTTTAAGGCTTGTTCAAAATACCTCTGTGCAATTACTAATTTATTCTGATTTAATTTTTCCACCCCAAAATCATAGTATTTATATATATTTTTTGATGTTTTTACATCCCCTTGATAAACAGTTTCGTATCGTATGTTACCAGAAACATTATGATTCGGTTGAAGTGCCTTTCTGTTTTTATCATAATATGCTTCCGTTCGAAATGGAATTATAATATTTAATTTGTTTTTGTAATTTGATGGACCTACAAGCCACATACCCTCAGTTAAGGCAATTAGTCTGGCGCTTTCTTTACTATAGTAGACCTTCATTGTGTCGGCATGATCATAATTATTTAGCTGTGTAAGTTCATTTATTTTCACATCAACTTTAAAAATTTTTATCTGATTAGGCTTTCCGACTGAATCAACATAAAAGGTCAAATACACATATACATTGATTCCCCATACCTCTTCCTGGAGTGGAATTATTTGGTTGTTCAATAAGAATGTATCTAGGTCAACCTTTTCATAAATAAAACATGGCAAAGAATCAACCTTATCATTGATACCCTTTACGGTTGTAGTAAAGGATTTATTTTTTTGCCCAAATACTGAAAATGAAATACAAATAAAAAAAAGAACAACTGTTACACCTATTTTATTTATAACTATCATTTCGGTTTTACTTATAATTTTTTAACCATTCAATAGCTTCCTTTTCATCGATAAACAATTTTGTCGGAAGTAATGGCTTATTAAAAAAGATAAAAAAGTTTCCAATCATCCTTCCCAAACTTGAATTTACTAATATCGCTGCAGCCTTTACTCCTTCACAACCTTTTTCTGATGCTAAAAACTTACGAGCTTCTAAAGTAGAATTTTTAACGTTTTTTATTTCTATTAAAAGAGGATAACTCTTACCTTCAGAAACCTTTAATCTGTCTTTCACTGATTTTTCAGCTATTTCCAGATCAACGAATTCTTTCTTGAATATCCCGATCAAAATATCATTTTCTTTTTCGACAATGGTATTTTCACCTTCAAAAATAGTTGTTCTCATCTTTTATTTTAAATACGTATTCGTTAACTAAAATTGTATCTCAAACAAAGTTGAATATTCAAATTAAACATTAAACCTAAAATGCATCAAATCACCGTCATTCACTACATATTCTTTCCCTTCAACACCCATTTTTCCAGCATCTTTACAAGCTGCTTCTGATCCAAGAGTGATAAAATCATTGTATTTAATAACCTCAGCACGAATAAATCCTTTTTCGAAATCTGTATGAATAACACTAGCTGCCTGAGGCGCTGTCATCCCTTTTGTTATGGTCCAGGCACGAACTTCTTTTACACCCGCAGTAAAATACGTTTGTAAATTCAGTAAACGGTAAGCTGCTTTTATTAAAAAATTAACCCCCGGCTCTTTTAATCCCATTTCTCCAAGAAACATTTGACGCTCTTCATATGTTTCCAGAGAAGCTATTTCAGCTTCCATTTGCGCTGTAATGATCAATACTTCAGCATTCTCATCTTTCACTGCTTCTCTCACCAATTCCACATATTTATTTCCAGTTAAAACCGAAGCTTCATCAACATTACAAACATACAATACAGGCTTGATTGTTAATAAACAACAATCAGCTACATGGATCATATCCATTTCAGAAAGATTGGCTGCACGTGCTGATTTTCCTTGCTCCAGCAACGTTTTTAAATTCAACAACACATCATATGCTTTCTTCGCATCTTTATCATTACCTGTTTTCGCCTGTTTTTCAACACGTTTCAATTTAGCATCAACTGTTTCCAAATCTTTCAGCTGCAACTCCGTATCTATAATTTCCTTATCTCTGATTGGATTTATCGAACCATCAACATGAATTACATTGTCATCATCGAAACATCGTAAAACATGAATAATTGCATTCGTTTCACGAATATTTGCTAAAAATTTATTCCCTAACCCTTCACCTTTGCTTGCTCCTTTTACCAATCCTGCTATGTCCACAATTTCAACTGTTGTTGGAACAACTCTTTCTGGATTTACAATTTTTTCGAGTACCGAAAGTCTTTCATCCGGAACAGTTATCACTCCCACATTGGGTTCGATAGTGCAAAATGGAAAGTTAGCTGCTTGAGCCTTTGCATTTGATAAACAATTAAATAAAGTTGATTTTCCTACGTTGGGTAATCCCACAATGCCGCACTGTAATGCCATATTAAATAAAAAATTAATTTATAGTTATAATAATCATTTCACGCCAATAGACCTATTGCCTATTGAACAAATTAAAGTCAGCAAAGATACCAAAATAAGCCATTTATTAAATGCTTGCTTAGCTTAATTTAATTGAGTTTTCAACAATATTTGCTTTATTTTCAACAATATATCCCTCACCCACAAAAAACAGTACTTTTGAGCGACAAAAAATAAACCAATCTTAAAATTTTAATATAAAATGGCTTCAGTAGCAGAATTAGAAAAAGTTGTTCCTCAGGTTCGAAGGGATATTGTAAGAATGATCCACGCGGTAAATTCAGGTCATCCAGGAGCATCTTTGGGATGTACCGAATATTTCGTTTCCTTGTATTTTGATGTTTTAAAACATAATGCAGCAAAATTTGACATGGATGGGAATGGAGAAGACCTGTTTTTTCTATCAAATGGACATCTTTCTTCCGTTTTTTATAGTGTGTTAGCTCGTTCAGGATATTTTCCCGTTAAGGAAATTGCAACTTTCCGAAAATTGAATACCCGTTTGCAAGGACACCCAACTACACATGAAGGCCTGCCTGGTATTCGTATGGCATCAGGCTCACTTGGACAAGGAATGTCAAATGCAATTGGGGCCGCTTTGGCAAAAAAGCTAAATAAAGACAACAGCCTCGTTTACGTTTTGCATGGTGATGGAGAATTACAAGAAGGACAGATATGGGAAGCTGCCATGTATGCTTCTGCTAAGAAGGTTGACAACCTGATTGCAACAGTTGACATGAACGGGCAACAAATTGATGGATCGACAGATCAAGTATTGAAAATGGGCAGTTTACGTGCTAAATTCGAAGCTTTTGGATGGGACGTTTTGGATCTAGAAAAAGGAAACGATATTTCGTCCGTACTTTCTATATTGAAAACAGCGAAAGAGCATACCGGAAAAGGAAAGCCAGTAATGATATTAATGAAAACCGAAATGGGTAATGGTGTTGATTTTATGATGGGAAGCCACAAATGGCATGGTGTTGCTCCAAACGATGATCAATTGGCACAAGCTTTGAAACAAAACCCAGAAACACTTGGAGATTATTAATATAAAATGCAAGTCTCAAAGTACAATTTTAAAGACAAAAAAATGAAGTTGAAAGGTTCTTTTTCAAGCCATTATTCAAAACTCACTCAAAAATGTATTATTATACTTTTGAGTTTAAACTTTTTGTCTTTAAACTTATTCTCTCAGCAATCAAAACCACTTACTCGCATTGAATTTGTTTTTGACGCTTCCTTCAGCATGTTCGGGCAATGGCAAAGTGGAATGAAAATGGATATTGCAAAAAAAATGCTTACTGAGTTTTTAGATAGCATTAAAGATGTAAATAACCTTGAAATCGCTTTCCGTGCTTATGGTCACCAATATGGATTGAGACCTGAGAGAAATTGTCAGGATACAAAATTAGAAGTCCCATTTGGGAGAAGCAACGTTACAGCAATAAAAAACAAATTAAAACAAATTGTTCCGAAAGGAACAACACCAATTGCTTATACGCTTGAGCAATGCGGAGGCGACTTTCCTACTTCCTCAAATGCGAATGTCAGAAACATCATCATTTTAATTACTGACGGAATTGAGGAATGTGATGGCGACCCATGTGCTGTATCACTTGCATTGCAAAAGAAGGGTATTATTCTTAAGCCTTTTATCATCGGAATCGGACTCGACCAAAATTACATGAACAGTTTTGGCTGTATCGGAAAATTTTATGATGCTTCCAGTGAATCTAATTTCAAGAATATTTTAAACATTGTTATTTCTCAAGCACTTAATAATACTACGGTTCAGGTTAACTTAAATGACCAAGTTGGCAGACCAACCGAAACGGATGTAAACATGACCTTTTACGATGAACAATCTGGGGCTATCAGGTATAATTACATCCACACCATCAACAATAAAGGCGTACCCGATACAATTATTCTCGATCCGATTGGAACCTATAAAATGGTAGTTCATACGATCCCTCCAGTAGAGAAAAAGGGAATTGAATTGGTTGCAGGAAAACATAACATTATTGCCATTGATGCTCCTCAAGGATATATTAGTTTAAAAATGTCCGGCAATGTAAATCCTACTTGTATCATCCGTAAAAATGGAGAGATGCAAACACTTCACATTCAAAGCTTTAACACTACCGAAAAATTCATTGTTGGGAAGTACGATCTGGAAGTTTTAACATTGCCAAGAACCAAAATAAACAAAGTAGATGTAGCACAAAGTAAAACCACAACAATTGAAATACCTCAATCGGGAAGTGTATCAATTGCAAAACCAAGTGAAGGCCCCGGAAGTGTTTTTGTTGAAGAAAACAATAAAATGGTTTGGGTTTGTAATCTAAACAACAAGTTGATTCAAGAAACTTTGATATTACAACCGGGAAGATATCGAGTTGAATTTCGCCCTAAAAATGCCAAAGAATCTATTTATACAATTGAAAAATTTTTTAAAATTGAGTCAGGAATCTCTACCTCAGTTAAATTATACTAAAATCTAATAATCAAATACTTAAATAACATAATCTTTACCACAACTTTAATATGAAAAAATTTACTTACACTGAAAAAAAAGACACCCGTTCGGGATTTGGAGCAGGATTATCTGAATTAGGGAAGTCAAACCCAAATGTGGTTGCATTATGTGCCGATCTTACCGGCTCGTTAAAAATGGATGCATTTGCAAAAGATCATCCTGAAAGATTTTTTCAAATAGGTATTGCTGAGGCAAATATGATTGGTATTGCAGCAGGTTTGACTATTGGAGGAAAAATCCCCTTTACTGGAACATTTGCTAATTTCTCTACTGGACGAGTTTATGACCAAATCCGTCAGTCTGTAGCATATTCAGGAAAAAACGTTAAGATATGTGCTTCTCATGCAGGTTTGACATTAGGAGAAGATGGAGCAACACATCAGATTTTGGAAGACCTTGGATTAATGAAGATGTTACCCGGAATGGTTGTTATAAACCCTTGCGATTATAACCAAACTAAAGCAGCTACTATTGCTATTGCAAATTATGAAGGACCAGTTTACTTGCGTTTTGGTAGACCATCTGTACCAAATTTCACTCCTGCTGATCAACATTTTGAGATCGGAAAAGCTGTGATGCTAAATGAAGGGGCTGATGTTAGCATTTTTGCAACAGGGCATTTAGTTTGGAAAGCAATTGAAGCTGGGGAGCAATTAGCTGCCATGGGAATCAATGCAGAAATTATAAATATTCATACCATTAAACCTTTGGATAATTCAGCAGTCATAGCTTCAGCAAAAAAGACTCGTTGTGTAGTTACAGCTGAAGAACATCAAATGAATGGTGGCTTAGGCGATAGTATAGCCCAACTTCTTGCTCGTGAATTACCAACACCAATTGAAATGGTTGCTGTAAATGACAGCTTTGGAGAAAGTGGAACTCCAGACCAATTAATGACTAAATATGGCTTAGATGCCGTTAATATTGTTGAAGCTGTAAAAAAAGTTATCGCACGTAAAAGCTAATAGATTATTCTTTTGAAGGATAAATTTTAGCGATTTTTGATAAACAGAACGCTTATATGGATTTATCCGACAAAGAACTCTTAGAACAATTTCTTCATCCCGAAACGCGAAATTATGCGTTTAACCTGTTAGTTCGTCAATATCAAAAACGATTGTATTGGCATATCCGTAAAATCCTTCTTGATCATGAGGACACAGATGATGTACTTCAGAATGTGTTTATTAAGGTTTGGAAAAACCTCGAAGGTTTTAAAGCCGAATCTCAGCTATACACATGGCTTTATCGAATTGCTACCAATGAATCGATCAACTTCTTAAATCAAAAGAAAAAACGTGCCGGTATTCCTTTGGATGATGTTTCTTCTTTTTTAGCAAATAATCTCGAAAGTGATAGTTATTATAAAGCTGATGAGATCCAAGCCAAACTTCAAAAAGCGATATTAACCTTACCGGACAAGCAACGCATTGTTTTCAATATGAAGTATTTTGACAATATAAAATATGAAGTGATGAGTCAGATATTGGATACTTCAGTGGGAGCCTTAAAAGCTTCCTACCACCACGCAGTAAAGAAAGTAGAAAATTATTTAACTAAGCATTAAACCTTTTTCAAAAAACTGTATCGAAGAACAGAATGAATACAAAAAACAACATATCAAACTTTGAAGATGACGATTTAAATGAGATAGCTTCTCACCTATCCAAATTGGATAAAACAACTCCTTTTAAAGCTGATAATGATTACTTTGATTACTTCGCTTCCAAATTAGAAAATCGAATTTCTAACCTTGAAGAAATAAAATCTGAAGCACCTATTTTAAGCAACATCCCTTTATATATTCCTTTCGAAGTCCCTAGCAATTATTTTGATGAATTTCCATCGAGAATTCAAGATATCGTTAATAACAAACCCTTAAAAACAAGCATTTTTGAATGGTTGATTTTACTTATCAAGCCAAATTTTGCGATCCCTGTTTTAACAACATTGTTAATTGCTGGTGCTGGTGTTAACTACATTGAAAAACAAAGTAAAGTATCAAGTACAAAAATAGAATACCAATTATCAGATGAAGAGCAACTTTATCTGATTGATGAATCCACAATCATTGATGTTATTGTTTCAAGTACTAATTCAGAAAATGAAATAAAACCGGAACAAAATACAGGTATCGAAAATTATTTAATAGAAAACAATATTGACGAAAGTATTTTAAATTAAAAAATAGAAATCATGAAAAGAAAAAACAACATCCCAAAAGTGCTAATTTTATTAGTATTTTTTATTGTAAGTAATATTACAATCGCACAACCTCCTCCTCCTGGTGGACCCGATGGACCTCCACCACCAAAAGATCATCATCAAAAGGAAAAAAGAGAAAATATAGAAGCACAAAAAGTTGGCTTTTTAACCAAGAAATTGGACCTTACAGCTGAAGAAGCACAAAAATTCTGGCCTGTTTACAATCAGTATGATGATAAACTTAAGGAATTGAGAAGCAAAAGAAGGGAAGATATGAAAAATGCGAAAGAAAATCTGGAAGGTATGTCTGACAAAGATATTGAACAATTGGTAGATAATGAAATGGCTTTCAGGCAAAAGGAATTGGATCTTCAAAAAGAGTATAATTCAAAATTTAAAGCTGTGTTGCCGATAAAAAAAGTAGCCAAACTTTATCGGGCTGATGAGGAATTCAAACGGTTTTTATTAAATGAATTAAAAGATCGCAAGCAGCCGCCATCAAAGGAATAATTTTTGTCAGTTTTGCCATAAATATTCTACCTTTGCATCATGCTCGGGTGGCGAAACTGGCAGACGTGTACGCTTGAGGGGCGTATGTCGAAAGACGTGGGAGTTCGAATCTCCTCCCGAGCACTTTATTTTTCATACAAAAACACCTTTATGTCTTTTCATAAAGGTGTTTTTTATTAGAATACTAAATAGTTTGGGATTTAAAACTTCGGACAAGGAATTAACAATTTATACTTTTTCTTTTTGTTCATTTTACAGATCTGATAAGATAAAGTTATTTCATGAGCACCATTTGTTAAAAATGCAAGTTTAGAAATTGTAAAATCATAACTATATCCGATACTCATGCGTTTTGCCTGAATACCAGTTATAATAGCAATTGCATCGTTATTACTATACCCTTTTTTGTACGCTTTTAATCCAGGTATACCTCTGTACCACAAGCCCAGACTAAATACATAACGAGTGTAATACATACCAATATCAAATTGATCAAATTCTTTTTGTCCGCGATAATGAAAAACTGTTGTTATGGATTCTTTTTTCGTCTCCGTTTTTTCTTCTTTATTCAATGGGAATTTCGCTCCGCCATGCACTGTATATTTTATTGGCAATCTACTATTTGCTCCTATCAATGATTGATTAGGTTGATTCAAATGAAAAAATGATGTTCCTAACCAATACTTTTCGGTATGAATCAAAATTCCTGCTCCGATATCAAAAAATGTTTTTGTTTGAGTCGGATTTTCAATAGTTGGAACATTTCCACCTCGAGCTATTTGATCTCCGAAAACTAATTTATTATAATCAATACTTACAATACCTATGCCCGGTTGAATACCTGCGCGAAGCACTATTCTCCTTCCCATTCGAAGTTCATAAGCAATGCTTGGATTAATGACAGTAGTTTTTAATTCACCAGTTCCAGCAACATCATTACCAATTAATAATCCTACTCCTAGATTATATTTTCGTACAAAATGATCGGCTGAAAATAAATATGTTTTATAGGCTTTTGATATGCCTGGCCATTGATTTCGATAGGTCAATGATACTCTTCCACATACATCTGAACCTGTAAAGGCTGGATTCAGATACAAGGGCGATGAATAAAACTGAGTAAAATGCATATCCTGTGCTTTCACATTATTCATGTAAAAGATCAAAATAAAGGATGCTATTTTTACTACTGTTTTCATTCTTTTTTTCTGATCAATTTATAGGTGATATAATTATCCGTATTGAAAATTGAATTTGTTATAAATGGCTCGAACCCTGGTGATTTAATAGTGATCTGATATTCTTTATTGGGTTCTGCTATTATTAGGATTTTACCAGTTCTTGGGTTTGATTTATATACTCCAAAAACCTTCATTGCCGTAAGGTCGGTTAAAGCAATTTCAACTTTATTGATCAAGGTATCTACATTGTCAAATACACAAATATTATAAACACTTAATGGTAATGTATTACTTGATAAATCAACCTGATAAATATCCTGAGAACCATATCCTCCTGCTCTTTCGGATGATAAATACCCCTTTGATGCTGATGTATTCAACACAAAAAATATGTCATCATCTGATGTATTGATTGGATAACCTAGATTTTCAGGTGTTGTAAAACCGCCTGCTTCATCAAAATTTGATTTGAATACATCATAACCTCCCATGTTCTTATGTCCTTCTGAACTGAAAAACAATATGTTTCCGGTGGGATGAACAAATGGGGCATCTTCATTGTATTCGGTATTGATATTCGGACCTAAATTATATGGTTCGCTCCATTTTCCATTTGGTAATTTTTTTACTGAATACAAATCTTTGCCGCCAAATCCTCCTGGTCTGTCACTTGAAAAGAAAATTATATCTCCATCGGGTGAATAACAAGCACTCGTTTCGGCATAATTTGCTGAATTAACATTTGTGCCTAATATGGCTGGGGGCGACCATTTCCCATTCGTTAAAAAACTTTCATAAATATCGCCACTCCTTAAATCTTTACTTGTCCTATATAAAAGAAGTTTTTCGCCATCTGCAGATAAACCTGTACAAGCATCATGTACCGAAGTATTGATGATCGTATCTAACATTTCTGGCGTTTGCCATACATTTGCTACTTTTCTGGATATATATATATCTTCAAAATATTCACCTAAAGGATCTTTATTTTGCCATATCGGATTTTTTCTTCGAGAAGTAAATATGATAAAATTCTCTTCTGCTGATATCAAGGGCGCATACTCTGAATATCCTGTATTTACTGCATCACCAATATTTTCGATTTGGATGGATTTGTCTGAACTTGCTTCAAAAAGCATCGCTGTATTTGATTTCTCTATCAGATCATCGATCTCTTTCACTGTATGCTCCTTTTCTCCTTTATATTTTTTGTATTGAGAAAAACAGTCAATTGACTTATTATAATTTCTTGATAAATGATAAAGTCTTCCTAAATAATAATTGCTTTCTGGATAAGAGGATGATGGAATTTTTTCAAAATATTTTTTTGAGTCCCTTCTGTATTTTCTGATTTCAAAATCGCAAATACCTAGCTTATAATTCAGATCGTTATTTGTTGAATCTACTTTATACAACTGCTGATAGATTTGCAGTGCATTTAAAAAATCGCCATAGTCAAATGCATTATCTGCTTTAACCATCAACTTTTTATTTTCATGTGAAGTCAGCTGTGCTAACACAGGCAGTGATACAAAAAGTATCACAAGCAGTGAAATATATCTTTTAACGAAGCAGTGTAACATCGCCATTTTTATTAAACGTTTTACCATTATTTAATTTTATATATGCTTTCCAAACATATACATCCTGCTGGCATAATCCTCCTCTATAATACCCATCCCAGCCTTGTTTGATATCTGTTGATTCAAAGATCAATTCCCCCCAACGATTAAATATTTGTAATTTGAATTCTGTAACTCCTGATGTATATGGGAAAAATACATCATTACTTAAACTTGTTACATCATACCATCCTCCTGTTGAACCACCACTACTTGGTGTAAATACATTCGGGAATGTAATGTCTGCATTGGTCATAACCTCCGTATTAGCTGTATCTGAACAACCATGAATTGTAGTAGCAATCAATTGAACATTGAAATTCCCTACAGTTGTATATAAATGCTGAGGATTAATACTTGTACTTCCTGCACCATCACCGAAGTTCCAGATATAACTATCAGCTCCAACTGATTGATTCGTACAGTTCAATAAATCATAAGGAAGATCAAGTGTTGTTGAGTTAACTGAAAATGCTGCTATAGGGAATGGATACGCATTTATCATCATTGGTGCTGATGAATTATTGTTCTGACAACCACCTGTAGTTGATACTGTTAAATAAACATAATACGTACCGGCTGTGTTATATATATGTACCGGATCTGACTGTGTTGATGTTGTGCCATCTCCGAAATCCCAATACCACGAGGTAATTGGATCAGTTACATTTCCTGTTATCGAATTATCATAAAACTGCAAAGCACTCGGTACACACATTCCATTTGTATCTGATGTTAATATAACTGTTGGCTGAGGATTAAAAAAGATATGAACCGAATCCGTTACTGATACACTACAGGAATTTGAAACAGTAACTACATATGTGGTAGGTTGTAATGGGGTTACCGTATATGGGCCAGAACCACTACCCAATCCATAATTCCACTGATAAGTAACAGGACCTGTTAACCCAGCAATCTGACAAGACACAGTAGTGCTTTGTCCTGGACAGATCGGAGTATTTCCTAAAACACTAATATTTGCAGGTAATAAGCTATAAACAACTGCAGTAGCTGTTGTTGATTGGCCTGCACATCCATTCTGATCCGTTGCGAGTACAGTATAAGTTGTTGTTGATGACGGAGAAACTGTGAGAGTGCCATTATTGGTAAAGTTCTGTGGCAACCAAGTATAGGAATAAGTTCCTGTACCACCAGATGCTGTGGCTGTTAGGTTTGCAAGTTGACCCAAACAAATTGTATCATTGGCACCTGCACTTGTTATGACTTGCATAGGTTGAGTAAGCATAAAATTATATATGATGTTGCAACCGTTATTATCGGTTATCATCACCGTGTATGGGCCTGCTTGCAGATTACTTGCCGTATTACCCGTTTGAACAGGATTGGTGGACCAGGTATACGTATATGGGAATGTGCCGCCCGAACCAAGAACTGTTGCGCTTCCATTACTTCCATTGTAACAGGCAGGGTCAATATATGATAATAGTGATGATACTACCGGTGATGGTTGAGTAAGATTAACAGATATTGAAGATGCACAATTGTGTTGGTCGGTTACATTTACGGTATAGGTTCCTGAGACCAAATTATTTAGTGTTGCTGAGGAAGAAACAACGGGCTGCCAGGAATAGTTATAACCTGGTGTACCACCTGAACCTGCAACAGTTATTGTTCCATCACTTCCATTATTACATGATACATTATCAATTGATGAAATATTAATACTTAAAGGAGTAGGTTCTGAAACAGTAGCAACTACAGATGATTCACAGCCTAATGCATCAATAACGTTAACGGTATAAACTCCGGCTGTTAATGATGATGCTAATATATTGTTACCTCCAGATGGCGACCAATTTATCGAATAGGGTGCTGTACCCTGATTAATAATTGCTGTTGCTGTTCCATTATTCCCTCCATAACAACTTACATTTGTTGAAGAGCTAATTGAAACTGATGGTCCTGCTATATTGCTCAAGGTTGAAGAAAATGTTGCTGTACAATTTTGTGCATCAGTAACTTGTAATGTAAAAATTCCAGGTCCAACTCCAGTAATTCCTGATGTTGTTATTGAACCTGGTGACCAAAAATAAGTATATGGACCTGTACCTCCGGATACTTGAGACACAATATAACCATTGTTAAAACCACAGGATGGGTTCACCGTTACTAATGTTCCTGTTATTGGTGTTGGTTGAAATATCGTCAATGCTACATTGGTCTGACAACTGTGAGCATCTGTTACCAACACAAAATAATTACCTTGGGAAAGTCCTGTTGCTGTTTGTCCGCTGCCTCCGGAAGGAAACCATTGATAAGTATAACCCGGTGTACCACCAATAGCAGTTATTGTTGCCGTACCATTCGAGCTTCCATAACAAGCCGTTGCCAAGGCGTTACTGCTGGCAGCCAATGCCTGGGATGGTTGTGTGATAATAACTGTTGTTGATGTGGCACAACCTTTTGTATCAGTCACATTTACAGTGTAGGTTCCTGTTGACAAACCTGTTCCTGTTGATCCATTTCCTCCTGAAGGTAACCAGTTATATGTATAAAATGGTGTGCCACCTGTTGCCGTTACGCTTGCTGTTCCATTATTACCGCCATAACAACTTACATTTGTTGAGGATGAAATACTCGCAGTAAGTTGATTTGGTTGAGTAATACTAAATGCTTGCGTTTGAACACATAGATTGGCATCCGTAACCTTTACTGTATAAGTATTGGCTGAAAGATTATTAATTGTTGATCCAAAACTTCCTCCGGGAAGCCATTGATACGTATAGCCCGGTGTACCACCATTGGCACTAACACTCGCTCCTCCATTGTTTCCTGCATAACAACTCACATTACTTGTTACTACGGCTATGCTTATTGGAGGAGGTTGAGTGATAGCTGGACTTGTTGTTGCTAATGATTGACAACCGACCGCATCAGTAACCGTTACTGTATACGTTCCTGCAATCAATCCATTTGCTGATGGGGCATTCCCTCCATATGGTGCCCAGCTATAAGTTAACGTTCCTGTTCCCCCTACAACTGATGTGGATGCTGAACCATTGGACCCGCCATAACATGATACATTTGTTGACGAAATAATGGTTACACCTGGCGCTACATTATCATTTACATTTACCCATTGTGATACGCTGCACCCATTTACATCTGTTACCGAAACTGTATATGCTCCTGATTGTAATCCTGTTGCTATATTACTTGTTCCGCCTAAAGGTGACCATAGATAAGTGTATGGACCTACTCCACCGGTTGTTGAAACAGATGCCATTCCGTTTGCTAAACTACAATTTGAATTTACTGATGAGGTAATAGCTGAGATCTGCGCAGGCTGCGCTACATTCACTAAATTGCTTGCTATACATCCTTGCGCATCTGTTGCTGTTACTGTGTAAGTTCCTGCCGCTTGGTTGGAAACATTCTGAGAATTAGAATTTCCCGGCATCCAATTAAAGGAATAAGGAGCTGTGCCTCCTATGGCAACAGATGAAACGGTACCATTTGTCCCACCATAACAGGAAGTGGTTGTTGAAGAGCCTATCACTAATAGTGGGCTTGCCGGTTGAATGATTGAAATATTATTTTGTACCTGACAACCATTATTATCCGTTACTTTTACGACATAGTTTCCTGCTGTGATATTACTTAACGTTGTTGCTGTTATATTCCCTGGTGTCCATAAGTAATTATAATTTTGAGTGCCGCCTGTTGCCAATGCTGTTATTGAACCATTTGTGCCACCAAAACAACTTACATTTACCTGATTAGTGAAACTAACGGAAAGTGTGGAAGGCTCAGATATAGATGCAAATGCAATACTTGTACACCCTTTTGAATCTGTTACAGTTAATGTATAGGTTCCACTTGATAAATTTGAAATACTATTCGTAATTTGATTCCCCGGCTGCCAGGAATATGAGTATGTAGGTGTTCCCCCTGATACAGTTGCCGCTGCTGTTCCATTATTCATGTAATTACAAGTTTCATTGGTGCTAGTAATACTTGCTATCAATGCTGTTGGTTGTGTAATGATAACTGTAGCTGATTGAGCACACCCTTTATTATCTGATACCGTTAAGGTATAAGTACCTGCGCTTGCGCCTGACAAGTTTTGACCTGTTCCACCACTCGGACTCCAACTATAAGTATATGGAGCTGTTCCACCAGATACAAGAGATGTGGCTACACCTGAATTTCCACCAAAGCAACTTACATTAACTCCACTTAATACCACTGATAACGCTAAGGGTTGTGTGATGATATAAGGTGATGTAACTTGACAACCTTTCGAATCGGTTACTGTCAACGTATATGTTCCTGCCGGTTTACCAATTAAAGAACTGCTTGTCTGATTACCTGGCAACCATAAATAACTGTAGGGTGCTGTACCACCTGTTGGTGTTATAATAATACTACCATTACTTCCAGTAGCACAGGATACATTGGTGATTACAGAACTTAGAACCAAAGGAGTTGGTTGAGTAATGGTTGCTGTTGCTTGTGCAAAACAACCATAATTATCTTGCATGGTTACAGAGTAAGTTCCTATACCTAAACCTGTTGCCGTAGCATTGGTTTGAACCGGAGATGTATTCCAAAAATATGTATATGGACTCGAACCATTGACGATATTAACCGTTGCTGAGCCGTTTGAACCGCCAAAACAACTTACGTTTACTACGGAAGTTGAAACAATTCCATGAAATCCCGAAAAATCAACTTTCATTGTATCTGTGATAGCAGGGCACGCTTGATTATTTGTAGAGGTCAATATCAATGTGGCAAAACCATTTGAAATATCTAAAGTACTCGGGGTATAAATGGAATTAAGAGTTGTGGCATTAGGAGAAAAACTTCCGCTTCCTAAACTTGTCCAAACACCTGTTGCACTTCCTCCTGTAATAGCAGCATTTAATTGAATGTTGGTAGGAGAACAAAATGATTGGTCTATACCAGCATTCACAATTGCTAGTTTATTAATAATAATTTTTACTTCATCAAAGCTAGTACAAACACCTTTTGAAATTGTCCATCTTAGAATTACAGAATCTCCAAGTACAAGACCTGTTATTCCAGAAGTTGGAGAAGATGGCGTAGTTATAGTTGCTGTTCCTGATATTACTGTCCATGAACCTATTCCTATTGCAGGAATATTTCCTGCAAGGACAGTTGAAGTTGTATTACACAAATGAATATCATTACCTGCATTTGCAATTGTTGGTGAAAAATCTGTATTGATAATAACATTATCCGAGGTGGAAATACAACCTGAACTTGAAATAGTCCATTGAAAAACATTTGAAGTTCCTGGTGACAATCCTGTAACAGTTGTAATTGCAGAGCTAGGATTTGTTATGGTTGCTGTTCCTGAAACAAGGGTCCAAAAACCAGTTCCTATAATTGGATTATTAGCTGAAATTGTCGCTGTTGTAACTCCACATATTGTTTGATCAGCACCTGCATTTGCAATTGACGGAGCATCAGTAATAGTAATTTTCATTGTATCTTTTCCCGAGCCACAAATACCATTACCTGTTGTTGTAAGATAAAGATTCACTGAACCTATTGCTGTATCTGCATTACTTGGAATATAAGTTGTATTCAGATTTGTATTATTAGGAGAAAAAGTTCCTGTTCCGCTACTTGTCCAAACTCCTCCTGTTGCATTAGTAACAATTCCATTTAATAAAACATTGGCATTATTCGCACAAACGGTTTTATCAACACCGGCATTTGCAATTGGTTTAGGATTAATAACAATTGTTTGCAATACTGTATCTAAACAACCAATATTTGATGTAATTATTAATGTTACAGTGTATGTCCCACCTACATTATATGTATGAATAGCGCTTTGAAGGGCGGATGTACCTCCATCTCCGAAGTACCAATTGTATGCTGTAATTGTAACATTGCTTGATGAAGTTGATGTATTTGTAAAAGTAACAGGATCACCTACACACTTCGGTGCATTATTCGTAAAACTTGCATTCACCCAACCAATATCTACTGTTGAAATTGCTGTATTTGCACAATTTGTTCCATAACCAGTTGTTAATGAAACAGTATATGTACCTGATGTCGGATATGTATAAATTGGAGAATTAAGTGTAGAATGATCAGTTGTTGTTGAAGGATCTCCAAAATCCCAATACCAGTTTGATCCTGAACTTCCGCCCAAATTTGAAAAATGAACGGTAGTTCCGGTACAAGAATTTGTTGGGGCTAATACAGCAGGAATAAACTGAGGACAGTTGATCACATTGAATTGAAAGTCTCTCAATGTTGCATCAATATATACTCCATTTCTGTATTCTTTAACAATAATTCCAACAACAAATTGTCCCAATAATCCTGGCGTTCCGGTTAATAATCCTGTAGCCCCATTCAAACTTAATGGTGTACCTCCTAATGGATTTGTTGTTCCATATCCAGGAAGAAAAACAATTGGTTGAAACAAAGGTGTATTTCCAGAAAAAGTTGGATCAAGTGGACCAACACCATTATCGCCATTATATGGTGTATAAAAAGTATAATATAAAGAATCACCATCAGCATCAGTAGCAGAATGATCAAAAGAAAAAGGCTCTCCAACACAAAGAAATAGCGGAGGGAATAGATCAAATACAGGATTGCTATTGTTTATAAAATTATTGGCATAAACCAGCACATTATCGAATCTGTATGTTTCACTCGTTGGAGAAGAAGCATCATAATGAACTCGAATAATAATTTGAATTGTATTACCAATTACTCCCGGTTGTGTGGCAATTGCATTCGTAAAATCATCGGCAATAAAACCATTAGTGGCAAATGGAATGAGTGGTCCGCCATTTAATCGATAGTAAACAAATATAGAATCGTTAGGGTCGAGTGTTCCTACTTCAGTAAGATCAGCACTTAAATTAACTCCTCCAGGATATGCCGAAATATTGATTACTTGGGATGTCCATGTTTCTTGAGCATCATTGACGCCAGTAATTTCAAATACATTATTATTAACACTGGAAGTAGCGGGAGCTGGAATACCAGCAGTAATACTCCAAGCTGTAGCAGCATTATCAACAGTAGTTCCATTTGTTAACAAAAAATCTTCATTCCAAAGAATTGTTGGGCCAGGTATATATGCATAAAAACTTTCACCGACACAATTACAAGCAGCATTGATATTTGTTAAACTAAGATTTCTTGCTATTAACTGGTAATACAAATGATATCCACCTGGATTAGGAGGTAAATTATTAACTGTTGTTGTATAAATACCTTGTTGTGTGCAAGGCATCGGATTTGGTATTGGTGCACAGGTATCAAGATTGGAAGGAACTGGAGTTACAGGGCCTAAATTCATTGTTATGTCGCGGCTTGGAGTGAATGCCACCCCATTATTCCCTAAAACAGTTATTGTTACAGAACCGGGAAAAGCGGCTGTTCCTGGACCACAATCGCGATAAAGTTTTAGAGTAACGGTATAATTTGAGCCTCCATTATAAACATACGTTAAAGAGCCTCCAACGATATGTGTTGAATATGCAAAAAAAGGAACACATATAATATTTATCAGAAAGAACCAAGTTCGTAGATTTCTTAACATATTCCCTCCTTTTCCTATCTTTTGTTTAATTTATGGTTCGATACGCTAAAGATAGAAATAAGTTGCTATTGTTCATTTCTTTTTAAAAAAGTTAATACGCCTTAAAGTCAGTATTTTAAATACAAACAGACAAATAACGAATATTAACAGGGCAAAAATACAATCAAAACCTTTTAAAAAAAATGATTTTTTTCAATAAAAGGAGTGCGTAAAATCACTAAAAAAAACAATAAACAAAAAAGTCCCAATCACACAAATGATGGGGCTTAAAAGCTGTATCGTTTTTTATCTTCTCTTGGCATTGAAGCCGAAAGAAGCTCCCATTCGTATTCCATCCTTGTTAGGAACAACATAAATATTAACCGGAATATTTAGCTTACCTGATTTGAATGTTTTACCGGCTGCAACAATAAATCCGGCTTGTAATTCATAAGCTCCCCTACTATCCAGACGTTTCTCGATCCGATAAGGATTTGATTGAGTAGAGTCACTCCATTCATTTTGTAAATGCCAGTTTTGATTCCCGTCATAATAACCATTTGCTTTATTGATAAGTCCGAATGTAGGACCAAATGCGATTTCCCAACCATGTTTGTTATTTCTGAATCCGTTCATTATTGTAATACTTGGTATAAATACATTTTGATTAAAACCAGAAACAGTTGGTAAAAACTCAAACAATGCTTGATAATTTCCTTCATTCAAATATTGAACTTCAAATTGATAACCAAACTGAAACATTATTGGATATGTTCCATAACCACCTTCATTGCGAGGCTTTTCTAGAATACGCGCGGCTTCACCAGTAAAATAAGCAAATCCGCTCCTTGGTCCTGATAAATTAACACTCGAGTGATTTGGGTTGTTTGTTGAACTTTCAAAATTGTTTTTTTTTGTAAGATAAGTTAAAAGAGGCTCTTCAACAGACTTACCAAACATTTGACTAACAGATATTTTTACCATCGATTGTAGATCTTTTGGTAAATTCAAGTATTCATTTACCTGTGTTTTTTCAATTGTTGATGACTTTACGTCAATTAATCGAAAAGTTGCTACAACCGTTTCGCCAATTAATTCAACACTTCCAGTAAACATTTTGTCGGAATTAATCATACTGCCAATTTCTACCAGACAAATTTTCCCATAACAATTATTGATATTTAATTTGTTTTTTTCAACTACATATGAAACATCATATCTGTCCATTACTTCAAATGTATCAAGCTTTTCCAACTCGATCCGCACCATGTTTCCCATTTGAGTTGGATCAATTCCCAAGCCTTTTGAATCAATATTTAAAACAGAAACACTTGACTTATTTCCGTTTTTTTTAATCGCTGTTTCTTGTGCATTAATTGAAAAACTTAATATCAATAAAAAAATAAAAAGCGACCATTTTTTAACTCCTAACAATGATGAATAAAGTTCAAAGGTTTGTTTACAGTACCTTTCCAACACATTCAAATTTAAAAACAATAGTAGATTATCTGTTGAGATCTTTTCTGTTTTGACTGATTCAATTGATGAATTCAGTTTGATTATTTCGTTTTTAGTTTTCATGATTTCCGTTTTATTTAATTAGTTTGATAATACATGCGTAATGCGATTTCATTGTGTTTTTGACGATTATTTTTAAGAACGATTGATGTTGTTAAGCATGCCGCACTAAATGCTAACATGGCAATTCCGAAGTTTTCTGCTTTTTTATTTCTACTAGTAAAGTAAGAATCTTGAGAAGTGATAATGGAGACAAATCCAATCGCAACAGCAGGTATTGCAATAAAACCAACATTTTGAAACCCTCTTGCTAATTTTGATTTTCGAATATGTAAATTGATTTCAGGAATATTAGCACTTTTCATCTCGGATAAAATTTGACTTTCACTATAAGCATCATTATTCAAGAAATATAATCTCCCACACTTAACTATTTTTGAAGATCTAACAGGTTCTTCAATTATATCTTTTCTCGATTGCTTTTCGGATTTAACAACGAGTTTAAACCAGGGCTTTATTTGAGCGAAACTATCAATCGAACCATTTTTATAATTAATGAATTTAACATCTTCCCTATTTACGATATAAAGTGGGCCATCCACATTTTCAATTTTTTTGTATTTAATTTCGATTGGAGTTATTTCCAATACCTTACTAATAATTGAACTTCCATTACGAAATAGCAAAGTGTCTTGAGACAAAGCCAGCATTGTAATTGAATTTAGAGCAAATGCCATTATTATTCTTAGTATTTTTTTGTTTCTCGTTTTCATATCAATTTTCAGTAAAATTTAAATTGTATTCCAAGCAAGTATATTATTTACGAATCCTCGGATGTTTACTTGACCTGCGAAACTTACCGTTGCAGCAATAAATAATGTAATAAGGCAACAAAGAACCATTGTTCGTGTTTTTGAAATCTTAGTGATTGTTTGAGTTTCCATTTTATATAATTTTTAGTTTATAATGTTATTGTTAATCCAACTTTTACGTCCACTCCTACTCTGATTGTTGGTATTGAACTAATGCTAGGAAATGAAAACAAATAAATTCCTTTTCCATTCAATACATTCACAGAACAAGAAGGATTGTATTTTTTAGTGGTTTTGTAGTTCTCGAAATGAGCTTTCAGCGATTTTAAATTAATGAACCCATTCTTTTTTTCTAATTGTATCTCTTTAGAATTGTTTATGGATTTGCCAACCTTCATAAATATTGATGATTGTGCTTTCGCATTTACATTAAAAAGTAAAATCGATGCAATTATTAGTTGAATAAAATAATTTGTTCTCATTTCGGTTATTTTCTGAGACAAAACTACATCGACTCCATGACGAGAAGAAACGGAATCCCGCTGCCTACAATAATTTTAAAGTAGGAGTTGCAAAAAGCAAGACATAATTTGTCTGGCACAGTTCTAAAATTTGCATTTTTTGCAAATACATTTTGTATTTTTGGGAATAATTGCAAAAAATAGCATGTTCAATAATTACTTTATACGAAATTATTATGGCTAAAAAAACTCAAGAATCAGCTCAATCGAAATTAATGCAACGATTAAAAGAAGCATTGCCTTCAAACATTTCATTGGTTGACGAACTAGCTGATTTACTGGAAATTAGCAACGATAGTGCCTACAGACGGCTTAGAGGAGAAACAGCCTTGAGTATTGAAGAGATTGCTGCTATTTGCAAACACTTTAAGCTTTCATTTGATGCCTTCATTAACAGCAATGATAATAGTTTGGTAACATTTTCATACCATCAATTAAGCAGTCATGTTAATTCATATAAAGACTATTTAGTAAACATCAATAACGATCTTGGAAAAATTATGCAGTTTGAGGATAAGCAAATTATTTACTCAGCAGAAGATGTTCCTATTTTTCACCATTTTCACCACCCTGAACTTACCGCATTTAAAACCTTTTATTGGAACAAATCCATTTTAAATTCAAAAGGATATGAGGAAAATAAATTTGATAAAAACCTTGTTGATAATGAATTGATTGAAATTGCTGCGCAAATCCTCGACCGCTATGCAAAAATCCCTTCCATTGAAATATGGAGCGATGATACCGTTAATAGTACCTTCAAACAAATTGAATTTTATTGGGATGCCGGAATTTTTAAAAGTAAAGATGATGCATTATTAGTGCTGGAACAAGTTCATCAGATGCTTGATCGAATAAAAAAACAAGCCGAATTGAATACAAAGATTGATAGGGAAAACAAACCGGCAAGTCGTGAAAACAATTATTCACTTTATCACAGTGATGTGATGATAGGCAACAATTGTATTTTAGTGAATATGGGAAAAATTCAGGCGACATACATATCGTATCACACATTTAACTCCATGATCACTACCAATGCGAACTACTGCAATGAAACCGATTTGTGGTTAAAAAATTTAATTCGGAAATCAAATTTAATTAGCGGTGTTGCTGAAAAACAACGTTATCGTTATTTTAAGCGAATTGAAGATGCAATGAAAAAATTGAAAGAGAAAATTGAAACCGAATAAAGCTTAAAATACCTAATATAAAAATTGAAAACAAAACTTACACATCCGATATTTAAAATTATCTCTGAATGTGCTGATGAAATGAACGTTCCGGCTTACGTTATAGGTGGCTGGGTACGTGATCTATTGTTAAACCGGCCATGTAAAGACATCGATGTTGTTGCAATAGGAAGTGGTATTGAATTAGCTGAACGAGTTGCAAAAAAGTTAGGAAACAAATTCCATGTAAATGTTTACAAGAATTTTGGTACAGCGCAAATAGTCTACGAAGATTATGATATCGAATTTGTTGGAGCCCGTAAAGAATCCTATCGTTCTGAAAGCCGCAAACCTGTTGTAGAAAATGGCACATTGGAGGATGACCAAAACCGGAGGGATTTCACTATTAATGCCCTAGCCATCTCCTTGAGTTCAAAAAACTATGGTGAATTACTTGATCCATTTAATGGAAAAAGCGACATGGAATTAAAAATTATCCGCACACCATTAGATCCTGATGTTACCTATTCAGACGATCCTTTGCGAATGATGCGCGCAATACGGTTTTCAACACAATTGAATTATACAATTGAAGATAAATCGCTTGCAAGTATTGCAAAGAATAAAGAACGAATTAAAATTATTTCGAAAGAACGAATTACCGATGAATTAAACAAGATCATCCTCGCTCCTAAACCTTCCATTGGTTTTAAAATTTTGTTTGACACAGGATTATTACAATTTATTTTTCCTGAAATGCAAGCTTTGTATGGCGTTGAAACACGAAAAGGTAAAGGACACAAGGACAATTTTTATCACACGCTCGAAGTACTCGATAATATTTGCAAAACAACGGACGACCTGTGGCTCAGATGGTCTGCCATTTTGCATGATATTGCCAAACCTCCTACCAAACGTTTTGAAGAAGACCATGGTTGGACATTTCATGGACATGAAGACAAAGGTTCACGAATGGTTCCTAAAATTTTCGCAGAACTGAAACTTCCATTAAATGAGAAAATGAAGTATGTTCAGAAATTAGTTTTGCTTCATTTACGTCCAATAGTTCTTGCGAAAAGCGAAGTTACCGATAGTGCGATTCGCAGATTGCTTTTTGAAGCAGGAGATGATATTGATGACCTCATGAAATTGTGTGAAGCCGATATTACTTCAAAAAATGAATATAAGGTTCAAAAGTATTTGAAGAACTTTGAATTGGTTCGTCAGAAATTAAAAGAAGTTGAAGAAAAAGATAATATCCGCAACTGGCAACCACCAATAAGCGGAGAAGATATTATGAAACACTTTAACATTAATGCAGGACGAGAAGTTGGCATCATAAAAAATGCCATCCGTGAAGCAATTTTGGACGGCATCATTAAAAATGATTATCAGGAAGCATTCCGATTTATGATTGAAAAAGGAAAAGAAATCGGATTGAAATAAATTGATTTAAGGTAGTGCCGGACTTTGCAAAATCACAAGTTTATTCACGTAAAAAAGTTCTCTCTTTCCATTTAGCCTATATTTGATACATGCCAAATTTTTAAAATTTTTATATTTTATTACTGGTTCAACTTCTGAATCAATTTCTGATGGCCCTTCCCCACTATTTCCAATATTAGCATAAATCTGAATTCGCTTTTTACCTTTCACTTTATAAATATTTGTAGAAAAATTGATTTGAGAATTCTTTGAAAAATATTGTTGCCCAATCCTGATTGTATCTATAATTATACTGCTAACTGAATCCGGCAACTCTAATTCAAAAACATAATTTATTCCGCTACTACAACAGGCACCAGAAGCCCAATGCTGCATTGTAGCTTCAATTAGTTTTATTTCTTGTGAATTTATTGTGTTTATAGATAAACACAAAGCGGAAAGTATGATGAACTTTTTCATAAAATTAATTTTTCTTTACTTGAGAGATGCAAGAGAAAAATAAATTCCATACAGGACCAGTATAAAAACTAAAAATCCATTTCGTTCATCACTTCTTCAATTGTTTTAGCTGATTCAAAAAACGAAAGGAATTTTCGTAATACAGCCTCTACAACCGAATCAGGACAAGATGCTCCACTTGTCAGTAAAATATCAACGGGTAGTTTGTTGGGAATATAATCTGCTGTTGATAACCGTAATTGTTTGGTGAAATCAAAATGAAATATTTGCTTCTTGGAAACAATTTCTTTTTCGGAAGAAATAAAATAAGTTGGTAATTTCTTTTCACACAATTCCACAATATGTGAAGTATTGGAACTATTGTAACCTCCAACAACAACAGCTAAATCTGCACTCTCTTTTAATAAACCATATGTTGCTTCCTGATTTTCATTGGTAGCATAACATAAGGTATC
Source organism: uncultured Bacteroidota bacterium (assembly GCA_903919535.1). GTDB lineage: Bacteria > Bacteroidota > Bacteroidia > 2-12-FULL-35-15 > 2-12-FULL-35-15 > 2-12-FULL-35-15. The sequence goes on along the minus strand of CAIXIP010000330.1, from coordinate 801 downwards.
ACGTGTATCTGCAAAATGATCTTTAATTTTTTCAATACCAAATTTTTGGATCATCAGATTTTTAAAATAATCAGCTATTTCTTGAGTTTCGGTAGCAAGCATAGTTGTTTGATTAATAACACCAACACGAGTTAAATGTTTTGTTGCATCAAAATTATCTGAATGCTTTCCTTTAAAAACTTTTTCAAATTCCTCCACAGATAATTTACCATTTATAAATTCGCCCAAAATGCGCGATTCTACTATGTCTTTTACTATAATGGAATGAGCATTTTTTTCACTTCTAGAAAATGTTGCACGGGTTTCTTCGTGTTTGTATTTCCCATGAATTATAATAGTATAATTTTCTTCACCTAAATTTTCTGATTTCTTCCAAACTCTCTCAACAAAAGGGCAAGTAGTGTCATAGTGATGCACCGCTATTCCAATATTATTTATCTGTTCTTCTATTTCCAAAGTAGTTCCAAAAGCAGGAATTATTACGATATCTTCCTTTGTTAATTCAGAAAAAGGAATGATCTGATTGCCTGATGTATCCATCAAAAATTTTACACCACGATTTAACAAATCATTGTTCACATCGGGATTATGGATCATTTGGCTCAACAAAAAAATTCGCTTATGAGAATTTTCTTCAATTGCTTTATACGCTGTTTCAATTGCATTTTCAACACCGAAACAAAAACCAAAATGACGTGCTATATGAAAACGTACAGGTCCAAAATCAAGAATCGTAGGACTAAAATCCTTTTTTCGAGGATCGTTTTCTTTTCGAATGTCTTTAACTTTTGAAATTACTTG